>NZ_VXCS01000027.1:0-61642 GCF_052850545.1 Pseudoalteromonas sp. 1181_04
GTGCTAGGTGCTAGAAAATCTTCTCTTTGCGCAATTAATCTTGTAGGCGCGGGTTTATCCCGCGCAATTAAAATGTATTCACAAAGAGGTTAAGAGTGCGCTGCGCTTATGAGGTAAAAAAAAGTATCAGATTTTAGGGTATTCGAAGCTCATTGCTCGAAGCCCGTGGCATTTTTTCTTCTCATTTACCCTCATTGTTTTCTCTTTGTGCAAAAAGTTTTTAGTGATTTATTCACTACAGCCCCCCCCCGAATTAAAGACGGTGTGCGCGTCAGCAAGCTTAACGCCTACGAGTAATGACGAAACCCATTCTACAGGTGTAATCTCCATCGTGCTTGGTTAATTTCTGCCTAAAACCTGCTACCTGACACCTAAAACCTGCTCTTAGCTGTTAATCTCGTGATAGGTTATATTTTTTCATTTTTTCAACTAAGGTTGTGCGGCGTACACCCAAGATCTCCGCAGCACGCGCTACGACATAATCATAACGCTCTAAGGCCTGAGTGATCAGGCTAATTTCCAGCTCAGCTAAATAATCTTTTAGCTCAATCCCTTCGTCGGGTAAAAGGTCTGCTGATGGCTGAATTGCTTCAACTTCTGGCTCATCGTCGTAATCACTAAAACCAGTACTGAAAATATCATTGAAAGCATCACGCTCCATAAGCTCTTCGGGATATTGTGGTTCATAAGCATCAACTTCAATATAACGATATTTTGCTGGTAGATCGGGAATATCAACCACTTTATCTGGCAACATGATCACCATACGCTCAACTAAGTTCGCTAACTCGCGAATATTCCCCGGCCATGTGTGCTCTTTTAAACTATCAATTGCCCGCTCAGTAAACTTAGCGGTAGTACCACTTTGCTCATTAATACGGCGCATTAACTCTTTTAATAATAATGGAATATCATCAGCACGTTCTGCAAGAGATGGGTTTTCGATAGGAAAAACATTGAGTCGATAATATAGATCTTCGCGGAAACTTCCTTGCTCTATCATTTGTTCAAGATCACGGTGTGTTGCAGCAATCACCCGCACATCGGCTTGAATTGGTTTTGTACCACCAACCCGCTCATAGCTGCGCTCTTGTAACACTCGTAATAACTTTACTTGCATTTGTAGCGGCATATCGCCAATTTCATCTAAAAAAAGCGTCCCACCTTGGGCAAGTTCAAAGCGGCCTTTACGCGCTGAAATAGCACCAGTGAACGCGCCTTTTTCATGACCAAATAACTCACTTTCTAACAGCTCCGCAGGTATCGCCCCACAGTTAACGGGTACAAATGGCCCTGTATTACGTTTTGATAGTAAATGAACATTACGAGCAACCACTTCTTTACCAGTACCTGATTCGCCTAAAATTAATACATTAGCGTCCGTTTTAGCAACTTGTTCAATTAAAAAGCGTACATCTTTAACCGCTTCAGTTTCACCAACTAAGCCATCAAAGGTTTTGTGCGGTTTTGCGTGTTTATGCTCATTTGGTAACATCCGTTGATACTGTTGGCAATCATGCAGTAATTGAGTCGTTACATCATGGTTAAAAGGTTCACAGATAAGGCCAACTACATTGGCAATGCTCAACAGTGGTTTAAGGGTTTCACCAATTAATAGAAATGGTATTGTTGGATGGCGCTTGATCACGCTTTCATGATCTAAGCTTTGCAATGCACCGAGGATCACCATACATGATTGCTTTTGGTATTTTTCACATTCTTGTTCAAGGCTTGCATCGTCAAGCAGTTGCACTGCCTCACCAATAAAGGTAAGCGCAGCATGTAAACCAATCGCACGATTATTATTATTGTCTAAAATCAAGATCATTATTTAGCGAACCACAGTTACTACAAGCTATTAATAATTTAAATTGTAAGCGAGTTTGACAGGGATGCAAGCACAAAGCGGCAGTTTTTTGACATAGATGCCAAAAAACAGACACTAAGCTAATTGCAAGTAATACTTAAGAATTACTGTTTTATCATAGCCGTTATAATAACCCTAAAATAGATTCAGCCGATTGGTTAGCTTGGCCACGCAGTGCTATTGACGCTTGAGCTAAAATATCATTTGATACCTGCTGTGAAACCGCCTGAGCATAATCGGTATCTTGAATTCGACTTTGGCTCGCGGCAATACTTTCTTGCTGAGTACCCAGGCCTTTAATAGTGCTAGCCAATGTATTTTGAAAAGCACCAAGTTCAGCACGCTGGGCGTTAATTTCGTCCGCCGCTTGGTCACTAATATCAATTGCAGCTTGTGCACCTGCTTGAGTAGAAATATCAATTGTTGATATTACTGATGCAAAACTACCATCCGAAGGAGTAACCGTTTGATTTGCATTCGCATCTGGACCAACTTGAAACGACACCGACTGACCATCAAACAAAGGTTTACCTGCAAAATTGGCATTTTCAAACGTCTCTGTAATCTGACTTTGTAATTGCACCACTTCTTCTTGCAAAGCAGCACGGTCATTATCATTTAATGCGCCATTACCTGCTTGAATAGATAATTCACGAATACGCGAGACAGCATCGTTGACACCCGACAAGTTTGACTCGGTCGCTTGCGAATAAGAAATACCATCATAGGCATTATTCACCGCTTGGCTGTAACCGTCTTGCTGGGAGGTTAACCGATCTATAATTTGCAATGCCGCGGCATCATCTGCCGCAGAGTTGACTTTTTTACCCGTAGCAAGTTGCTCTGCAAGCTTGTTACTGGTTTGCTGTGTTTGGTTTAAAAAACTAGTTGCTGGTGATTGAATTTTCATAACAGGCTCCGACACGCTGATTGGTTAAATTATAGCTTAATTTGCCAAATTTTGCACTTTGTACCATTGTTTAATTAAATTAACTTGGCATCGTGCTTGCTAACCTACTCTGTTAATAGGTAAAGTACTGAGCAGTGTATTAAATTTCACTTTTTGCGTATTTAATTTTTTACTATAACTACGCCAATGATAAATAACTTGGGTAAAACTATGTTCGATAACAAAACAATTTTAATTACCGGTGGTACCGGATCATTCGGTAAAAAATACGTAAAAACGTTACTTGAGCGATACAAGCCAAAAAAAATAATTATTTTCTCTCGTGATGAGTTAAAACAATTTGAAATGCAGCAAGACTTTGATCAACCATGTATGCGTTACTTTATCGGTGATGTACGCGACAAAGACCGCTTACGCCGTGCAATGCGTGGAGTAAATTACGTTATTCATGCTGCAGCTCTTAAACAGGTCCCTGCCGCAGAATATAACCCGATGGAATGCATCAAAACTAACATTAATGGTGCTGAAAATGTCATTGATGCTGCCTTAGACAATAATGTTGAAAAAGTCATTGCGCTTTCTACTGATAAAGCAGCCAACCCAATTAATTTATATGGTGCGACAAAATTAGCATCCGATAAATTGTTTGTTGCCGCTAATAATATTGCCGGTGGTAATCGCACCACATTTTCAGTTGTTCGCTACGGTAATGTAGTCTGCTCGCGCGGTTCAGTAGTGCCTATTTTCCAAAAGTTTATTGATCAAGGCCGCGACCATATCCCTATCACCCATGAAGAAATGACCCGCTTTTGGATCAGCCTTCAGCAAGGTGTTGATTTCGTTTTAACTAACTTTGAGAGGATGTTAGGGGGAGAAATTTTTGTTCCCAAGATCCCATCAATTCGTATTACTGATTTAGCAACAGCAATGGCACCAAACCTGCCACAAAAAAATATCGGTATTCGCCCGGGCGAAAAATTACATGAGGTGATGTGCCCTTCTGATTTGTGTTTTGATACCTACGAATTTGATGATCATTTTGTGATTGCACCTGGCATTAAATTTAGTAGTCGCAGCAATAATTTTGATACAAATGCATTAAATGAGTGCGGTAGGAAAGTTGAGATCGGATTTGAATATAGTTCTTTAAGTAACCCCCACTTCTTAACGATAGAAGAAATAGCAGCTTTTAATATTCAGGCACTTTTATGATCCCATATGGAAAGCAATCTATTGACCAAGCAGATATTGATGCGGTACTCAATGTCTTACAATCTGACTGGCTCACGCAAGGTCCTAAAGTACCCGCATTTGAAGCTGGCATTGCTAGTTACTGTAAAGTAAAGCATGGCATTGCAGTAAATAGTGCAACATCGGCGTTACATATCGCATGCCTAGCATTAGGCGTTGGAGAAAACGATATAGTCTGGACATCTCCTATTTCTTTTGTAGCATCAAGTAATTGCGCACTTTATTGTGGTGCTAAGATTGACTTTGTTGATATTGACTTAGATACCGGCAACATGTCGATTAAGGAACTTGAGCAGAAGCTGATCCTAGCAGAAAAAAATAACTGCTTACCTAAAGTTGTAATACCGGTACACTTGGCGGGTCAATCATGTAATATGCAAGCCATTCATCAGCTCGCTACTAAATATGATTTTAAAATTATCGAAGATGCCTCTCACGCCATTGGTGCTAAATATTTAGATAAGCCTGTTGGTAATTGTGAGTTTTCAGATATTTGCGTATTCAGCTTTCATCCTGTGAAAATCATCACGTCAGCTGAAGGCGGTATGGCGGTTACAAATGATGATAATTTAGCAAAGCGTTTAAAAAGATTAAGAAGCCATGGGATCACATCAGATGAAAGTGAAATGACCGATGCAAGCCATGGGCCTTGGTACTATCAGCAAATCGAGCTTGGCTTTAATTATCGAATGACTGATTTACACGCAGCGTTAGGGCTTAGCCAACTAAGTAAAGTTGACGAATTTATTAAGCAGCGACATCACCTTGCTAAAATATATGATACACATCTTAATTTAAATTTGGTTCGTCCATTGCAACAAATTGATACCTGTTATTCCGCTTATCACTTGTACATAATTCAACTTAATAATAGCGATGCAACTCGTCATAAAAACGCTGTAACTCAGCTTCGAGCAGTAGGGATCATTGGCCACGTTCATTATATTCCAATACATTTACAGCCATACTATCAAGCTCTAGGCTTTAAGGCTGGTGATTTCCCTAATGCTGAAAAATATTATCAAGGTGCTATCACCCTTCCTCTTCATCCATCGTTGAAAGAGCAAGAAGTGCATTTTATACTGAACACTCTACAGCAAATCTTAAATTAAAGTTTTCAACCTTTTTGACGATATAAACATATTATTTAATGAACCTTGAGGCAACTATGTTACAAACTCACCCGACTTTCAAACTTGCTTTTATTGGCGGGGGTAACACGTCAGCTGTTGGCTATGTACACTTTTGCGCAGCTCACATGGATCATAAATTTCAAGTTGTTGCCGGTGCCTTTTGTCGTAATCAAGACAATAATCAAGCTACAGGTATTCATTGGGGGATCCCAGCAGAATGTGTTTACGCAGATTGGAAAGAAATGGTCGAAGCTGAAAAGGGTCACATTGATGCTTTTGTAGTGCTCACTCCAACACCGCATCATTTAGAAGTTTTACAGTATTTATTCGAAAAAAAATTACCCGTAATCTGTGAAAAAGCGATGGTTTGTGGACCACGAGAAATTGCAATTCTTCGCCCTTATTATGATCCAAAGAAACAATTTTTAGCTGTTACTTTTAACTACAGTGGCTATGCAATGGTACGTGAGTTAAAGCATTTAATAAATTCAGGAAAGCTGGGAACAATTCAAAAAATTCATTTAGAAATGCCGCAAGAAGGCTTTCGCCGCCCCCCCGATATCGCGGGAAAAACATCACAACCGCAGGCGTGGCGTCTGCGAGATGCTGAAGTACCAACCATTTGCTTAGATTTAGGTGTTCACCTTCATCACCTAAGTAGCTTTTTATTGGGTGAGGAACCAACTCACACATTAGCCGAATTTAGTAACCACTCTCAATATGCTAATTTAGTCGATGACGTACAAATGCTAGTAAAGTATGCCAGTGGCGTCAAAGGCAGCATGTGGATGTCAAAAACGGCTATTGGTCATCGTAACGGTTTACAGATCAGAGTGTATGGAGATACCGGAAGTGCTAAATGGTTACAGCTCAACCCCGATGAGTTAGAACTAAATTTTAATGATGGTAGGCGAGAGATATTAGACCGAGCGGGTCAGTGCGACTACGCCCACCAATTTAGATATAACCGCATGAAACCAGGCCATCCCACTGGTTTTGTAGAAGCATTTGCAAACTTATACAGCGACATCGCTGAAGATTTACAATGTTTTCAACTAGGGCAAAAAAATAACCAACCATACGTATTTGGTTTAGAACACGCCGCAGATGGCTTAAAGTTATTTGCTGCTGCCAAACGTTCGACACAAACACTTGGCTGGGAAAGCGTGTAATACGCTTAATTACAACTCTCTAGATATGCCTGCTTGATACTCGGTTTATGGATTTTACCCATTTCGGTTTTTGGCAGTCTTTTCATCTCAAACAAAATTCGCGGTTGCTGATAGTCAGTAAGTTCTTTGAATAAATGCATTTGCAACTGCATTTTTGCATTCACTGGCGCAGTATCATTACAAACAAAAGATAATAAAATGACTTCTCCAAATTTATCATCACTTACTCCAAAAGCCGCACACTCAGCAATCCAAGGTAAGTAATTAGTTACCAACTCAATATCGCTCGGGTAAACATTGATCCCGCCCGATTTAATAACTTCTTTTGTTCGACCAACATAATAAAGATAATTATCATCATCCAAATAACCAAGGTCACCAGTAAAAAAATAACCATCACTGTCGTAACTCTGCGCAGTTTGCTCTGGTAAGTTATAATATTGTGCAAACGCAGTTGGTGAGCGACAAGCTATTTCACCGATATTACCATTAGACAAAGTATTACGTTCAGCATCACATATTTTTATTTTCAGATTTGGTAAAGGCTTACCTACACTATTGATCGGTACATTCGGCTCGGTTATATCAAAATCACTGATCACCCCCATTTCTGATGCCCCATAACATTCATGAAAACGGCAATTCAAGGCTAATAACAGTAACTTTTTGTCGTCGCATTCAAGCGTTGCAGAAGATGATACAACACACTTCAAGCTTGTTAACTGCGCTTTTGCTAACTCTGGGATCAAGGCCTTTAGTTGACTTGAAACAGCAAATAAAAAACTAATTTTATGAGTATTGATTGCATCAAGCCAAGCATTAACTGAAAACTTGGGTAAAATAACTACACTTGCGCCCAACATTAGTGGCATCAGTAAAGAGCGCTGTGCAAGTGAATGATATAAAGGTGTTGAAACCAACACAACATCGCTTTTATCTAATTGGTAATACTGAGCCGTCGCATAAAATGCGCGAACAATTTTAGTCGCTTGAGTAAATACTATTGGCTTAGGTTGACCAGTAGAACCTGAAGTCATGGTAAGAATATAAGGTAAATTGATATTTTCTACTGGAAACTCATCATATTGCGCCGTGGATGCAGACATTACATTGACCAAATCAATCAAGTTATCACTATTGCCACCTATCGTAATTATATTGTCGGTAGCTAAAACATCATTATTAACAAGTTGTTCAGCCACACTTATCCATGCTATAGCATACTCGCAATCAGCTACTTGTAACGCTTTTGATAAAGCCTGTCCTTTAAGAGTTAGTGGTAATGGCGCAAGCGCAATACCCAGCTTAGCCGCAGCTAATAAACAATATGTAAACTCGAGGTTATTTGGACAAAATAACGCAACTTTATGTCCTTGCTTAATTCCTAACTGAGTCAGGCCAGCAGCTAAAGAATCAACCTTATTTATTAGTTGTTGGTAGTTAATTTGGGTCTGTTGATATATACACGCAATTTTCTCAGGTTGAGTAACCGTATGTGATTGAACAAGCTGGTATATATTTTTATTGTGCATTTGGGTCCCACATTACAAAATTAAACTGCTCATCGGCCAAAGGAAATAACTGTTGCGTTACTTTATATTCTTTTGAATGTATTGGTATTGCCACAAATCCCATATAGCTATTTAGCAAATTTACAAATTTGTTGTCTTTGTGGATCACCGCAAGCCAAATAGCATTGGGATGACTCGCTTTACAAAACTCAAGTTGCCATTGTAAGGCGATCATAGCTATGGGCAAGGAAAGATCTTGATTACAAGAAAACCAGCCGCCATATAAATACTTATCTTTATATAAATTATGCCAGATATACAAACTTTGAGATTGCCTACTGCCTTCTCGCTCTGTAATCACAAAGTTAAAACGTGATTGATTAAACCACCATAAATAATGTTCCAATGGCTTAATAGCATTCTGCACAGTCATTCTCACGCTATTGCTAGGTAAGTTTCTAGCCGATAAATAACTATTTATATGGGTATCATCAACTTGGCAAACAACCAAATTATCTGTTAATTCAGTCTTTACTTCGCAGTGCTGCTCAGCAATAGCAAAACAATTTGTTGATATCTTCTCACCGACAAGAGCTTTAGCTATTCGCCGTGCCCCCTCGCCATCAACCGATACTTTTCTTTTGGCTACCAGCAATTGTAATCTTGGTAATTGACTAAGAGCGATATCAATTAACTCTCCTAATCGCAAAAAATCATCAATAGAAACATCATTAATATGGAGGTAGTGACCTAACCACTCCAAGATATCAATATCATTAGTCTGGTTATCCTCAAGAGAAAAAGTAATCGCTGGTGTTTTAGTCGCAGCACATTCATAAAAAGAGGTGCCTAATGCACCCACAAAAAGTGAGGCTCTTTCATAATACTCTTTCAGGCAAGTTACATTCTCTAAAATATTAATATTTGGAAACTCTTGCCCAATAGCATACATAGTATCTTTATTCGTTGCATAGGGACCTACCACTATATCAAAAAGAACATTTGCTTGAATGGCTCTTGGTAATCCATCAAAGATTCTTTTTAGAATAAAAAGATCACCACCGCCACCTAATGAAAATAAAACTCGAACGGGAAGATCTGACTCCGAAGAGTGCTTTTCAACGGTACGATATGTGGGATCTAAAATACAATAATTCGGGCCTAAAAGACGAACGCAATCAGTCGGTACTAGCGATTCATAACGGCTCTTTGTATTCGGTCCTACCCATTTATAATCAATCAAAAAATCGCAAGTATGTTGTCGCTCGTTATCATCAATAACGGTTAAGGTAAAACCGGATTTCTTTATCAACTGCTCGTATTCATGCGGTAAAGTATAACTATCAACTATTAAATGCGATAAACTATTCTGATGCATATAATTAATTGTTAAAAGTGCGTCCTCTTCATAATTTTGCCAATGAACATCAGCCACTTTAAAATCTGCATACAGCGTTTGGCTAAACTGACATAAATCATCAAGAATTATGTGGACACCTAATTGATGCTGTTTTAATGCAGAAGCCAAATGTTTCATTCGCATTAAATGACCAATGCCATTGTCTTGCTTATTAGTGATACGAATTGCAAACATAATTATTGCTTTGCCATAACCATATCAACAAATCCACTCACATAATTCGTCTTTGGATCAAGCAATTCCTGAGGTTCAATTTTTATACCGAAAGTCAATTCAATCTGCATTACTAATGTCAGAATCTCAAATGAATCCAAAGCTATATCATCCTTGAATGAAAGCTCTAAAATATTATCAATATCAACAGCGCAACCTCTGTCTGTAAAAAACTGATATAAAAAGTTAATAAGTTGATTTTTCATTAATGAGAACCTTTTGGAATACAATACAAAACGGTGCTTAACCCTAAATGTTCATGTACTCGTAAATACATATCGTAATTAGGCTGCAATTGATCGATAAATTGAGGGAGTTCCCATAAATCTTTCGGTTTATGGTAAACACAAATAGCTAGCACAGGCTGTTGGGTTTGAATTAAACTTTTGGCACCTTCAAGAGCAGCTAATTCGGCCCCCTCTATGTCCATTTTTATATAGTTTATATCCATAGCTTGACAAGTTGAGTCTAAATCAACAACAGATACTGAAGAATCATTTATAACTTCACTTTGTATAATATTGCTGGAGCTTGTTTGCCCTTGATTAAAATTAAGTAAATCAACACATTTCCAAACCCCCGAAGGGAATGCTTGAAAAGAAATTTCAGGATTATTTTTCTTTAGCCTGTTTTGTGTATTTGTAAGTGTTTGATAATTATTTGTATCGGGTTCAAATGAGGAAATATGCTCAAGTGTTATAATATTTTTTTTATGAAGTTCTACAAACGCCTCTACTGTATCCCCAGTATAAGCACCACAATCGATAAAACGAATTGGTGATTGAAAATTGAAAGGTATATCATCTGGGAAGTACTCAATTTTTCTATCCGGTTCAGGGTAGTCATCAATAGAAAGGGATGCCCTAAAAGCACACAATTTATCTAATATATTTTTACTTTTATCATCCCCCAAACGCGCTCGTAACCACTTAATACTTGGTAAATTCAACATATCATGATGACTTGTGCGCATCCATAAATGCTCTAGCTGTGCATATTCCTTAAACACTTCTGGGAACTCTCGTGCAGCCTCAAAAAAGCCAAGAACATTATTATAACCGAGCTCTTGTAGGCGCTCTTTGATTTGCCCTCTATTAGAGTTAACTAACGGCGTTACAGCAACAATGACTGTCATATTACGATCAGCTGTATGCTCATCAAAAATAGGTAAATTATACTTCATCTGGCTAACTAAACGTTGATCGATCCACCCATTAACTTGTAGCTTTTGCTTTACTAAAATTCTATAAAAACATTCTCCAAAATGACCCGCTCCGTAAATTAGATAGTTCATTTAATCGCTCCAACGTGATGCCAAGTCAAAGGCATACCTTTTTTAATCGCTTTCGTTGCGAGTCTGCCCGTTATAAATCCTAAATCCTTTGGCATCAGCTCACCTACACCAGGCCTTAGATTGACCACATTCTCTTTGTTCAAAACTTCACCAGCAGCAATATCCCTCACTGCAAATAGGCAACGCCTTGCTTTACTGGGCTCACTAGGGAAATGTACACTGCCAATAGCCAACTCAACTTGCCTAACTCCTTGAACTAAATCTTCAAGTTCATCTGGTGTCATGGAAAAAAAGCTATCAGCCGTTTCATCTTCTTTACTCATCACAAAATGCTTTTCTATAATTGTCGCCCCCATAGCTACAGAGGCGACAGGTATATGGTTACCTAATGTGTGATCCGATAAGCCTATTGGTACTTTAAAAACATCTGCTAAATGAGGGATTGTTTTTAAATTAATGCTTTGCGGGGGAGCTGGGTAGCTACTTGTACATTTCAATATAGCTAAATCTGTTACTCCTGCTTGGTGAGCAACTTTCACAGCTTCGTCAATCTCAGCAAGCGTTGCTCCACCTGTTGACATAATCACCGGCTTTCCAGTCGCAGCAACTTTTCGAATGAGGTCATGATCGATCAACTCTGGCGAAGCTATTTTATATGCAGGTGAATCAAAAGATTCCAATAAATCGACTGCAGAATCATCAAATGGTGAAGAAAAAATAGTGATACCGATTTCATTCGCCAGCTGAATTAAAGGGGCGTGAAAATCCCATGGCATATATGCCCCTTCGTATAAATCATATAAATATTGTCCTTGCCATGGACCTGTTGCTTCAAAATGCGGTAATTTACAATCCATTGTTAAAGTATCTGCGCGGTAAGTTTGTAACTTTATCGCATCAGCTCCGGCCTCTTTTGCGGCTCTAACTAACGCTTTCGCCTGCTCTAAATTTTGACCATGGTTTGCTGACATTTCGGCAATAATATACACAGGATGACCTGGCCCAATTTTTCTACCATCGATGGTAATTTCAGAATTAAACGCCATTTGCGCCCCTTAAATTGCACTGTCAAAAAATCATTAAATCAAAGCAAATTTCATACCTAATTATCTACAATAGCTTACAATTTGATAAACTATATTGATCCAAAAGGATTTTAACTTTTAAGTTATGTGCAAGAGTGTAATGATTTGCTATATTTATCTCAATAATAATTACGATTACCAGTGACCATGTCTGATGTATTAATAATAATTCAAGCACGTATGACATCAACCAGATTGCCTGCCAAAGTGATGTTGCCGCTGTGTGGCAAACCAGTGTTACAAATTATGCTTGAACGCTTACCAAACTGGCACGATCAAATCATTGTCGCAACAACTAATGATGGCACTGAGCAGCCTATCTTGGATTTATGCACACAGCTGAATATTAAAACCTACCAAGGGGATACACAAGACGTACTAAGCCGCTATTATCTGGCTGCTAAACATTATAATGCTCAATCATCTACAACCATAGTTAGGCTAACGAGTGATTGTCCACTGATTGATGAAGAGCTATGTAACAAAGTGATTAATGAAAGAGTGACTCAAACCTATGACATGGTTAATTTAGGTCCTCATAGTGGTTACCCTAGAGGACTTGACTGCTGCGCATTTTCATTTGATTTACTAGAGAATACCCATCTAAAAGCAACATCACCGGACGATCGTGAGCATGTTACGTTAGGCATGGCAAAATTTAATACTATAACGACTCACACATTCAGTGCGTATGAAGATTATAGCCACTTTCGCCTAACACTTGATGAACCAGACGATTACAAAGCAATTACCGCTGTTTATGAGCATTTTTTGAATAAAGTAGATTTTTCCTATAATGATTTAATAAAAACATTAAAGGAAAACCCTCACATCACCGATATAAATAAACATGTAGAGCAAAAATCTACTTAAGTTAGGCATAATAATTGTATGTCATTGAACATTATATTTATGACTACCAAAGAATTAGAGAATATTAAATGAATCCAAAAACAATATTAGTTACCGGTGCAACTGGCTATAAAGGAACTGTACTGGTTCCAAAACTACTGGCTTTAGGCCATCGCGTAATCGCGTTTGACATCCAATGGTTTGGTAATTTTTTGCCCTCTCATGACAACCTCTCAGTCATTAAAGGTGACGTACGCGACACTGATACGATTAACTTAGACGGTGTGGATTCTATTATTCATCTTGCTTCTATCGCAAACGATCCCTGTGGTGATTTAAACCCTAAATTAACATGGGAAGTGAGTGCGTTAGCAACTATGCGCTTAGCCGATAAAGCAAAGCGCTGTGGAATAAAACAGTTTATTTATGCGTCATCGGGTAGCGTATACGGCGTTAAAGATGAAGAGCAAGTAACTGAGGACTTAACGCTTGAGCCTATTTCTGAATACAACAAAACGAAAATGGTTGCAGAGCGTGTACTTCTTAGTTATGCCGACGACATGGCGGTACAAATTGTACGCCCAGCAACTGTATGCGGTTTATCTAAACGAATGCGCTTAGATGTTTCTGTCAATATGCTGACAATGCAAGCTCTAAAAAATGGAAAAATCACAGTGTTTGGCGGCGATCAAGTCAGACCAAATATTCATATTGACGATATTACTGATCTCTATATTTATATGCTGGATAATCCAGAGAAAGTCTCTGGTGTCTTTAATGCAGGGTTTGAAAATATCTCAATTATGGATATAGCAAAAATGGTACAGGCTAAAATAGCATGTGAGATTGAGGTTACTCCTTCAAATGACCCTCGTTGTTACCGTATTAATTCAGATAAGTTACTATCTAGCGGTTTTACACCCAATAAAAATGTCGACACAGCCATTACCGAAATTATTACAGCTTACAAACAAGACTTACTTAAAGATGAAGACCATTTTTACAACCTTAAATGGATGCAAAGAGAAGTTTTATGACTAACAACCAATCTGCAACCACTATAGCCAAGGATTCAGTGAAAAAACTGACAACAAACTATGTGAACACCCTAACGGATGTATTAAAACAGTTAGATAGTGAACAAGTTAAGAGTCTTGTTGATACCTTACTTACTATGAAGGCAAATAACGGCACTTTATATTTATGTGGCAATGGCGGCTCAGCAGCAAATGCAATCCACCTTGCAAATGACTTTACATTTGGTATTAGCCCAGAAGGTAATGCATTAAAAGTTGAAGCATTACCAGCAAACAGCTCTGTTTTAACTTGCCTAGGCAATGACATTGGTTATGAAAATATTTTTGCACATCAGCTAAAAGTTAAAGCAAACAGCAATGATATTTTACTTGTTTTATCTGGTAGCGGTAACTCTGAAAATATAATTAGAGCGACTCAACAAGCACTCGACATTGGCATGAAAACAGTGGGCATTTTAGGATTTTCTGGCGGTAAAGTTAAGCCGATGCTTGACCAAGTTTTCCATTTCGAAGTCCAAGATATGCAGATATCAGAAGATACTCAAGTTATTGTCGGGCATATCTTAATGAAAGCTCTATACAATGCATTACGTGAGGCTAATTAATGACCACCATTGTCTACGGAATTACAGCCTCAACAGAAATGTTTATCCGATCAGAATATAATACTGACAATAATATTTTTGCTTGTACAAATGGTGGCGAATCATACAAAGGCACGCCTGCAAAATCATTAGAAGAATTATCAAAACTAGAAAAAAAACAAACGCTCCAAGTAGTAATTTGTTCTGAATTTGTCTTTGATATCTTACAATCTTTAAATAAAATTGGTATTACCACTAATCAATGTTCTTTTTTTAACCACATGAGCGGTAAGCTCATTCCTTGTATACAAATGCAATTTGCTATTGATACTAAATCAACGTTATATGCTTTTTATGATCTCTCTTATAATTTGCCCTGCTTTGATGTAACTACTTTTATCGTTTTAGCTGAAATAGAACGAAAAAAACAAAATAAAAAAAATATTCAATTTGTAATTATCCCTAGCCATAGTGACGATACTCCAGGATTAAATGTATATCACGATAACGTTGATGCTAAATGGCGTATCGAAAAGGTTATTAAACCCATGTTTAATTGTCTTGCCTCATGCATAGGTATTGATCAGCCGATTTCGCAAAGTAGCCTTGTATACTATAAAAGCTTGAACCCTAGCATATATCCAAATAACTACTTTCAAAACCCTAGACAAGCAGCTGGAGATTTTAAATTATTAAAATCTTATGCCGAGCAAAATATTAAATTAAGTAACTTAGCACCTCCACAACAAGCTTATACTATTGTTAATGACTTCATAAGACATAACGTGGGCAAAAAAAAGCTAATAACAATTACATTGAGAGAATATTGGGCAAATTCCGAGCACAGAAATAGCAATACAACGGCATGGCTTGATTTTGCATTATCACTAGACCTCAATGAATACTTTCCGCTAATTATTAGAGATACTTATAAAGTAAGTGAGCCCCTTGAAGAAAAATATCAATCGCTTACAACGTATCCCCTTGCAGCTGTAGATTTAAGTATCAGGCTCGCCTTATACCATGAAGCGTATATAAATATGGGTGTTGACAGTGGTCCTCTTTATCCGATTAGCTATCTTGAAGGGGCTCGCTCAATCATTTTTAGATGGTGTTCGAATGATATTCCAAATCTATCAGACAGAACAAATAGCATGCACGGCTTTGAAGTTGGAAAAAATCATTACTTTAATGATAATGAATTTCAAATAAATGCATGGATGGATGATTCATTTGAAAATATTCAAACTCAATTTTCTCTTCTTGAGAATAAAATAAATAAGGCGGCAATCTAAACTATGAATGACTCATCAATTTTAGTTTTAGGAAGCAATTCATTTTCGGGAGCATCATTTTGTGCGCATATGCTAAAAAATGAGCAGCAAATTATTGCTGTTAGTCGCTCACCAGAACCTAATTCAGCATTACTCCCATATAGTTGGCAAAAAAATGCAGATAAATTGCAATTTAGTCAACTGGATATAAATCATCATCTGCAAAAAATTATTGATATTGTTAAACAAAAAAAAATTAAAAAAATATATAACTTTGCAGCCCAGAGTATGGTTGGTCAAAGCTGGCAATATCCAGAACATTGGTTTATGACTAACACTGTTTCAACGATCAAGTTACACAATTCTCTCCGACAATTAGATTTCCTTGAAAAATACATCCATATATCAACTCCCGAAGTTTATGGTAGTTGTAACGGATTAGTACCAGAGCATACTAATTATCAACCCAGTACACCATATGCAGTCTCCCGTGCTGCTGCAGATATGAGTCTACATACATTTGCAGATGTTTATGACTTTCCAGTGGTATTTACACGAGCTGCCAATGTTTATGGTGAAGGCCAACAGCTTTATCGCATAATCCCTCGTACTATTTTATATGCCCTACTAGGCAAAAAATTACAGCTGCATGGCGGAGGGCATTCAACACGATCATTTATACATATTGACGATGTATCTTCAGCGACACAACTTATTGGCGAAAAGGGTAAAAATGGTGATATTTACCATATTTCAACAGATAAAATGATCTCTATTCGAGTACTCGTTGAAACAATCTGCAATATGCTTAAGCTCCCATTTGAACAAGTGTGCCAATCGACTGAAGATCGATTAGGAAAAGATGCAGCATATTTATTAGACACAAAAAAAATTCGCTCCGAGCTAAATTGGCAAGATTCTATTTCATTAGAAAACGGCTTAGAACGAACAATTTATTGGATGAAGCAAAATTTAGATGTACTCGCCAAGCAAGAACATGACTATATTCACAAACCTTGAGGTAATCATGATAGGACAAGAAATAGATTTACTAAAAAATTACCCTAAGTCTAAGCGTGATCTTTCTGGTAGATTAGAAGCCAAAAGTGAAGCAGTTAGAGCTATAGCGCGCCAATTTGACGAGGAATTCTTTGATGGTGATAGAGAGCACGGCTATGGTGGTTTTAACTATCATTCAAGATTTTGGCAGCCAGTCGTGCCTGACTTTATTACGCACTTTGGCCTGCAAGAAAATAGCAGTTTATTAGACGTAGGCTGTGCAAAAGGATTTATGCTTTATGATATTTTACAACAGCTACCAACAATGACATTAAGTGGAATAGATATATCCCATTACGCATTAGACAATGCCAAACAGGAAGTAAAGCACTTATTACAACAAGGTTGCGCTACTAAATTACCTTTCGAAGACAATAGTTTTGATACTGTAATATCAATTAACACTATTCATAATTTAGATCTTAATAATTGTGCAAAAGCACTGCAAGAAATAGAGCGAGTTTCTAAAGCTAAAGCATTTATTACTGTTGATGCATATAGAAATGAACAAGAAAAAGAACGCATGGAAGCCTGGAATCTAACAGCCAAAACAATGATGCATGTTGATCAGTGGAAAGAGTTTTTCAAAGATACAGGCTACACTGGCGATTTTTATTGGTTTATACCCTAATGAAAAAACTTGATGCATATTTTGAATCATTAAGAATTCGAAAAATAGAAGAAATGATAGCCTTACGCTACCCTGAGCAAGAAATGAGATGCCCAACACATCTGTCAATAGGTCAAGAGCTAGTACCTGTTGTTGTTTCTAATTTTTTATCTAAAGATGATAAGGCTTTCAGTTCACATAGAGCACATGCCCACTATCTAGCCAAAGGCGGATCATTAAAGAAAATGATAGCTGAATTATATGGCAAGGCGACAGGCTGCACAGGTGGCAGAGGTGGCTCTATGCACTTAACAGACTTGGATTGCGGTTTTATAGCTAGCACTGCAATTGTGGGTAATAGTATACCACTAGCGGTTGGCAGTGCGCTAAGTCAAAAACTACAAAATAGCAATTTTTTGACCGTAAGTTATTTTGGTGACGGTGCAACGGAAGAAGGCGCTTTTTACGAGTCGTTAAATTTTGCAGCAGTTAAATCTCTTCCTATATTATTCATATGTGAGAATAACCGCTATTCAGTGTATAGCCCATTAGAAGTTCGCCAGCCGGTTAATAGAAGCATTACGGATTTATCGCAATCAATTGGAGTTGAAAGCTTTCACGCTGATGGAAATCTTTTAATACCACTAACCCATGCCGTTGAGAGTGCTATTGAATATATTAGAAAGAATAATGCCCCAGCACTCTTAGAGCTTGATACATATCGTCACAGAGAGCATTGCGGTCCTAATTTTGATGATGACTTAAACTACAGAGCCGCAGGTGAAGTCAAAACATGGCTTGAAAAAGATCCGTTAAAATTATTATTCGCGGAACTATCAGCAGATCAACATTTCGAGAAAACTCATAACGAAATGATTATCAAAATAAAAAATGAAATAGAAGATGCTTTTCTTTTTGCTGAAAATAGCCCTTTTCCAAATCCACAGTTAAACGAAGAGTTTCTTTATGCAAAATAAAACAACAACATTCGCTGAAGAAATAAACCAAGCACAGCACTGTGCCATGGCTGAAGACGATAGCATGATTTGTATGGGATTAGGTATTAATGATCCAAAAGCTATTTTTGGTACAACTACAGGCTTACAATCAAAGTTTGGCTCAGACCGTGTCTTTGATATGCCAACATCTGAAAATGCAATGACGGGTGTAGGGATTGGCGCAGCTATTACTGGCACACGTGTATTAATGACCCATCAACGAGTCGATTTTTTCTTGCTTGCCATGGACCAACTTGTAAATAATGCCGCTAAGTGGCACTACATGTTTAATGGGCAAATGACTGTACCTTTAACAATACGTTTAATCATAGGTAGGGGTTGGGGTCAAGGACCCACTCATCAACAAAGCTTGCAATCATGGTTTGCACATATCCCTGGACTTAAAGTTGTTACTCCAAGCTTAACTGATAATGTAGGACAGCTACTTTATCAAAGTATAATGGATAATAATCCAACTATTTTCCTTGAACATCGATGGCTGCATAACCAAAACATCGACAAAGAAACGTGCGTCGATTACAACTCAAACATGCAAACAACGAGAGTCATCAAAGAAGGTGAAGATGTCACTATCATCGCTAATAGCTATATGCTCCTAGAAGCCATACACTGCCACAACTTCCTAAAAAAACAAGGTGTTAACTGCGAGGTAATTGAGGTATCTGAACCGACAAATATTGATTGGCAAACTATTTATAACTCTGTCAATAAGACTCAAACCTGCATATGCACTGATATAGGACATAACTCATTTTCTGTCTCTAGTGAAATTTCAGCAAAAATATATGAAGCATGCTTTACTTCCTTAAAAAAACCAATAAAACGAATAGCACTCCCCTCTTACCCTGAACCTACGAGCTTTGGATTAACAAAAAAATACTACAAAACCAGAACTGAGATTACTAAAGCTGTATCTGAACTCCTTGATAGGGAAATATTTATGACCGAAGATGTAGAATTTCCTCACGATGTTCCTGGTAACTGGTTTAAAGGCCCGTTTTAATGAATCGAGTATTAATTACAGGAATAAATAGTGGTATTGGGCAAGCACTTGCTGAGCGCTTAAGCCAAAATACGATTATTCACGGTACTTATCGAGGGCGAAAATCAAACTTAGATTTTGCTGAACTAACAAAAGTTGATTTTAGCTCACAAAAAAACGTTGACGATTGGTGCCATAAAACGAACTTTTCAATATATGATAGTATAATTTTTGTTCATGGCACACTCGAGCCAATCGGTTCTCTATCAGATTGCTCTTATGACGATTGGGAAAATGCATATAGAATTAATTACTTATCTATAGTGCAAGTGTTAAGTTCAGCAGTTCTAAAAATGAAATCAAACTGCAAAATCCTGACTTTTGCTGGCGGAGGCGTCAATAGCGCCCCGACGAAGTTCAACTCTTATATAAATGCGAAAGTAGCATTAATAAAAATGACTGAAGTTTTAGCTGCTGAATATCCCGATTTAATCTTTCTAAATGTTGGTCCTGGCTGGGTAGATACACCTATTCACCAACAAACACTCCACGCAAAAGAAATAGTGCCGGAAGCATATAAGGAAACAGCCAGAAGATATGAGGAAAATGACTTTGTGTCTATGCAACTGGTCATCGACTCCTTAATTTTTCTTCTTGATAATGCAAATAGTAAGTTTAGTGGACGAAACTATAGCATTGCATCCAAAGAAATTTTTCATGAGGATTTTTTGGAGTCTCTTGAAAACCCAAATATCTACAAATTGCGTAGACTCAATAAAGAGCATACATAAATGAAACTAACGGATTATATTGCATCTTACCTTGCTCAATTAGATATCAAGCATGTATTTGTTCTGCAAGGCGGTGCTGCTTTACATTTAATTGACTCAATTGAAAAACACCCTTCGCTTTCAGCTATTGCAATGCAACATGAGCAATCATGTGCGATGGCTGCTGATAGTTATGCAAAAACACACCATGTACTAGGCGTGACTATAGCCACATCAGGCCCAGGCGCTACAAATTTATTAACAGGTATCGCAAGCTCCTACTTTGACTCTGTAGCTACTTTACATATAACTGGAAATGTAGCTTCATTTAGGCAATCGCATAAATTAGGGGTTCGCCAATATGGTTTCCAAGAAACCGATATTGTTTCTATGGCAAAGCCAATAACAAAGTACGCAATACAATTAAAAAGACCTAATGACATTATCACTGTATTACCTGAAGCTATAAAAGCAGCATTAAGTGGCCGGCCAGGGCCTGTGTTAATAGATATTCCTGATGACTTTCAGCGAGAGATATTAGATATAAAAAAAATACCATTTGAAGCTTTTAATCAATCAACTGTAAACCATAAAGTAATTCAAGAAAACATATTTAATAACTTCATAGTGTCATTAAAACAAGCGAAAAAACCTTTATTTATTCTTGGTGCTGGGTGCCATAACTCAGCAGAACGGTTAATTTCACTTGCAACAAAACTAAAAATCCCCTTTCTATCGACTTGGCCGCTCAAAGGGATTGCAAATCATGATGACGAGCTAAATCTAGGGAATTTTGGAACTCATTCTTTACGTGGGAATAATATCGTTTTACAAAATTGCGATTTTATCATTTCTATTGGGTGCAGACTAGATTCAAAAGCCACAGCAAAATTAGATACCTTTGCACGTGAAGCTAAAATCGCAATGGTGGATATTGACCATAACGAAATAGAGAAATTTGCCCAATTAGGCAAAGTAATCAACTATCAATTTCCTGTATCTGTACAAGTTTTTTTAGATGCTTTTTCACTGCATTGTGAAGATTTAATTGAAATATTTAAAAATAACGATGTGTGGCTAAATTATATTACGGATGTCACACAAGAGTTTAACTACATACCTGAATATAATTACGGTGGTGTAAACCCATATTTAGCTGTTGAGTTGTTTAGTGGTGCTTTCTGTGATGACCAAAATATATGTGTGGATACAGGTACTTGCTTACCTTTAACTCTTGTCTACGGTAAAGAGAAAAAAGGCCAGCAGTATATTTCTTCATATAATAATACCCCCATGGGCTATGCTTTACCTGCATCGATTGGTGTTGCCCTAGCAAAAGAAAAAGAAGTATTTTGTATAGTTGGCGATGGTGGTTTGCAAATGAATATCCAAGAACTTTCAACGTTAAATCACTTGAAACTTCCAGTCATTATTATTGTATTTAACAATAGTGGTCATTGTATGATAAAACAAACCCAAGATGATTGGCTAGACTCAAATTATTTTTCTGCTGATTGTAATAATGGCTTGCCTCACATAAATTTTTCTGAAGTTGCTAAAGCTTATGGGATCGACTCTGAAAAAGTTGAAAATAATGAGCAATTAAAATTATTAGTAGAACGTTTACACCTTCGCATGGATCAAGAAGGGCCAAAGCTTATCGAATTAGTAATTAACCCAAACTTTAGATATGAACCGATTATCAAGTATGGCAATCCATTAGAGAATATGAGCCCTGAACTTGCTTACATAAAACAAAAAAAAGCTATGCTTATACCCAGTTTGAAGGAAAATCTATAATGATAAACTTACACCAAGAGCTGGTTATGCTAGCTAGGAATACACAATCACACGTACAATCAAGCAGTGATTACCAGCTTCTTAACAAAAAACTATCAAAAGTAATTGCCAGCGCTTATAACACGACATCAACACCAACATTTTTATTAACGGATAATATTACATTTTCTCTTCCGTATTACGATATGGGCAATATTAATACGACTCATTTATTTGGTATTGATGAGCTAATCATTTTAAGCTTTTACTTGAAAAATAAAAATAACTATAAGAATGTGTTAGATCTTGGCGCTAATATCGGTCTGCATTCAATAGTGCTGAGCTTATTAGATTATCAAGTTACATGTTTTGAAGCGGACCCTGAAACATTCCGCGTTTTAAAACAAAACCTAGAATTAAATAATTGTAAAAAGATTAAGCCAATAAATGAAGCCGCGGCAAGTTTTGATGGCAAAGCTGAATTTACACGAGTATGTGGAAACTTAACTGGAAGTCATTTGAGCGGCGCAAAAAGTAATCCCTATGGAGAGCTAGATAAATTTGAAGTTAAAGTTAATAACATAGGTAATATAGCTAAAGAATTTGACTTAATTAAAATTGATATTGAAGGTCAAGAAGCAGATGTATTAACTTCAATTTCTTCGGAGGACGCTTTAAAAATTGATTTTATGATGGAAATTAATGGCGAAAAAAATGCAAAAACTATTTTCGACTACAGTTTACAAGTCGGCTTAAATATTTTTCTTCAAAAAAATGATTGGAAAAAAGTGAACTCTCTTGCCGAATTACCCCTAAGTCATAGAGAAGGTAGTGTTTTCCTTTCTAGTAAAAATAAGATGCCTTGGTAAAATATGAATATTCCAACTTATTTTAAAGCAGGTGTATTAATAGATATAGAGCAGCCCCTTCAACTACTCGATTTAAAAATACCGTATTTGAAAGATAATCAAGTTCTGGTGAAAATGCATATGGCTGGCTTGTGTAGAAGCCAGCTGATGGAGAGTAAAGGCCTTAGAGGAGAAGACAAGTATTTGCCCCACTTAATGGGTCATGAAGGTGTAGGTGAAGTAATAGCAGTTGGCAATAGTGTTACCAAGGTTAAACAAGGAAATCGTGTCGTTCTTGGTTGGCTAAAAGGCAGTGGAATCGATTCCGGTGGGACACATATAATTAGCAAAGAGGGTCAAATTATCAATGCAGGTCCAGTTACGACTTTTTCAGAGTACTCTGTTATATCTGAGAATAGAGTAACCATTTGCCCTGAAGGTATTTCAAATGAGTTAGCTGTTTTACTCGGTTGCGCCCTCCCCACAGGAGCCGGTATGGTTCTTAACCAGATACAACCACACTCTAATAGTAATGTGATATTAATCGGACTAGGTGGTATAGGCATAAGTGCACTATTAATGCTTAAACATTTCAGACCAAAAAAAATCATAGTTGTAGATATTGAACAATCTAAATGTGACTTAGCACTACAACTAGGCGCCGATGAAGCTTATTTATATGAAGAAGCAAGCCTAGCTTTACTCAAAGAGCAACACCCTAACGGCTTTGATTATGCTATTGAGAGTGCTGGACTATGTGAAACCATAGAATTCGCTTTTAATAATATACATAACAGCGGTAAATGCTATTTTGCCTCACATCCAAAAACTGGCGATTTTATAAAGTTAGATCCTCATCAACTAATTTGTGGAAAGCAAATTTTTGGAACTTGGGGAGGTAATTGTAATCCAGACAAAGATTTAAAATCGATTGCAGATATTATTCAAAAACTTGAAATATCTATTAATTCTTTGATAAGCCATCGCTATTCTTTGAATCAAATCAATGAAGCAATATCGGCGCTCGAACGAAGAGAAATTACCAGAGCCATCATTACTTTTGAGAATATTGAAGTATGAATAAGCAAGTCCTTGTTCAAGGAAATTTTGACATTTTACACCCTGGCCACATTCGCTTACTTCGTTTTGCAAAAGAGTGTGGTGATAAACTAATTGTTGCTGTTAACAGCGACAAATCTATGGGGTTAAAGAGTCGGGTAAACGAACAACATCGCCTAGAGATGGTTCAATCCCTCGAATGTGTGAATGAAGCATTTTTATCAGATTTAACTCCAGCAGAAACCGTAAAGAGCCTCAAGCCTCATATTGTCGTGAAAGGTAAAGAGTTTGAAAGTAGGCACAATCCTGAGCATGCTCTTGTTGAAATGTACGGAGGAAAGCTTATTTTTGGCTCTGGTGAGTTCGAATCTAATTCCGAACAATATATTACAAGAACAATAAGCCATGGTCATAACTTTGATTATAAAAAATGCCAAAGTTATGCAACAAGGCATCAGTTTAATTATCAATCAATCAACACGGTATTTTCTCAATTTAGTGAAAACCGTGTTGCTGTAATTGGCGAAATAATCGTCGATGAATATATCCAAGGTACTGCGGTAGGCTTATCTCAGGAGGATCCTACCATAGTGATGACACCAGATAGAACGGATACATTTTTAGGCGGAGCAGCAATTACAGCAGGTCATATAAAAGGGCTAGGAGCTAATCAAGTTACGCTTTTCTCGGTACTTGGCAAAGATGATAAAGCTGATTACGTAAAAAATCATATTAACGCATACAATATTGATACTATACTTTTCGATGATGGCAGTCGCCCAACACCATTAAAATCACGATATAGAGCTGGCAATAAAACACTTCTAAGGGTCAATCAAGTTCGACAGCATAAAATTTCTAAAGAAATTCAAACAGATTTATACATGCAACTTGAAAGTAGTATTAACAACTTCGATTTACTGGTATTTTCTGATTTTAATTATGGATTATTACCTCAAACTCTGGTCGATAAAGTCATTGCTTTATGCAAAGAAAACAATGTACGTGTTGTCGCAGACAGCCAAACATCTTCTCAAGTTGGTGACATTGCCCGTTATAAAGATATGATGCTAATAACACCAACAGAAAAAGAAGTACGCGTAGCATTGAATAATATTGATGATGGTCTACCTATATTGGCCCAAAAACTTTGCGAAAAAGCAAATCCAACGTCTTTAGTTATTACCCTCGCAGGAGAAGGTATTTTTATCCATCTACCAGATCAAAACGGCCAATGGGAAAATGATATGCTTCCTGCGATTAACCGTAATGCGGTTGATCCTGCGGGAGCTGGTGATTGCTTCTTAGCTGCCAGTAGCCTGGCATTGTGCTCAGGTGCGACACCTTGGCAAGCTTTTTATATTGCAAGTATTGCAGCCGCTTGCCAAGTAGATACTCTCGGAAATCAGCCACTGTCCTTCAACACGCTACAGCAACGAGTACTGGAGTCATTCAAAAATATATGAAAGCAATATTGCTTGCAGCAGGGTTAGGCACTCGGTTAAAACCTTTGACTAATACAATTCCAAAATGTTTAGTGCCTATTAAAGGCAAGCCTTTATTGGCTTATTGGCTAGAAAAGCTCGATAAACTTGGTGTCAGCGACATACTCATTAATGTGCACTATTTCGCTGAACAAGTAGAAGAGTTTGTGTCAAAGTCCGAATACCGTAATAAAATAACAATCGTTAGAGAGAAAAAGTTACTCGGTACAGGCGGCACTTTGATTAGTAATAAAGAGTTTTGGCATTGTAGTCCCACAATGGTCATTCATGCTGATAACTATTGCGAAGATACCCTTACTAATTTTGTAGAAGCCCATTCAAAAAGGCCCAAAAAGTGTGATGCTACGCTTTTACTTTTTGAATCTGCTTCTCCCTCCTCATGTGGTATTGTTGAACTTGATTCAGACGCTTCAATCCAAAGGTTTCATGAAAAAGTATCCAATCCACCAAGTAACCTAGCAAGCGGGGCATTGTTTTTATTCTCCGCAGGAGTGTATGAAAAATACTTTTCACACTTTAAACAGGAAAGCTTCTATGAAATTAGCCACGACATGGTGCCTTTATTATTGGGCAATCTTTATAGCTATAAAACCCATCTGAGATATATAGATATAGGCACTCCACAAGCTTATAATAAACTTCAAACTGAATTGCTGGCTATCAACAAACCTGCTTAATATTAAGATAAATAAAAACTAGGATATAAAGTGAAGTTATCTGAAAAACTTAAAAACAGCATTGCAAGCCATGCAAAACTTCCTGCAATTTTTGTTGATAATCAATACATTACTTATAAACAGCTTGCAAGTTACGCTAATAATATTAACACGAGCGAAATAAGTGAAGCTGAGCAAGTTGGAATTTTAAGTTACCGAGATACTCACTATTATAGCGCCGTACTTGCCTGCGCTTTAGATTCACGAACATTTATACCACTTGGGGTAAAACTGCCAATAGCTAGATTGGCTTTTATCATAAAGCAAGGCAACTTAAAGTATGTTTTATACAGTAAAAAATATTTGTCGATCAGCCAAGCATTAATAAAAGCACTCCCAGATAGAGTATTTGTATGTTTGGACGATATAGTCAATAAAAGCATTGTATCAACTAAATCACTACAAGCTCGCAGCCTATCCAATATCGCTTATGTTTTATTTACTTCAGGTTCTACAGGCTCACCAAAAGGTGTGCCTATTAGCATTGCGAATCTTAAGTCTTATCTTGATACTATGTGTGAGTCTTTACCCCTCAGTAATACAGATAAGGTAAGCCAAGTATTTGATCCAACGTTTGATCTAAGCATGCATGATATATTTGTTACTTGGCTGCAAGGTGCTTGTCTTTATGTAGTGCCTGAAACCGCTATATTTGCGCCAGGTAAATTCATTAAACAACACGGGCTTACAGTGTGGTTTAGTGTCCCTTCTACTGCATCAATTATGGCTAAACTAGGAATGCTTAAAAATGATGCCTATCCTAGCCTTCGTGTGAGTCAGTTTTGTGGTGAGCCCTTACCTAGAACACTCGCTCTGCAATGGCAAAAAGCAGCACCAAACAGCAAGGTTATTAATTTATACGGACCAACTGAGGCTACAATAGCATGCAGTAGATATGTATTTGATTGTAATGATGATAGTGATAGTAGCTATATTCCCCTGGGTAAAGCACTTAAAAACATGAGCTTTGATTTAGATGCACAAGGTGAGCTTTTGATTTCGGGGCCTCAAGTATTTTCTGGGTATTTAAATGACAATATTAAAACTCAGCAATGTTTAATTAAAACAAATAACATTACCCATTATCGAAGTGGTGATCTCGTAAATCGTGATGCTCAAGGAGTATTTCACTATATTAGCCGTGTAGATGACCAAGTTAAAATCCAGGGATACCGCGTTGAGCTATCCGAAGTAAATACACTAGCACAAAATTTTTTATCAAACCCTTTGGTACAGGCTATCGCAACGCCAATACAACAACCTCAAAGTTTGACTTTATTTATTTGTAATCCAGCCGATAAAGAAAGTGAGCAAACACTGATTGATTACTTAAAGCAACAGCTGCCACTTTATATGGTGCCCAAAAAGATTATATGGATCGATTCCATGCCACTAAATAGTAATGGTAAAATTGATAAAAGCGCCCTACATACCATGATGGAGAAATAATGAGCTTAACAAATTCGATTGAACAAGCTATCAATAATAAATTAATAGAAAAGCATGGTCAGGACATACTCATATCATTAGATAAAAAAAATAGTTTAATAAGTTTAGGTCTTTTAGATTCGCTTGATTTTATTAGTATGTTAATGGAAATAGAAAACAGCTTAAACCTTGATATTGATTTCGAAGAAGCTGACCCTGTGCAATTTACATCTTACAGTGGCCTAATAAAGCTACTTAGTGAGTCTACTAATGCCTAACAAAGTGAATTGGCAAGAAATATATAATACGGAATATGTGAATGCCCCTGAGTGTTGGAAAACATGCGGTGGCTACTGCTGTAAAAATTTTTACGGAGAGCATTTTAATATCCTAGACAAAAGTGGTGTATCTTTACCTCTTCTCGAAAATGAGTATGAGTACTATAAATCTATTGGTGGTATTAAAAATATTACTACACCAGCTAAAAAGCGTACATTTACGCTTTCAAACGGTAAAAGCTTCAATATCTATTTGCTCTCTTGCCAATGTGGTGGTTTATGCGAACCCCATGGACATAGACCCTTAGTTTGCAGAATATATCCCTACTTCCCTATAGTAGATGCGTTTGGTACTGTTATTGATTTTGAGTACTCCGCTTTAATGGATCTTTTTTACCGTGATCCAGATAATAACCATAAATGTACGCTGGTTAGAGAGCAAGCCATAAAGTTGAAACGTGAACTTACAGTTTCTATGAAGCCATTGTTACGTGATCCTGAAGTTGTGTTTATCTTTAGGTGTTTGAAGGAACTTGTAGACCGCCTCAAAGAAAAAATGGGGGGCTTTATTGATACCTTAGATGAATCACAGAAAAAAAAGTTTATTGCTAAATATGAATGGATGATTCTATCAGGCAAGCCGTGGAAAGATCCCGCTTTTTCAAAAAGAATTGATACTATCTACGACGAAGTTAAAGCAGCTTTCGGTAATGAGGACTTTTTGTGAGAAGTATCAGCCAAGAACAAATTATCGCAACATTACATTCAGTTGGTATCAACATGAATGACAGTGTGTTTATACACTCTTCATTATTTACACTTGGCGCTATAGAAAATCACTCAGTAAAAGAAGTGCCTGAGGCGTTCCTAAACTGCTTTAAAACTGCAATTGGTGATAACGGTAATATATTTATGCCAGCCTTTAATTATCAATTCCCACGCAGTCGCAAAGAAGATTTGCGCTCACAAGAATGTGTCTTAGGGTATTGGCCTGAGTGGTTTCGACAACAACCAAATGTAGTACGCTCAGGGCACCCTATGTTCTCAATCTGCGGTTTAGGGCCTGATGTGGCAAAAATCTGTTTACCCAAAAAACCTGAATATTATGCCTTTGCAGAAAACTCAACGTTTAGTAGGTTAATAGAACAAGATACAGTGCTTGTACTGCAAGGCATTGGCCTTAGAGTCGCCACGGTGATTGTTCAAATAGAAGCAATGTTAGGATTAAAATACCGGTTTAATAAACCTTTTACCGGTGTGACAACGCTCACAAATGGAGAAGAGGCTAACGGTACTTTTTACCACTTTTGCTTTCCTATAAATAATGCCTACAGGGAAGACTATTCCAAGTTAGAAGCTGCATTATTAAACTCAGGGATTATGAAACAAGCCCAACTTGGAAGATCATTTATCTATACAATAAAGATGAAAGCACTTTATCATTTTGTAAAAGACTTTGTTGCTGATAACCAATTTGCATTGCTTAACTGTAACCCATCTGAACTATATCGTTTTGATAATGGAAAAGAAGTCTCTTATTCTGTCGATAAATAATTGTTTATATCGTTATATGCGGCAACAAGTACATCAGCTTGTCGCCATTGTTTACCGCCTGATCTGCCTGAAATAATTATATTATCGACACTGTTTTTTAATGTATCAAAATTAGCTTGATTATTTTTTTCAAATTCTAAAGTTGGCACAGGAAAAGTGCCATGTATGACCTGTTTAATATGACTGATACATGTAGCATCTTGGCCGACAACTTGCATTTTCTTTAATGTATTCACAATTTCATCCACGTCATACTGCTCCACCTCTTCTGGCCTGCATAATATTTCTGCCGACAAGTTCGCATGCTGACTTTTAGTGCTGAGGTTAGGGTATAACGTCAACCTAAATATATCCGTTTGATGATCCCACACCCATAGATAATGCGATTTTTGATCAAGTAAAGGCAAGTCAAAATTCAAATGAAATACAATAGCAGTTCTCAGTTCTGGCTTGTTATAAACTAAAGGTAAGCCTAATGCTTTTAAGGCAATAAACGGAGGAGCACTCCAAAATAACAACTGACACTCAAGGATTTCTGCTTTATTAGTAAGCTTTACTCCCGTGATCTGCCGTCCATTAGTCTCTATCTTCTCTATTGATGAAGAAAGTACAACCTCAACTCCAGCGCTTTTAACTTTAGTTACTAAATACTCAACCCAAGACTCAATGCCTTTATTTTCTAATGGATAAAAGTAATTTGGAGTTTTTGAGTTGTCTTTGGTTTGTCTTTCATGAAAATGCGCTTGCGTTTGATATCCAATTTTAGCATCAAAAGTAGGAATATTTTTCAGTGCATTTGCAACATCGGGCTCAAAAGCAAGAATGCGAGTAAAGCCAAATAGTCCTGCTGCGACCGTTAATGTATTTAAATCTGTATGTTTACCATAGAGCTTATACAGAATTGGTTTAATAATATGCTGGGTAAACGTCTTGCCTAATGTTTCTTCGCAATAAGGGAGTATAAGCGAACTGCCACTAGAAGAGGTTGCTTGAATAAGCTCAGCACAACCTTGATAATACTCTTCGCTTGGCAGTTTGTGACTATCTGGAAACGGAGAGTTTAAATCCCATTCACCGGCAAAGTAATTACCTGATTGCAGTTTTTCTATTACGTGCCAATAGTAATCACGATTTTCTAGCTCGCCAAATAACAGAGTATCAAGCGCTTCTATGCCCGTTGCGTTCGGTATATGTGATCCCATATCATAATATGCACCTAACTCATCTTTTATAGAACAAAATAATCCCCCAACACGCTCACTTTGCTCAATTATTGTAACTTTTTTAAAAGACTGTTTGAGTAGTAATGCCGCCATTAAACCACATACCCCACCACCAACAACGATAGCTGAATTTCGCATAATAATTCTCCAGAAACTAGTAAGTAGTAGCTATATGATAACCACTCATGATTACGTAATTTGAGCAATAGGTGATTTATATGCAACGATACTTCTTTGTGCAGAAGTGATCTTATCGTTCTGATCATAAGAAACATCATACGATTGCTGCGTTATTGCAAATTTACTGAATAGTTCGCAAACATCTGCTTTAGAAGCAAAAAATAGGCCATCAATGTCAGAGAAATAATCCGGCGAAAATTGTCGCGCAAACCCATCATGCTGATATCCTGAGTTTATAAATGCAGGATGAGTATCAGCATACATAATAGAAAATATACAACCGCCTGGTTTTAACACTCGGTAAGATTCACTAAGGGCAACTAAAATATCTGAGCGAGGAACACAGTTTAAAGCGCTTCTGTCTATCACTAAGTCGAACGAATTATCTTGCCAAGGTAACTGAGTAAAATGACCATTAACTAAATCAGCTTTAAGTTGTAACCTTGTTAGACGCTCTTGAGCAAAATCTAAAGCAACTGAAGATATATCAATACCAGCAACATCAACTCCCTCTTCAGCCATAAAAACGATATTATTTCCAGCACCACAGCCTAACTCTAATGCGCTTAAACTTGAATTAGTGTGCCTTAATCGCATCACCAATGATACGATTGCATCATAAGGGTATTTATTTAATTGCCTGCCCTGCTGATAAATATTCTGCCAATTACCCATTTCACTTCATGACCAAGAGTGTTTGTTGCTCTAGCTTGTCAATTGCAGACGCCATATCTAAAACACTGCATCCATATTTATCCGCAATATCAATAGAGTCGTGCTCTCCATCACTATAATTTAATAACATCTTAATGTGATTAAGCTCATCGAGTTGGCTTACACGCTCTTTACTAAAAAAACTTAACGTTGGATACAACCCTTTACTACCTAAGTTAGGTTCACCAAAAGGTAGTGTATTCTCAAAAGTCGCAGCTTGTTCAAACGCCAAAAATATTTTCTCTAATTTATCAATACTATCAAGCAGTGGTTTTATTCCCATAAACGCTTTAGTATCAAGGGAAGTATGATACTGGTGGTAGCCAGAATGAAAACTACGGCTGACACAGCACACTGGCAATTGAAAGCCGGGAGAATTATATTGCCTTTCATCAGAACCACTTAAAGGACTAAATTGTATGTTTTCATGGTTATAATCATGTTGATTTAGATGATATAAAAGTTTATCTAGCATACCATTATCATTCCGACTATGTTTAAAAACTAATTTTTCAGGTTCTCCACCCATACAATTAATAACCAGTCCAGAAACCATGTTTGCAGTAAAATGCTCCCCCATTAAATGAAGCAATCCTAAACTACCTATTGTTTCAGGGTGTAATGCAAAACGGTAGGAGTAACGACGTTTTGGCCATTTTTTAATACGATTAAATAAGCCTAAAAGAACTAAAGGGCCGCTCAGCTCATTATTCGCCATTGATGGATGACATAGATATGAACTTAGTAATACTTCTTGTTTTGATTCACCATTTAAAACTGATTGGGCGATATCCAACGAACCATCTACAAACTGACTCTTAATTACAGCTTTGTATGTTCCCTCTTTAAGTTGTTCACGTATTTCATGAGCGATACAAAAACCCCAACGCTTTTTATAGTAGCTAGTAACATAAGGGATTGCCGTTGGCTGCTCAGGTAGGCTATATAAGTGCTTTTGAAGCTCTTCAAGGCTAAGCTCTATTTCTACAGATTCTGAGTAATTAACGACCTCAATATTCAATCGCTGCATATCAGCAATTTTCTCTCCATCAGGCCCTAATAAATAAGCATCTTCACAATGCCACTCCTTAGGTACAGTCCAATCAAATATTTTTTCACCAGAAGCAATAGAAGAAATATTAAGCGGCATATACCGCGAGAGAATACTATAACTTTGTCGTAAGCCTGGACCTGTTATAGAACGAAGAATAGGGAAAAGCTCATCAAATAACTCATTGTAGAAAGCCTCTGATTCTTGGTAATCTGTCACTATTATTCCTTTCCTAAGTCACATTTTTCATCATAGTGGATTTTATAATCAGCCATTATCTCTTGGATATAACATTTCCATAACTTATTTAGCTGTTTATATTTTTCTAAACAAAATACTTCGTCTTCATATTGATACAAAAGCGTAATCATCGGGCAGTGATAATATAAGAGCGCGCCTTTTATTATATGAAATATATGCCCTAAGCTAGTATTTCTTAAAGAGTAAACATACCTAGCTTGACGCTGTAATTGCTTAGCAGCAATACTACGACTTGTAATATCTTCATCAATAATTGAGAGTAGATGCTCGCAAATATCCTGAAGTCTATCCACTGCAATCAATCTATCTTCTACATCATCAACAGGTAATACTGTAAAATAATTATTCTTGATATTGCTGATAACCAACTCTTTATCAATCTCTTTTTCAATATCAATTAAATTATCTGCTGCAGTAGGAATAGCACCTTGAAGTTTTGCACCGTTTCCTACATTTATGCAGTTATTCACTTTGTAAAGACTTAGAAGCTTTTCTAACTGCGCATGAGCCACAAGAAAGAGATCATTTGAAACAACATGGCCACCCAAATTACCTTCAATCAATCGACCATTGAACTCTAAACTACCGTACCCCTCTGAATCATCATCATTATTTACTTTGTAAATACTATCTTTACTGTGATGTGAGCCTGATGGCTGTTTACCGTTATCAATACCAAAAAGATAGATATTTCTAAATCCCATATGAAGTAAAAACGAAAGGGCTGCATTTGCAACAACAGGATTACAGTAAGGGATCAATGGTAAAATTTGGGACAAATGAACTTGAGATATAACGTCCATTAAACATGTTCCCGCCTCATTACCTTTTCCCGCTATTCCTGCCCATTTATAACGTTTATTCGTATCAGGATATAAAGTATTAAGGCCCAGCAAGTTCACTTTTTTGTATTCATCAGCAGGGAAAATATCACCAAAAATTTTATAGTTCGAATATGGACGTTCAACTAACACATGAAAGTCAACTGGGATACCCTTCTTATATAATGACGCTATGGCGGTTCCCGCAGCGATTACGATCCCTTTTTGATGGTTATTTTTTAAAAATACTTCAGCTTCATCCAGCGATGGACCATTACCAACAATAAATATAGGTGTATCAAAGTCTATTTCCTGGGTCGTCTTCGTTAGTAACGCAGCTTTATTTCGAATATGATGGATACTATGAGCAAGCCCAGTTATTGCATCGTTGTAAAACCCATGACCAAACTGAAAACGGAAGTAATCTTCACTCCACTGCTTAATCAAAACATTTAGTTCTGTACCGGGTGTATGCTGATAGCAAAAACTGCGCACTAAGGAAAATGCACCAATGTCTTCGGCTATTTTTTCAAGGTCAATTATAAATGATTTATGATCAACACCTAAATGAAAAAACAAGCACCCTCCATTGGAATCAATTTTTTTTATAATTTCAAACCAATCAGTGCAAAATAAACTCGCAAAAAATTGTTCAAAATCTGGTTCAACTAAAAATATATAGTCAAATTGAGTATCTTCCAAAAGAAGCGGAACATGATAACCTAGCCCGATACCAAAAATAACTGCGGAAGGAAATGAAGATGGTAAGTTACGAACTACAGGTTTACTTTCGGCTCTGACTTTTTTCATAAAGCGAGTTAACTTTACCATATATCGAGAGTGAATACGGGTATCGTCATCATCTTCAGGATAACCAGTGTAGTCAGTTAAACTAAATACGGGCCTTTCTCTTTGTGCCTGTATTTGTTTTTCAGTTTGAGTAATGGGGTCTTGTGAATAAAGTAAAGTATTTCCACCACTTGGTATAAAATTACCATGCCCGGACTCTGTAACATGTAAGCAAAAGTCATCTTTGGTTTTAAAGTTTTTTATTGCTATTGCTATATCAGGGAAAAACTCAGAAAAACACTCAAAATTCTTTTCAAATCGCTCATTTGCTTCTGTAGCAAAAATCGCCTCTCTTTCTTGATGTTTTATAGTTTTTTCAAGTTTTTCTGAGATGTGCTCAAGCTCGTTATTAATATCTATATTCTTTATCATGTCGGTTACCTACTTGATATTTTTATACACATTTATTTTTTTTTGCGTATTAATATGAATACCAAGTTCTTTTGCAGCCTGCTGTTTTTTGAGGCTTATTTCTAATACCGTAGTATTCAATTTGATTGAAAAATCCGATAAAAATAACACATCGTTTTCGCTGAGGTTCTCAGGTGAGGTAAAGAGTGCTTTCAATGTTCTATCAATTAATAGTAACTTGCTTTGAGCTGACTCTATATCACCTTCAGCTAAATATTGATTAATTACAGACAAATCGGGGGCTAACTGAGACAATAAACTAGCCGACATTAGCATCTATACCATTTTCACTAAGTGTTTTTTCTCGAACGTCATGAGGAATAGCATCCCAAGCAGACTTTATTTCTTTCAATAAATTAGATACTTCTTCAACAATTGCAGGATCATTTTTTATTGTTGCATCAACTAAGCGATCTATCATATAAGAATAAAGTGCATATAAATTATCAGTCACTTCACCACCAACTTTAAAATCTAAACAGCCCCTTAAGGCTTCAATAATAGCAGTCGCTTTAGATAAATGTTCGGCCTTCGCTTCCATATGTTTTCTTTCAATAGCAACTTTAGACATCACCATTTTTTCAATCGCACCCGCCATTAACATTTGAATTATTTCATAGCGATCAGCACCGGCAACACGGGTCTTGAGTGCTTCTTTCTGATAATTTTTTACTTTGGCGTTATACATATTAAAACCCTTTTAAATCAAAATTAATTTATGATTTGTTTCTTGTAAATCCCGGTAAGCTCGCAAGCTGCGCTCCTAAGTACTGTTGTGTTGATTGCATTTGCGCCAGTAACACATCTAAACCCGCATATTGCTTTCTAAGCCTACTTTCTAATTCGGTCATTCTAAATTCATGCTTTAGTACATCATCTTCTAAATCAGTGACCTGTGTATTTAAATTATCTTCTCGTTGCTTTAAAATGCCTTTTGAACTTACGTAATTATCTAAAAAAGATTCGAACTGTTTAGCAACACCATTTTCACCAGCAAAAGCCTTTCCGATATCATCAAAATTTTCATCCATTGCTGTATTTAAACTGCGGACTAAAGTTGATTTTTCTAGATAACCTTTCTTATCAACACCCAAGCCAATATCGAAAATACTTGTGAAAGGCCCTGCATCCGTTAAATTTGTAGAAAGCATATTGACCATTTGCGAGCTCAAAGTACGAATGGTTGCATCGCTATTTAAAGGTTTACCAACTCTCGATTGCAGACCTAACTGCCCTATAGCATTGTTATAATTAGCAATAAATTCATCAATTAATGTTGTAACGCTCTCACGGTCATAGCTAACAGCTAACTTTGCCGTCTCTCCATCAACGCTTTGTCGTTTAGCAGTGATCGTCATATCTTGTACAGCATCTTTAAAGGTATTGGTGTCATTTGTTATTGTTATGCCATCTACTTTTATAACTGCACTTTTTGCTTCATTTCCAGCTGTTATACCAATACCACCGCTACCAGAAGCTCCACCATTAGCATCTGTAGATACATTGTCTAGCTCAGCATTATCATTGGTAATTACCAAGTCATTACCAGCGCCACTCACACTCGAAGTAAGAACCAACTTTGACTCAGTACCAGTATTTATTATATTTGCTGTTACACCAAAATTATCATCCGAGTCATTAATTGCGTCACGCAAATCAGCTAATGTCGCACCCGCATCAAGAGTTAGGTCAAAGCTTTTGTCTCCAGCAGCAAATGACAAGGTGCCTCCAGAAGCAGTGACCACATCGTCAGTAGATGTAAACAAAGGAGGTACGGCATCGTTTGACGTTGCACGACTGCCTTGAGCAAGTGCAACAACTTCAATTTTAAAATTACCAGGCGTAATATCTTTTGTTGGGGTAACTGAGACGAGATCACCGTCATCACTTGTTGGTTGAGTGATATTAGCAATACGTTTATTAAAATTATCAGGATCTGCTAGCTTTTTTATTGTGTCTTGTAGCTTGGATAACGCAGACTTGATCTCTCCGATTGAAGATAATTCAACTTCTAACGACTTGTCCTTTTTTGCAAAGGCATTCATTTTTGGAACATTTTCGGCATCAACAGATGCTGTAATGATACTTTCGAGATCCAGCCCAGATCCAATACCTGCGGATGTTATAAGTGGCATACTTCTCTCCTACTATCTGTTCCAAAAAATATTATACAGTTTGATTTAGTAACAAACCTTTGTTAGTTAGTTTATCGGCAAATTCATCTAAAGCTTTAGCAACTTCTCTAAACTCTTCAGTTGGAATTTCACGAATAACTTCTTCGCTTGTTTTATCAAACACTTTAATTATTGGTGGATCACCCTGCTCATCAAATTCAAATTTTAAATTTGTTGCCGTCACAGGAATATATTTATTTAATTTCTCTAAGTTTTCTTTCACTTCGTCGATCAGTGCTTTTCTTTCACTTTCAGAATCAAGTTGCTGACTATTATCAACAAGTGCGGGCTCTCTACCAGCAATTTTTGTACCAGCTTTTTCAACAGTTGCTTTTTTACTTGCTTCGTTTAACTCATTTTTATTTGTAAAAGATGAATTAGCGGTGAAGTTTTCACTCGATTTAATTATTCCACCTAAGTCAGCCATAGTAGCTCTCCTTCAAAATACAAACAAAGTATAAGTCATTATCGAGACAATATCTCAATAATGACCTAATTAACCGTCTAGCCTAGTAACGATAATGCTACTTGTGGACGCTGGTTTGCTTGACTCAAAATAGATTGGCTTGCTTGTTGTAATATTTGAGATTTAGTCAAATTAGCTGTTTCGGCAGCGAAATCAGTATCTTTAATACGTGACTTAGCAGCACTCAAGTTTTCTGAAATGTTAGATTGGTTACGAATAGTTGATTGAAAACGATTTTGTACAGCACCGAGTTCGGCACGTTTTTTATCAACTACTGCAATCATTGCATCCATACCTGCCATTACTGCTTGTGCGTTAGCTTGAGAAGATACACTAATACCACTTGCTGTAAATACAGTTGCAAAGTCGGTATTATCAGCTGAAGCACCAACCTGCGAACTAATTGTTCCCGCAGTAGCACTTAAGCTTGCACCTGTCACAGCACTTGCTACACCTGCAATACCTGACATAGTAAAGCCATTATTACCCGCAACCGAGTTTGCAGTGCCACCAACAGAAGCCATACTAAAGCTAATATTCTGTACAGCATCAGCACCAACTTGGAAGTTAGCTGAGAATGAACCATCTAGTAGATTTTGACCACCAAATGTTGTATCTGCAGCAACACGATTTACTTCTTCTGATAATGAACGAATTTCTTCTTGTACTGCTAAACGATCTTCATCTGTATTTGAACCGTTTGAAGCTTGTTGAGCAAGAGTACGAATACGCTGGAACATTGACGTAGTCTCATCAAGTGCGCCTTCAGCAGTCTGCGCAAGTGAGATCCCATCATTAGCATTTCGGTTACCTTGATTCAAACCATTTATTTGACTAGTTAAACGGTTAGATATTTGCATGCCTGCAGCATCATCTTTTGCACTATTAATGCGAAAACCTGATGATAGACGTTGAAAGGATGTATCGAGCTGGTTACCAGATTTCATCAACTGGCGCTGTGCGTTCAATGAACTCACATTAGTATTTACATATAAAGCCATAATAGCCTCCGCTTTATCATTTTAAATAGAATAACAACGGGATACCCCTACCCTGTTATTACTCCAGACTGAGAGTCCTAGATTTTTAGTTCTCTAAGTCAGTTATCGTCAGATAAAACGGAAACTTTAGCTTTATTTATAAATTTTTAACAACGTTATACTATTTTAACCCTGTAACAAGCTTAATGCAGCCTGAGGCCTTTGATTTGCTTGGCCTAATATTGTTTGGCTCGCTTGTTGTAAAATTTGGTTTTTAGTTAAGTTAGCTGTCTCCATTGCAAAATCAGCATCTTTAATTCTTGATTTAGCAGAGGCTAAATTTTCAGAAATATTAGCTTGATTTCGTATTGTCGACTGAAAACGGTTTTGTACCGCACCTAATTCAGCGCGTTTTTTATCAACCACCGCTATTAGAGAATCCATACCCGCAAACACAGCCTGTGCATTTACTTGTGATGACACACTAATACCTGCAGCTGTAAATACAGAAGAAAAATCTAATGTTGTTGATGCCGTTGCGCCATCAACTGAGCTTACATTAGCTGCGAGCGTTGAAAGTGCTTTACCACCCACGGCTGAAGCAACACCGGCAACACCTGATATAGTAAAACCACCATTAGCAGCGAGAGAATTAGCTGTATCGCCAACAGACTGCATACTAAAACCAATAGTCTGTACAGCATCAGCACCAACCTGAAAGCTTGCAGAATAAGAGCCATCCAATAAATTTTGACCACCGAATGTAGTGTCCGTGGCAATTCGGTTAACCTCATCAGATAACTGTCTAATCTCTTCTTGGATAGCGAGCCTATCTTCATCTGTATTAGAGCCATTTGCTGATTGCTGAGCAAGTGTTCGGATACGTTGAAATGTAGAAGTAATTTCATCAAGCGCACCTTCAGCCGTTTGTGCCAGCGAGATACCGTCATTCGCATTACGGTTGCCTTGGTTTAAACCCAAGATTTGCGATTGCAAACGATCCGATATTTGTAAACCAGCAGCATCATCCGCCGCGCTGTTAATACGCAGACCAGATGATAAACGTTTAAAGGAAGTATCTAAGTCGTTGCCAGTTCTTTCAAGCTGTCTTTGCGCATTAAGCGCGCTGACATTCGTATTTACAAATAAAGCCATAATAAACTCTCTTCTTATCTGTCAAATTAAAGCCACTCTTTAATTTAATGAGTGGAATTTTGACAAAGTGACCTGTTACTACAGTCAAGTTAAGTTGACTGGGGGCAATAAACTGCCACTTTGCAGATTAATTTAAATCGTAATAAGTATTCAGCAATCTTTAGGCCAACTTTATAGATAGAGTTGCATTGAATTATAAAAAACGAGAAAAGGGCCTATAAGGCCCTTTGAAGATAAGTTTGAGAGTGGGTATGCCTAACACTTACTATTGGCATAGTTTGTGCTTTAACAATTATGTTCTTACAAATGTTAGAACAATACAGGATTTTTAAGCGCCTCCGCTTTATCAATCCGTTTCAGCGCCTTTGTTAATACCCCATTAAACAAAGGCGCTACATTCTTAGTCAATTAATTGACTATTTCCAACCTATTATCCTAGAAGACTTAATGCAGCCTGTGGACGTTGATTAGCCTGACTAAGAATTGTTTGGCTAGCCTGTTGTAGAATCTGCATTTTTGTTAAGTTTGCAGTTTCTTGCGCAAAGTCTGTATCTTTAATACGTGATTTTGCAGCACTTAGGTTTTCTGAAATATTTGACTGGTTACGAATCGTTGATTGAAAACGATTTTGTACCGCACCCAGCTCAGCGCGTTTTTTATCAACAACCGCGATTAATGAATCCATGCCGGCCATTACCGCTTGCGCATTCGCTTGTGAAGATACGCTTATGCCGCTTGCTGTAAATACCGCAGCAAAACCTGTAGCATCAGCTGATGAACCTACTTGCGAACTAATTGTTCCAGCTGTAGCACTTAAACTTGCGCCTGTTACCGCACTGGCAACCCCTGCAATACCTGACATGGTAAAACCGTTATTACCAGCGATTGAGTTAGCCGTACCGCCAACTGACGCCATACTAAAGCTGATATTCTGTACAGCATCTGCGCCAACTTGGAAATTCGCGGAGAAAGAACCGTCTAAAAGGTTTTGACCACCAAACGTTGTATCTGCTGCAACACGATTTACTTCTTCAGATAATGAACGAATCTCTTCTTGCACCGCTAAACGGTCTTCATCAGTATTTGAACCATTTGCTGCTTGCTGTGATAATGTTCTGATACGTTGGAACATTGATGTTACTTCATCTAATGCACCCTCAGCTGTTTGTGCTAATGAAATACCATCGTTTGCGTTACGGTTACCTTGGTTCAAACCGTTAATTTGTGATGTTAAACGGTCAGAAATTTGTAGACCTGCCGCATCATCTTTCGCACTGTTAATACGAAAACCTGATGATAAACGTTGGAATGATGTATCCAGTGCATTACCAGAATTATTTAATTGTCTTTGTGCGTTTAACGCGCTAACATTTGTATTTACATATAAAGCCATGATATCTCTCCAGAAGTAAACTTATCATTTACTCTCAAACTTACTAGATTAAGCAGTGGTTGTTATTTACAACGCTTTGCTTGGTTAATTAAGTTATCGGTCTAGCAAAAAAATCCTTTAGCTTTTTTTTTTATTTTTTTTCCATTATTTTTTAAGCTCATGTAATTTAATGAATTTTATAGTGACTAAATTAATAAAGCTCATTAAAAAACTAAAAGGATTATTGTGCAGGTCTTTTTCTTCAGGAAATTATTAAGCTGTTAAATAGTAAGGAGATGATCTTAAAAGGCTGGAAAAATACGAGAGTAAGGCAATATATTGCCTTACTCTTGATGTTCTTATAACTTACTTATAAGTAATCGAACAGTGATAATTTAGCTAAGCGGCCAAAAGTTGCCTGCGACGCTTGCAGTGCAGTTTCTTGCTTCGTGAGTTCAGTAATAGCCTCAGCCATATCAAGTTCAATTAAATCTGCACGGGAGGATTTATTATTTACATCCAGATCACTATTAGATTGCGTGATTTTCTCAGCTGTATTTAACCGCCCACCTAAACCAGCCTGTGTTAAAGAGACCTGATTTTTACTGTTATCGATTTGGACCATGGCCGATGCCAATACTTGGTCATAATCTTCTTGACTAATTGTTGGGTCAGTTAACCCAGCAATTAAATCGCTTAATGTGTTTAAAATATTTTCTTTTTTCGGCGCTTCTAAAGTAAAGTCTACCTGCCCGTTTGCAACTGGGCTAATATCAATTTCCATCCCAGCAAATTTAATTTTTGATCCCTCAAAGCTACCAGAGCTGATCACACTTCCACCTTGTTCAACCTGATATGTATTAGGTGTACCTGGGGTTGTTATAATATTAAACGTATTTGCTCCGGCCGCGGCTGCGGGATCAGCGTTATAATTTGCTTTATGAAAAGCATCAAACTGAGCTTGCTCGCGTACATACACTTTTGCGCTAGTGATCCCTCCTGAAACAACGCCGTCATTAGAGGCAACATTCAACCGGGCATTGACCTTTTCAAACGTATCAACCCCATTATCACTGGATTTAATTTCAACTCCTTCCGCTACTTTAATTTTATGCTGGCCTTGGTCGCCACCATAAACATATTTGCCAGTTGAAGAATCAAGCGAATAGGTTTGGGTGTTATCTTGATAGCCTGAAAATATATACTTACCATCTTCAGTTTTAGCATTCATTAAATCAAGCACACTACTTTGTATAGATTTAATCTCTTCAGCAATACCTTCACGATCGATATCGGTATAAACACCATTACCTGCTTGAATTGCCAATGTATAGGCTTTTTCAAGTGAGCCTTTAATATTTTCAAGCACACTGTCTTGAGTCTTTAATCGACTCGTTAGCATGGTAATGTTTTTACTGTATTGCTCATTCGCTTGTATACGATCGGTATACAGTAACGCCCGTGCTGTTGCCGATGGATCATCTGAAGCTGTAAGCACTCGCTTTTGGGTATTAACTTGCTCTTGTGCTTTATTGACATTTTGCTGATTATTCAAAATCGAATTAACACTGTTTTGATACATCAAATTATTAGATAAACGCATAATTACCTCGCAGCATTAAGTAAAGTGTCAAATATAGAACGGGCTGTTGAAAGCACTTGTGCAGACGCCGCATAAGATTGTTGAAACCGCAATAAATTGGCAGCCTCTTCATCAAGGTTAACTCCCGAGAGTGATTCATACCAGGCTTCAGACTGTTGAGCTAATGCCTCAAAAGCAGCACCATTGGTCTTCGCTTGATTGGTAACAACACCAATATCAGTAACTAACCCTGCATAGGCTTGATTAAATGTTTTATGATTATCAGCCGATGCGGTTGTGGTAACATTTTGCCGCACTAGCTCGCCACTTTGTAACCCAGCTAACATTAAGCCATTGCGGTTATCGTCAAAACCACCTTCATTAAACTCCAGTGTAAAACTATCACCTACCGCTGTGGTGCCTTCAATATCAAAATCAAAACCGTAACTATCATAAGGAGGGCCAGCTTGCTCTAGTAGATTTTTAGCAGGTGGAGTAATCGTAAAAGTCGAGCTGCCGTTATTGTCTGTAATTGTATATTCATTAGCATTAGCGGTTTTCACTATCGTGATATCGCCATTTGCTAGATCCGGAGGCGTCGTGGCTGTAAAGCCACCCGAAGTCACACTAGTAACAGTCCCTGCTGATATATTGCCATTACCTGTATTGTTTATATTATCTGCCGTACGAATTGGAGAAGCCAGCGCTAGCGCTTCTGGTCTATCGGTAGCCAGTGTTAAACTCGATGCAGCCTCGGCATTCAGTTTAACTGCAAATTTATCGCCAACATTACCAGTCCCTGTAACGTTTAATTGTAAACCAAAAGATTCCCCACCGGTCATAGTCGATGAATCAATAACGCCAGCAACTATATTGGCGGTTGAGGGAGAGCCTAATGGTTCACCTTTATTATCGACCGGTTGTATTTCTACCGTTGTGCCACTGGTATAAGTAACAATAAAGTCACTGGCAGGAATTTCACTGCCTTTACCTGGTTCTAAGGTAGCCGTTATGCTTGAATTGCCTGTATTGGCTTGATAAGCGTGACCGCCAATCGTTGGGATTGTAAAAATATCACCACCGAGCTCGCCATTACCGTCCATTCCTAAACGGTTTTGTTGATTAAAAGCATCAGCAATCGCAAGCCCCATTTGGCCAAGTTGGTTTTGTGCTGGCACTAAAATGTCATCACGAAATGCTAATAATCCGCCAATTTTACCTTTAAGCTTAGTCACATCAACATCAAGCGGCACAGCTTTGCCGCCATCTATGTCTAAATGTAATTCTTTAAAATTAGGATCAGGATCGCCCGCCATCGAAAATAAATTAAATGCGCCATCTTGCATTACTAATGATTCGCCGGTGCCCATAAATACGAGCTTTTCACCGTTGGGGCCATCAAGTGTCTCTACATCAATTAATTCCGATAACTTACGAATAGCAAGGTCTCTTTCGTTGTACGTGGTGCTTGAGTTTGCCTCGTTACGCGTACCATTTACGGTAGCTATTTGCTTATTCAAGCTGCTAATATTTTGAATTAATGTATTCGCTTCATCAGAAAATATTTCTAACTGATCATTCACGATATTTTTTTGATTAAATACAATGCCTGATAAGCGATCCATTTGATCAATCAAATTTTTTGCATCCGTCATTACGAGCGATCGTGCAACTGAGGATGATGGCTGATTTAAACTTTCCTGCACATTATTGAATAACGAATTCATACTAGTCGATAGACTATTGGATTCTTGAGAAAACAAACTATCAACCCGGCCAGCCTCAGTCACAAATTGGTCGAAAAAGGTTTTATTTGAGGTATCACGATTGAGTTGCTTTTGTGCAAACTCATTTAATAAACGATAGGTTTCTCCACGACCGACTTGGTTATCAATCATGGTCATATGCTCTGTACGCTCGCGTACATAACCTACCGTATTAACATTGGTAATGTTCTTACTGGTGGTTTGCAGTAACTCAGAGCTAGCTCGAACTCCTGAGCTTGCAATGTCAAATAAGTTAAACGACATGTTAATTTACTCCTTGGCGAACCAATGATGTCGCCAATGTCTTAAGCTCTGTGTGGTTTAGCACTTGCTTAATTTTGTCAGCGTAATTGGGGTCAGTGGCATAACCAGCTTTTTGTAATGAATCTAAAAAGGCAGCCGGTTTTGCGGTATTTTGTAGCGCTTCTTGGTAACGTGGGTTTTCTGTCAAAAACTGCACAAAGTCATTCACACTCTCTTTAATAGAATCATATGCACGAAAACTAGCTTGTTTTTTAACTGGTGTGCCTTGCTCAAATTCAAGCGTCATTTTGTTGGCTTTCTCACCTTGCCAGCTTTTATCTGATTTAATATTGAATAAATTAAAGCTGCTATTACCATCACTTTTATTAATGATATGTTTCCCCCAGCCAGTCTCAAGAGCTGCTTGTGCAACCATCACCGCGGGGTTCAAACCAATTTTCTCAGCGGCTGTTTTGGCATGTTCCCAAACACTACTGATAAAATCTTCTGCATTTTCAAACTGAGGTTTTTGCGCTGTTGATGAGCTGCTATTGACAGCCTGAGTGTCAGCCGCGTTATCAGCATTCTTGCTGGTTGCACGTTGATCACTGGTAAAATCATCGACGGTGCGCAGCACTGAACTAGGGGTAAATTTTTTCCCGTCAGGAGAGAGTTGTTGCACTATGAGATCGGCTAAGCCCAATGAACCTTTTGAAGATAAATCAACCGATAACTGTTGATCATGCATTTCTTCAAAAAACTTTACTCCACTGGAGTTAAAAGGGCTGTCTTCGTCTTCAAACGCTTCGTTTGCTTTACGCATACTTTTTAAAAGCATTTGCGTAAAAATAGATTCAAATTGTGCCGCTGCTTTTTTTAGCGCTTCTTTTGATGCTTCAGGCGAGGCACCACTTTTTAAGGCATCTTGACGTAATGTATTGAGATTGCCTAAATCAAAGAAGTTTTGTTTATCGAGATGATTAGTATCCATCAGCAATTTGACACAGCTATTAATAATAGTATTAATAATGCAATAATTAAGCCAATGCGAGTTTGCGAGTTTGCGAGTTTGCGAGTTTGCGAGTTTGCGAGTTTGCGAGTTTGCGAGTTTGCGAAAGTATAAAAGCGTTGATTAATTATGCAAGTCAAGCCCCCCTAAATGCAAGTTAACGCAAACTTAGGGGGTCAATATGGTTTAAATAACCACGAGTTGACCGCTAATGGCACCCGCTTCTTTTAATGCTTCTAGTATCGCCATTAAGTCACCAGGCGCTGCGCCAACTTCGTTAATTGCGCGCACTAAATCGTCAAGGCTAACACCGGGGTTAAATACAAAGGCCCGAGAATCATCTTCGTTAACATCAATAATACTTTGATTAGTAACGGCAGTTTCCCCTTCACTTAATGCGTTAGGCTGCGATACATTTTGCTGTTCTGCGATCGTAACGGTAAGACCACCATGGGTAATTGCCGCCGCTTGTAACCGCACGTTTTTGCCGATCACTATGGTGCCAGTGCGTGAATTTACAATAATTTTTGCCGAAGTATCGGCAGGTTTAAACTCTAAGTTTTCAAGCGTAGACAAATAAGCAACACGCTGCGACGCATCACGCGGGGCAATAACACGAATTGAAGCGGCATCAAGGGCATGTGCACTGTCTGGACCGATAAGCTCATTAATGGTTTGCTCCAAACGTTTAGCAGTAGTGAAATCAGGACGATTTAAATTAAAAGTTATGTAATCACCTTGCATAAAAGGACTTTTAATTGCCCGTTCAACCGTTGCGCCATTTGGAATACGTCCTACCGTGGGCGTGTTCATTACGATCTTACTACCATCAGCTCCTTCGACACCTAACCCGCCAACAATTAGACTACCTTGCGCGATAGCATAAGTATTTCCATCAACCCCTTTCAAAAAGGTTTGTAGTAATGTTCCACCACGTAAGCTACCCGCACTACCAATTGACGATACAGTAATATCGATTGTCTGCCCTGGCTTTCTAAATGCAGGTAATTCTGCATGCACAGCAACCGCTGCTACATTTTTGATTTTGGGTTTTAAATTCGATGCCATGGTAATACCAAAACTATTTAGCATGGCTTTAAAACTTTGTTCAGTAAAACGACTTTGCTCACCGGTGCCAGGTAAACCTACTACCAGACCATAACCAACTAACTGGTTTGAGCGAACACCTTCAACCATTGAGACATCCTTGATACGTTCAGCGCTAGCAATAGAATGCCAAGCTAATAAACATATACACAGCAACGCTTTCAAGCTATTCATATCAACATCCTTTAAAAAGGGAACAGAGAGCTAGTGAAGAATCGAGTTAACCATCCTGCCGTTTGAGTCTCTTGCATTTGCCCTTTACCAGAATACTGAATACGCGCATTTGCGATTCTGTTAGAGGTCACAGTATTATCTGCAGTAACATCTTGCGGGCGAACAAGACCTTCCAAACGAATAAATTCTTCGCCGGAGTTTAAAGTCAGCCATTTTTCACCACGGATCACTAAATTACCATTAGGTAATACCCGCATAACATTTACGGAAATATCACCAAATAAACTATTAGATTGATTTGACTTAGTATCACCTTTGAATTTAGCACCGCTGCCCACACCAAACTGAATACTATCGCCACCAATATTAACCGGTAGTCCGCCTAATCCAATGACAGGATCTAAGCTGGCATCACTTTGTTTATCCGTTTCAGTTTTAGCTGCTTTAGATGATTGCGTCGATTCTTGCAGTTTAACTGTAATAATATCTCCGGTGCGTAACGCTTTTTTATCTGAATATAAATCGTTTGATAAATTGCTATCAAACAATGAGCCTGTCGGCACAACTTGCTCTGCAGCAGGCTCTGGGTACATAGGAGCATAGTATGGATCATCTTGAACCACGCTGTGGTTTTGAGTCGTCATACAACCACTCAATATAAATGCACCCGTTAAGACTATAGATAAATTACGCATAACTTTGCTCCGAATTAGTTAAAGTTGCTGACTGATGTAACTCATCATTTCGTCAACCGCTGAAATCACCTTTGAATTCATTTCATAGATACGTTGAGTTTCAATTAGGTTAACTAACTCTTCGGTTACATTTACGTTAGAGGTTTCAAGTGCGCCTTGGACAACAGTGCCTAATCCTTCTAGACCAGGGTTACCTTGTACAGGTGCGCCACTGACGGCCGTTTCGGTATATAAATTTTGGCCTACAGGCTCTAGACCTGATGGATTGATAAAGTCACTGATCGTTAACTGACCAATCACCACATTCTCAGGTTGTCCTTCTATTTTCACAGACACCTCACCATCTTGTGATACGGTAATTGACTTCGCATCATCAGGTACATTCATTTCTGGCTGCACAGGAAAACCTGCACCAGCAGTAACAATACGACCATCCTCATCCGTGGTAAATTGACCATTTCGAGAATAGGCGATATTGCCATCGGGCTGTAAAACTTCAAAAAAACCTGGCCCTGATATCATCCAATCCAATGAGTTTTCAGTGGTTAACATGTTACCTTGAGAAAAGTTCTTCTGATTAGCAACTACTTTGGTACCAGCACCAAGCATCAGACCAGAAGGCATCTCTGTATCTTGTGATGAACGCCCCCCTGGCTGATTAATATTTTGATAAAGCAAATCTTCAAATACAGCACGACTTTTCTTATAACCAACAGTACTGGCATTGGCTAAATTATTTGAGATAACCGAAATATCGGTTTGTTGAGCATCAAGCCCCGTTTTACTTATCCACAATGCAGGATTCATATTAATGTCCTCTCAATAAAGTTAAACAATACGCAGCAATTGAGTTTGACGTTCGTCAATTTCTTCAGCCGTTTTCATTAACTTAACTTGTAATTCAAATTGGCGTTGATGGCTTATCATATCCACCATCTCATGTACCGGATTCACATTTGACATTTCCAAAGTGCCACTCATTACTTTCACATCATTAGAGATGTCACAAAATCCACATATACCATTTTCCAGTAATTCGGGTTTTGGTCGAAATAAGCCATCATTGCCTTTTTCAAGCTCAGAATTATTTGCCTTAATTACCTTCAAACGGTCAACAACTTCTAAAAAGTTAGCCGGCGCACCTTGCGGGCGAACTTGGATTGAACCATCGTCACTAAATTCGACTTTCTCCACTGGCAATGGCAAAATAATCGGTCCACCTTCGCCAATAACTTGACGCCCGTGACTGGTGATCAAAGCGCCATCAGGGGTGATATTCAACGTGCCAACTTTAGTATATGCCTCATTCCCTGAAGCATCTTGCACTGTAAGCCACCCTTTATCGCTCATAGCAATATCAAGATCACGTCCAGTTTCAACAATACCGCCGGAAGTCATATTAGAGCCTGGCCGTTCCTGCATAGTAAAAACACGTGTCGGTAAGCCTTCACCAAAAGCTTGCATTGAGCGCGCTTGCGCGAAGTCAGCTTTAAAGCCTGTGGTATTGGCATTTGCTAAATTATTTGCTTTAAGCTCTAGGCCCCGCAAACTTTGCTTAGCTCCAGACGCTGCAATGTAGACCATCTTGTCCATAACATCGACTCACGTTAAAAATCTATAACATGACAAATGCAAGATAAGTGCCACAATAAAATGACGTAATAAATTACAAAATATAATCAAGCACAAATAAAAAAGGCTGCTAATAAATAGCAGCCTAGGTGTCGGATTGTAAAAAATATTAAAACGAGATTAACGGATCTGCAAAATAGCTTGCTGTAGTGTTGAATTCACTTCGAGTGCACGCGAGTTAGCTTGGAAGTTACGCTGTGCGCTGATCAAATCAACAAGCTCATTGGTTAAGTTCACGTTTGATTGCTCTAATGCTGATGAGCTAATCTTACCAAATGCGCCTGAATTTGCTTCACCCGCTACAGGGTCACCTGAAGTTAAACTTTTCTTCCATGACGTATTGCCTACTTGTTGTAACCCCTGTGAATTGGGAAAACGGACTAACGCAACTTGACCTAGGTAGTTAGAGTCACCATTACTATAAGAAGCAACAATTTTTCCATCAACACCAATGTCTATATTTGCCAACCGTCCCACAGCAGCACCATCTTGAGATAATACTTTATTTTCAAACTTGCCTGCATGCTGGGTCGGGATTTTTGCAGAGGTACCTGCTTCATCACGCCAGTTGATAGTTACATTATTAGGAAAGCTAGCACCATTGCTTAAAAACCCTGTCAAATTAGTGCTATCTAACACAACAGGGTTAAATGTATTGCCTGTATTTGCGGTACCATTGGTGTTAAGTGGTAAGCCGTTCGCATCAAACTGAAATGTTGAAATTGGATTAAATGGTCCAGTAGCGCCTTGCGAGCTTCCATCAGGATTGAATGCTTGACCGTCTAACGTGGCATAGGTTTGCCACTCATTAGCATTACCTGTAACAGCTGCATCCGTTTTCACAAAAAACAATTGCATAGTATGCGGCTCACCTAGCGAATCATAAACATTGGTTGAGGTAGAGTGAGTATATGACCCTGATTGAGTTGGATCAAATGGTGTAATAGTCGGTGTATCTTTGGTCGAATCCAATCGAAATGACGAATATACACTTGAGGTAGCCCGCGGGGAACCTGATGAATCAGGAATTTGAATCGCCCCAGAGGAGGTTAAACTTACTGATGTTGCATCTCCACTAATTTCATCAACAGGAAAGCCTTGTAAGTAATTACCTTGTGCGTCAACGATAAAGTTATCTTTATCTAATTTAAACGCCCCTGCACGAGTGAATGTTTTATCTTGTGAGCCTAACTCATTGCTAAGAGCAAAGTATCCTTCACCTCCTATAGCAAGATCGAGTGAATTTTTAGTGCCTAATGTTGAACCTTGATGAAACTGCTGTGCTACAGATGCTGTTTGTACACCATCACCATTTTTAGTTTTACCCGAAGAAAAAACTGATGATGAATAAACATCGGCAAACTCAGCTCTCGATTCTTTAAAACCGTAGGTATTTACATTAGCGATGTTATTAGCAGTAACATCCAAATCTTTTTGTGCGGCAGCAATGCCAGTTAATGCAATATTAAAACTCATAATTCACCTCTAACCTATAAAATTTAGCCAATAGGCTAAAAAATAAATAAAATTTATCACGCAATTTCTGCGACATCAGACAGCTTAACTGCCCCTTCTTTAGTGTTAATAATAATACCGTTAGCGCCATTAATATTGACGCTATCAATATTTTTATAAGAGGCCATGGGTAAACTAGTAAATTCTTCGCCCATGCTGCCCTCTGCTTTGATATTGTATTCTCCTGGCGGAAGGCTCTCACCGGCTTCATTTTTTCCATCCCAGTTAAAACGTAAGCCACCAGCAGGTTTATCACCTAACTCAATTACTCTCACTAGTTGTCCGGAAGCATCTGTAATACTGAGCCTTAAATCTTTAACGGGACTTTCAACAGCAATCATGCCCGAGACATCACCACTGCTGTTAAGATCTAATGTATCTGATTCAACTAAAGCTTTTTTGCCTACCAGAGTTGATGCTTGCAACGCTGAATTAGAGGTCATTGAAGCAGCCAAAGACTCAAACTTTGAATTTAAATTTGAGATACCTTCTGCCATGGTAAAGTTCGTCATTTGTGCAATCATTTGGTCGTTGTCCGCAGGTTTACTGGGATCTTGAAACGACAGTTGCTGCGTTAATAATGAAAAGAAATCCTCTTGCGTTAATGCATCACTTTTCTTTTCACCAGTCTTTTCGTCAGCCTCTTGTTTACTCGGCCAACGAAGCGAATCTATATAGCTTGATGATGCAGTATTTATGTCGTTACTCATAATCTAACCCTCAATTACCGCTGCCCAAGCAACAGTGTTTTACTTAACATTTGCTTCGCTGCATCAGCAACTTGCACATTGGTTTGATAAGAGCGTGAGGCGGAAATCATATTAGCCATTTCTTCAACGACATTAACGTTAGGTTTGTAGATATAACCATTTTCATCCGCACTGGGGTGATTTGGGTTATATTCAATTTGCAGTGGTTTATTACTCTCTACAATGCCTAGTACTTTAACGCCAACAGACGATCCCTGCGTATTACCAGTTGATTCTGATGCTTTCATCAGTTCAGCTGCAAAAACAGGGTGACGCGCCCGGTAAGTTTTGTCTTGGCTTGAGCTAATGCTATTGGCATTGGAAATATTACTTGCGGTGGTGTTCAAACGCACATTTTGCGCACTCATACCACTACCTGAAATATCAAAAACGTTATATAAACTCATGCTTAGGCTCCTTGACTACCGAGGGCTTTTTTAAGGCCTTTAATTTTACTACTCATAAATTGCAGGCTTGCCTGATACTCTAATGAGTTCTTTGTATACAAGTTTCGTTCCACTTGTATATCAACCGAGTTACCATCACCTGTATCTGCTTGATTTGGCGAACGAAACATTTCACTATTACCGATATAACGACTACCACCTGCAATGTGATTCGGGTTAGTTGTTACCATGTTATTGCCGCCTTGCTGGTGGCTTTTTGCCGCTTTCAATGCTGAGGCAAAGTCGATATCCTTCGCTTTATAGCCCGGCGTATCAGCATTAGCGATATTGGTTGCTAATAACTCAGCACGTTGCGAACGGATCAACATTGCATGAGGATGAACCCCAAATGCTTTATCAAAACTGATAGCCATAACCATCTCCAAAAAATTGACTTAAGATGATTAATGCAAAAGGTGAGCCAACTAGGTTAGTGTTTTATGATGTGTTTAATTTTTGATTTAAAAAGAAAAACGATGTGGAGGCACATCGTTTTATCGTATTCTAGATTCGGCTTTACTACCGATGAGACTTGAGTTACTTGCGTTTTAGCGCGTTATTTACGCTGGTAAGTTATTTCTTTTGATAAATAATACCAGGATTACAGCGTACCATATCAAACTCGTTACTTAACCCTGACATAGACTCTGAAGCACCTAAAAATAAATACCCCTTAGGGTTAAGTGCTTGAGCAAACTGAGCAATAATTTTGGCTTTCACCTCAGGTGCAAAATAAATCAGCACATTACGGCAAAAAATAATATCAAATTTGCCCATTAGTGCGTATGAATCTAATAAATTAAGGTGTCGAAAACTCACTAATTTTTTTATTGAGTCGTTAACTTGCGCCATCCCATTGCCGCTATCTTTGAAGAACTTCTTCCTGCGCTCTACCGACAGCCCTCTAGCTAAAGCAAGAGAGTCATATTCTGCATGTTTACACATATCTAACATAGTATTAGAAATATCGGTGCCGATGATCTGCGCGCCCATTTTTAATACACCCGGCTGCTTAGCTTGAAACTCAGCGACCGACATGGCAATAGAATATGGCTCTTGTCCTGAGGAACTTGCCGCTGACCAAATTTTCAACGGTCGACGCAACTCTTTATGCTCTGGGAATAACTTACTTTGTAATAGTTCAAACGGGTATTGATCCCGAAACCATAAAGTTTCATTGGTCGTCATAGCATCAACAACTGCGGCACGTAACTGCCGCTCATGCGGACTCAGTGTTTTACTGACCAATTGTGACAATGACTCAACATTGAAACGAACCATTAGCGGAGCAAGCCTGCTTTTGACTAAATAAAGCTTATTATCACCCAAAACAATGCCACATTGTTGCTCTAAAAAAGAACGAAACTGATCGTACTCACTTTGTTGTAAATGCTTATTTTCCAAAGTAACACCGCCTTTTCAAATTAGTCACAATGAACCCATTTTTTCACTGCTGTAGCTAACTCATCCGGATTGAACTTAGCAATAAAGTCATCAGCCCCCACTTTTTCAATCATCGCTTGATTGAACACACCACTGAGTGATGTATGCAGAATAACATGTAATGGGGCTAACTTTGGATCTGCTTTTATTTCAGCCGTGAGGGTATAACCGTCCATTTCTGGCATTTCAACATCAGAGATCAATAAACCAACTCGCTCGGTAATATCATGCTTACAGTCAAGTGCAGCAATTTCCCGGAGGCGAATTAATGCTTCTTTCCCGTTTTTAGCAAGCTCAGTCTGCACGCCTAACGGCTCTAGAGCACGTTTGACTTGATTACGAGCAACGGCAGAGTCATCGGCAATAAATACGATGCGCTCACCTAAGTCTTTTTGAATTTCACCATCATTAGCTATTGCTGCACTGACTTCAGTATTTACCGGGCAAATTTCATTTAATATTTTTTCTACATCAAGAATTTCGACTAACTCATTTTCAATTTCTGTCACTGCTGTTAAATACGAATATCTGCCAGCCCCAGACGGTGGCGGCATTATTTTTTCCCAATTCATATTTACAATTCGCTCAACGCCGCCAACCAAAAAACCTTGTACGGAGCGGTTATATTCAGCAATGATAATAAAACTATCTTTAATATTCTCGATCGCAGGGCCACCTACAGCCATTGATAAATCAATAACAGAAATAGTTTGCCCACGTATATGTGCGACACCTCTTACATAGGCATTCGACTTCGGCATGTTTGTTAAAGGAGGGCATTGCAGTACTTCTCTCACTTTAAACACATTAATACCAAAGCGCTGCCGCCCTCTTAGCTTGAATAATAATAATTCAAGACGGTTTTGCCCAACCAATTGAGTACGTTGGTTAACTGAGTCTAAAATGCCTGCCATTTCAATCTCCTGAAGAAAGCGAATAAGAACGGAACAATAATTGCTTTCTTTCTGTAAAGCTACATAACTACACGGGAGCGTCTGTTTATTGACGCTAAATATTTATACCCTGTTTTCAACCATAAGCATAGTCGAAACATTATGAGTTTGTTAAAAAAAAGCCGAAGATACAGTGTTTTTTATTTTCTTGCTAGCTTATGCCTAGTTACTCCACTGTATGCACAAACATATAGCAAAGAACAATTGCAAGAACTTGCTGTATCCCATGTCTATGATCAATTAGACCCTAATACCGCCGATGATAAGGAACTCAATGCTCTAACATTGGATAGTCGGATACCTGATCGTGGCTGCAACAGCGACCTTGCATTTAATATTCCTACTGAGCCGCCATTTAATCGCCAAATAACCGTACAAATAAAATGTGATGACCTCAATGGTTGGAGCCAATATGTTCATGTACGTATGATTGAACTCACCCCTGTGATTATAGCCACTGAAAATTTAAGTCGCGGGGAGGTTATTGAAGCTCATCATTTACGTTTGATTATGAAACCAAAACATTTCGTAAGAGCGCAGTATTTACAAAATCAAGAGCTGCTGATTGGTAGCCGCAGCAAACGTAATATCCGCAGTGGTTACCCTGTTGCATTAAATCAAATCTGTATGGTCTGCAAAGGCGATAATGTCACTATTTTTGCAATAATTCGAGGATTGAAAATAAAAACTTCCGGTTTAGCCCTAGAAGATGGTACTTTAGGAGAGCAGGTAAAGGTTAAAAATGCAAAGTCAGGGAAAGTTTTAAATGCCCGCGTTGATGGTGTTGAGTCTGTGCAGGTAATTATTTAAATTTTCGTATTTGTGCTAAAGTTTCTAACATGGTTGCCGATAACAAGGCATGTGTTGGATAATGTATAGGTTAAAATCATGGTAAGCCAAGTAAATAAAGGTCAGCAACAGGCTAATGTGTTGACCAATGCTAAACAGCAAAAAATTGATTTACAAAATAATAATGCTAATACTGCGCAAGCAACTACGCCAAAAGCGACAGCTGACTCAGTAAGCTTAACGCCACAAGCGCAACAATTAAAATCTTTGCAAGATAAAGCACAGCAATCTTCTGGTTTTGATAGCAACAAAGTGGCTGAGCTAAAAAAAGCAATTACTGAAGGTAAATATCAAATCGATGCTGAAAAGCTAGCTAAAAATATCGCTGCATTTGAGTTTGATGTGTATGGCTGATCACACCAGTTTGATCAGTTCTAAACTTGTTATGCAGCTAAATTGCTTAACATCCCTTGCTGATATCTTAGAAGATGAATTAACCGCTATAGCCTCCCGTCGTGGCGAGGGCCTTAAAGATATCGCGAAACAAAAACTTACCTTTTTAAGTCAAATTCAAACGTTAGATAAAGAACTCAAAGCCTTATTTGCAGGTAATGACGTTGAATCTGACGAAGTAACAAGCTTAACGAGTGATGTGCATAAGCTATTAGAGTCATGTAAAAAGAAGAATGACGTTAATGCTCATGCAGCCCACCATGCACAATTAACAGTAAAACAATTAAAAGACATTTTGATTGGTGTGCCAACCTCTACAACATATGACCAAGATGGTAGTGTTGTCCATGGTAACAGTAAGATCGTCCATAACTTAAAAGCATAATTTGACTCCTACTTTTAGTTTTACAAAATTCCCTTTATTATTTTTCTTTCCCTATTTAAAATTATCTCGAAAGTGATTAAGCGCGGGACAACCCGCGCCTTATATCTTTTGCTTAACAATAATTAACTATCAATTTGATTATTGCCGCTTTCGATTAATTTCTTAATCATTTCCTCTGATTGATTTTGCACATCAAGAGCAGGCTCCGCAGTAGCTTTCTGCTGTGCTGTAAACACCAGACTATTACTCTCACTCACAGGATCGAGTGCGAGCAAGTTATTTTGTTCACTCTCTGCAAGAAGATCTGCAACTGTTAATTGACTCAGTTGTGGTGTTAATTCAGATACCGGAGCAACACTGCTAATTTTACTTAAATCAATATTATCATCGTTTGATGATAATAATTCAGTACTATTATCACTGCCACTGAATTCAGCGCTAGGTTCAACACCTGCAGAACTAACATCCACTCCATTTATCTCAAGGTCCTGACCATTAATATCAACCACTCTTATATTACCGATTGAATCTGTAATGCTAAAGCGAGCATCGCTTAAGCCTGCGCCAAGTAAATCGGCCAAATTTACATCAACAATGCCGATATTCCATGTGCCATTATTTACAACAGCCCCACCATCACTTAATAAGGTGATCCCGAGTGCCAGCGCATTATCAAGCCTTACAATAGCTCCATCTTCAGCATCAGTTTCACCATCAAAACCTGTCACAACTAGGCCTAACAATATACTATTTGTATCTATGTTCGTAAGTGATGGCGGGATAGTATCTATCTCAAGACCTGTCATCGCAGAGGTAGCAGTGGTATTCCCAGCAATATCTGACACTGTTGCACTGACGGTATAACTGCCATCAAGCAGAATATCGTTTGGTGAAATACTCCAACTACCATCGCCTTGCGTAGTAGTTGTTACTGATGTTTGCGCTATACCATTATCAAATATCAGCGTGACTGTGCGCCCTGCTTCACTCGATGTGCCGCTGATTTCAGGTGTCGCATCATTGGTTAATATCAGCCCACTCGTAATGGCAATAGTCGGAGCAACCGTGTCAATAACACCTGATTCTTGTACCGTGGTGGCATTACCGTATTCATCCTGCACGGTCACATCCACAGTATAACTACCCGCTGCAAGTGCTGTATTTGGTTCAATTAACCAATTACCGTTACTCGCAGTTGTGGTTGTAACCGTTTGCGTGTTACCTGCCGCATCAGTAAACAATACAGTAACTTGGCTATTTCCAGGTGCACCAGTTACTGTGCCGGTGATCTGAGGTGTTAAATCATTTGTGTCACTGATTACATCAATAGCAATAACAGGACCCGTTAAATCTAATATTAGTGTCGCGGTATTGCTACCTTGATTACCTGCACTATCATTAACCGAGGCGGTAATTGCGACACTCCCTTCAGCCAGTATTTGATTTGATGCAACACTCCATACTCCCCCAGCTTGTACCATAGCAGTAACTGTATCTGTAGTACCTAAGCTATCAACTAGTACTATGGTAACTATTGAACCGACTCCCGCATCAGTGCTACCCGATATTACAGGTGTTGCATCGCCACTAGTACCAGGCTCATTAATAGTCAATACCGGTGCAGTAATATCAACTAAACCGCTAACACTAGCATCTGCTGTTAGCCCTGCTTCAGTGACTGTCGCTGTAACAGTATAAATACCTTCGCTAAGAGCTTGAGTAACTAAGACAATCCACAAACCATCGACTACTGTTGTATTATAAGTTTGTGTCTGGGCCGCGCTATCCGTTACTGTAACAACGACTGCACTGCCATCGACAGCGTCACTACTGCCACTGAAATTGGGAGTTGTGTCATTGGTATCTGCAGGAGCAACAATTGCAATGCTTGGTGCACTGGTATTCAATAATCCAGTTACCGACGTTGAGGTTGTTGAATTACCCGCTAAATCAGTAATACTTGCAGCGACTGTGATAGTGCCGTCAACCAGTGAATCTGTAACATTAATTGACCAACTGCCATCGGCTTGTACTTGCGTCGTATAAGTATAACTGGAATTATTATCGGTAACTGTGACGCTCAATTGCGTACCTGCAGGCTCATTAGTTAAACCACTGAGTTGAGGGGTGGCTACATTTATAGTCCCTATAGAATCAACCGAAATAGTTGGCGCACTGGTATCGATCACAGCTGTTGTTGAAGCTGTTGTAGTCAGGGCCGCACTATCTGTCACTGACGCTGTTGCTGTGAATGTGCCATCAGGTAAAGCTGCTGCCGTGGCTTGCCAATTACCATTACTATCTATAGTAGCAATTAAATTTTGAGTATTACCATTACTATCCACCACAGTAATAGAAACTGTGCTTCCTTGTGGCTCATTTGAATTACCACTTATGGTTGGCGTACTATCATTAGATAATGATAATGGCGCTATAGTTAACTCTGGTGCTTCTGTATCTATACTTAGGTTCGCTGTTTGATTGATACTGTTACCTGCACTGTCACTCACAGTCGCATTAATATTATAATCGCCATCAGTAAGAGTCGTTGTAGTGACTTGCCATAAGCCAGATCCATTTACTAAAGTTGTTAGTGTTTGGCCATCAATGGTTACGGTTACCGTTGCTCCTAACTCATTACTTGTACCGCTAATCGTTGGAGTCGCATCACTGGTAATTGATAAAGGATTTATAGTGAGTGTTGGCGCGGTAGTATCAATTACACCACTGGCCGTCTGCTCAGTTAGGTTGCCGACTCCATCGCGCACACTCGCTTGAACCGTATATTGTCCATCACCTAAGTCTTGCGGTACATTAACTGACCAACTGCCATTCGCTTGCACTGTCGCGCTAAAGGTTTGTGTTGCAACTCCTTGACCAGTTACCACCAATGTTACTTGCGCTCCCTCACCTAAATCAGTGGTTCCGCTAATAGTTGGGGTGCTATCCATCGTCAATGCAGGGGTAGATAACGTTAGTTCAGGCGCCGTATTATCAAAATCCAAAGTACTAATAGTCGTGGTATTGCCAGCCGCATCGGTTGCCGAGGCTTCAACGTAAGCTAGTGTCAGTAATGATACCGATAAATTCAATACGCTCCAATCACCGTTCGCATCAACCGTTGCAGTGTAAGGTAGACCAACAGCGCCTCCCACTAAATGGTTTGTAATGGTAACAACACTGCCTTCAGGTAAATCTGATGTGCCAGATAAGGAAACCAAACTGCCTAGAAGGAAAGAAGGGACAATCGTAAGTGCTGGTGGTGTAATATCGACTTCACCGCCCGTTTTACTGTCTTCTCCTTGATTACCCGCCATATCAGTGATTGTTGCTTTTACGGAATAAACACCTTCAGCTAACGCGGTATTTGCAGCTGCTTGCCAATCACCTTGAGCATCCGTAGTAACTGTTACAACCTGTTCAGTACCACTTGCGTCAGTAAAGGTCACCTCAACAGTGGCATTCGCTTCATCAGATGTCCCACTAATAAGTGGCGTTGTGTCTTGTGTTAATATCAAACTACTTTGATCAATTGTGATCTCAGGGTCAATACTATCTATAACAGCATTAGCGGTTAGTTGCCCTGCATTACCCGCAGTATCGGTGACCACAGCAGTGACTGAGTAAGCGCCTTCCGCAAGTGCTTGGGATGCTTCGACTTGCCATGTTAAATCTGCTGCGAGTGTTGTATTAATGGTATGACTAGCCCCTTGTGCGTCAGTAAAAGTAACAGCAACGGTGTTGCCAGCAACAGCCCCCACAGCTCCCCCTGAAACAATTGGGGTTTTATCTGCGGTGCTGCTTAATGGATCAATCAACACTGTTGGTGGAGTTAAATCTATTTCACCTGTTGTTTGAGCCAAATTGCTATTCCCAGCAATGTCAGTGATAGTTGCAGCAATGCTATAACTTCCTTCTGCAAGCGCACTTCCAAGCGCTACAGACCATGTACCATTTGCTTTAACTGTTGCCTGCACAGATTGCTCTGTGCCAGTACTATCAGTGATCAATAATTCAACTACAGTGCCTTGCGCAGCATCTGATGTGCCACTAATTAATGGTGTTGTATCATTTGTAATACTAGGCGAATTGACAGCCAATGTTGGTGCGGTTAAGTCTATTGCTAGGCTAGTACTTGACGAGCCAGTTAAACCGTCCTCGCTGACAACTGCATTCACAGTATAGCTGCCTTCAACAAGTGCATTACTGACATCAATAGTCCATTGCCCAGCCAAAGCTTGAGTAGTCAATGTTTGCACAACAATGCCCGAGGCAATAATTTCAATCGTTACATTCGTACCATCTCTGGCATCGGTGGTACCAGAGATAGTTGGTGTTGTATCCATCGTTGCTTGTAAACTCGCAATCGAGATAGTCGGCGCATTAGTATCCAATGTTGCGTTACTTGAAGCCGATGCTTGATTGCCAGCAGTGTCACTCACATTAGCCGTAATAGTAATTGCGCCATCGTTTAATGCATCAATAACTTGAACTGACCAGCTGCCATCTGCTTGTACAACAGCAGTTAGTTGATAACTGTTTGAGTCATCATTGACATTCACTGTTACCGTGGCGCCTATTTCATCACTACTCCCTGAAATCATCGGTGTACTATCATTAAATGTGCCTAGTCCGTTCAAGGTTAAACTAGGATCTAATGTATCAACCGTGCCATTACCTTGAACTGTGCCTATATTGTTAGCGGCATCAGTAATAGTAGCCGTAACAATGTAGTCACCATCAGCAATATCAGCGGTTGGAGTTGCTGAATAACTGCCATCGGCTTGCACTAGTGCTGTAAATTGCTGAGTGTCACCGTTTGCATCAACCAACACGATAGCCACTTCAGTTCCCTGCGGCTCTGTTGACGTACCAGAAATTGTTGGCGTCGCATCGTTGCCCACTCCAAGGGCTGTGATTGTAAGCACTGGTGTCGTGCTATCTATGGTCAGTGTCGCAGATGCCGTTTGTTGATTACCTGCATCATCGGTGATCGTTACATCAACCGTGTAATCACCATCAGTCAATGCACTTGGTAGCGTTACTTGCCAAGTGCCATTACTTGCCACTGTCGCTTGCAACGTTTGTCCTGCAATTGTGACCGATACATCTCCGCCTATTTCATTACTGCTGCCAGTTATTGTTGGGGCAGTATTTGCTGTTGGCGCTAAATTATCGATAAATAAACTTGGCGCCACACTATCAATCACTCCAGTCGTTTGCTCAGTAGTCAAATTACCAACCCCATCGCGCACAGAGGCAGTAACGGTATAGGTTCCCTGTGCAATAGCTTGCGGCACAGATACTGACCAGGTTTGATCAGCCTGTACCACTGCGGTAAATGTTTGGCTGACATTATCACTATCAACCACTGTCAAATTAATCACAGTGCCTTGACCCATATCCGTATCACCTGAAATAACTGGCGTTGTGTCGTTGCTCAACGCGTCAACACTGACCGTTAAATCAGGTGCTACGTTATCAAAATCGAGTGTGCTGACCGTACTAATATTTCCTGCTGCATCAGTTGCGCTGGCAGTAACATAGGCAAGGTTAAGTAATGGCACCGTTAAGTTAAGTAATTGCCAATTACCATCAGTATCTGTAGTTGCCGTATAACTTGCACCAATTAACCCTCCCACTAAATGTTCCGTGATAGTGATGGTGCTTCCCGCTGGTAAGTCTGAATCACCTGATAGCGATACTAAATTGCCAAGTAAGAAGGAAGGTATAATTCTCAGTTCTGGGGCGATGGTATCCACCACGCCGTTGTCACTGGCGCTGGCTGTATTGCCTGCATCGTCGGTGATACTGGCAGTCACTGTGTATGCACC
>NZ_VXCS01000028.1:0-59944 GCF_052850545.1 Pseudoalteromonas sp. 1181_04
CGCCACGCTCATTTTTCTGTATGATATAGTTTTAACAAATAACCTAAGGTATTACTATCATCAAGTTTTCTAAAACTTTAAAGAAAAGTTAAATAAAACAATATGCGCGCGTCGCTCATTTTCATGAATATATGCGCAAAGAGCAGTTTTACTAATCAATTAACGACGATATTTAGCCACTTTCAATGACTGGTTGGACTCACAGCTCAAAGCAGCCCTTTAGTGCAATTATGTTAACTCATCTTGGGGCAGAGACGAGTTATATACATAACCCGCCTCTGGCACTTTTCTACCTATCAAAAATAGAGCTATTCGTCATTTTCACTGGCTTTTATTCGATGGCTCAGATAACCACCAAACAACACCCTGCTCTTTTCGTTAAAACTTGTTGCTGCTTGTAATTGTTTTCGCATTATCCACCATTAGATCACGCTTATTGTCCAAAGGGTTACGCTGTCGAAATGGTCTATGTGATACCGTACTGGTTTTGTTCTTTGTCGTGCTCTGCTGCGAAGGTGCATTAAAATAAGCTCAAGCTATCTTAACTTTATACCAATCGTGTTAAGTTACTGACCATTTATAGCGACAGATAAATACAGTGATAACAAGGCGTAAATTTTGACATGCAGTTGTTCTAATTGAAAAAATTATAACGCAGTTAGCGCTTTATTTAGCTCGCTAGAATGGTTAAATATTTAAGTCGATTGGTATTACACCTTGCCTACTAACAAGCTGAGTTTGTGCAGCATTTGGACCAGCTATAATAGCAAGAAATGCAAATTGCCTTATAAAGATTAACTCTGAACCAATTTATCCAATATGTAAAAGTTACTCTTGATGCTCAAACTGACCGCGATATACTTCAAATACTTTTAAAACCGTATGTTGCGCTTTACTAAGGCCATCAAACCAAGCATCAAAAATTTCATCATCGTCTTGATCACTTAATGCCAAATACTGTGCAAGCAATTCAACAATGTCATTATGGGTGCAGCTTAATGGGTCTATTTGTTGTGCTAGGACACTATGATCACGACTACGTAATGTCTCCATGACGCCCTGATCTATTTCCTGACTTTGTTCACTACTATGCTGTTGCTGGGCTGATCCACTCATAATAATCTGACTCCTATTCTTGATTACTTATTATTTATAACAGGCTAATTCCCAATAGCTAGTTTTTTTAAATCAACTGCTGATTTTTTAACTTGTTTGTGTGAATAAACATCAAATCAGCTACTTTACCAACAACTCAAAAATAGTATTTGCAAAGAATTCTTATTTACTATAAATTATAGTGATAATATCACATAACATTAATTTCCAGTAAAAGGCTATTTATGAAACCTAATATTCACCCTGATTACCAAACGGTTGCTTTTCATGACACGGCCGCCGATAGCTACTTTATTATTGGTTCAACAATTAAAACTGATCGAACCGTTGAGTTAGATGGCAAGACATACCCTTACGTACCTATTGATGTATCAAGTGACTCACATCCATTTTATACCGGTAAGCAAAAATCTGTTGCAACAGATGGTCGAGTTGCTGCGTTTAATCGCCGCTTTAAAAACTTAGGGAGCAAATAATCATGAAAGTCTTGAGTTCATTGAAAAGTGCTAAAAACCGCCCGGGATGTCAAATTGTCAAACGCAAAGGACGCGTTTTTGTGATCTGTAAAGACAATCCACGCTTTAAAGCAGTGCAAGGTATGAAAAAGAAAGGAAGAAAATAAACAACTATCACAGACTGTACACCTTGATATAGGCGTACAGTCTTTAAGGCTAAACTTAAATACAATCTAACACTACTTACCGAACAACAGCTCCCAAAACCCTGGTGGCTCATGCAGTTTATGGTATTGCTTACGGAGCCCATCAATGGCTTTTAACGGTCCTTTGGCTGCTTCGAGTCCTTGCTCATTCGCTAATTTTTTTGCAAGTTCAGCTTTTGCGATCACTTTATCTAAACCTTGCAGTGACTGCTCAGCCTCTTTGTGAAAAGTGGCTGTTTTACTTCGCTTAACCAATATCATAAATTCATCGATCGCGGTATTAAACTCCTGTAGTTGTGTTGCTTCAACAGTATGCTTGAACGCAAGCCCCATATTCTTCATGTTGGCTTCAAGATCTAAATCGTCGTTAGCAAATAAACTCGGAACAAACAGCAGTGCCACAAGACACAGAAATACTTTCATAATAATCCTAACAGTTACAACTCAAAAAAGATGAAAAATCATTATACACTCCAGCAGCTATGAATATAACCTTACTCTAAGTGTGGTGAAAATTAATTTTGTGTTAGAATTCGTTTTTGTTGATGAGATGTGTTTTGGGTTTAGAGCGAATGCGAAGATTAAAAAAACAATTTCTGATTTTCTTGTTGTGTTTAATAATTAGCCCTTCTAGCTTTGCCAAATTAAACATTACCTTTGTAAATCCTGGTTTTGCAGATTCATCAGATGAAATAAACACAACGGGTAACTTTTGGTTCAAAGTATCTAAGATTATGCTAAATGCGGCGGATGACTTAGATATAAACTTGCACATAAAATACGCGAATCGTAATCATATCTTAATGAAAGAACTTATTAGGCAGGCAATTAAAGACAAGCCTGACTATTTAGTTGTGGTAGATGAAAAAAGCGTTGTCAGTAAATACTTAGCAAAATTAAATACCAGAAATATCCCTATTTATTTTTTATATAGCCGACCTGCTATCGGAAAATTTATATCATTAAAACGAGCTGGCGTTAATATTATTGGCAGCCTCATACCGGATAATTATGCTGCAGGGGAAGCTCTTGCACAACAGTTACTTATAAAACACACAACCACATCAACTCAACCTGCTAATATACTCGCTCTGATGGGTGATTATACAACGCCTGCATCGGTAGAACGTGTTGCAGGCCTAACTGAATTTGTTGAGCAACATGAAGATGTTAACTTTATTGGAAAAGAGGTTGCCAATTGGTCTGAACAGGAAAGCTATATAAAAACGTTAGCGTTTATGGAGTTTGCTCCTGAGATCAATATTATTTGGTGCGCAAATGATGCTATAGGATTTGGTGCAAAACGGGCATTACAAGCGCTCAATAGTGCACATAAGGTAGTTGTTGGTGGGATGAATTGGGATTCTGTGCCACAAGGTATCGAAGCATTAGACATAACATTGGGTGGTCATGTGCTATTAGGTGCCTATGCACTTATTAATATAGTTGATCATCATAATGAAAATACTCGAGTTCCCCTAAATCATTCATATTTATCCATATTCAGTAACCTTACTACTGAAACCATACCTCTTGTAAAGCACATAAATGAAACTGATTTAGCCGACATTGATTTTGCTCAATTTAGTAAAACTGTAAAGGGGATTTACAGCCCTTTACAGTAACTCTGCCGTTTTCCAGTAAAATAGCTAACTATTGTCGATTCGATAGCCATAGCGGCTGATAAGGCGCAAGTTCAATACTTTGTTGCCCCTGCTCTATTGCCTGAGCAGAAATAAGTTCAAACCACTGCTCAGTATCAATTAAGTTCAGATCAGCTAATAGCAGAGTCTGAGGCTCATCGCTAATGTTATAAACACAAAAAACACTTTGCCTACGGTCTATACTTTGACGCCAAAAACCAAATAAAGCACCGGTTAAATGTAAGGTAAATTGCGTCGCATTAGGGTGAAAAGCATCTTGCTGCTTACGAATAGCCAGTAAATTATTGATTTGAGTAAACACGTGATAATGATGACTTGATTGATCGGCAAGCTTTTCAAGTAGTGCCGACTCTTGCCAACGATGACGGTTAATACAGCGGTTATGCTGGCTATTTTCAAAGCTTTCATAATCATTGGTGGTACCAAGTAAACTATGAATATAAAGCCCAGGAATGCCTTCGAGGGCAAACATAATAGCATGAGCACAGGTAAAACGTTGTAAGCCCCACTTATCCACGCCTTTATGAGTGCCTTGTAAGGCATCAAATAACGCAATATTAAGTTCATAGGGTGAGCTGGTGCCATTATTCGCTGTGCGCATTGACACCTTTGCGCCAAAGCGACTAACCGTATTGACCATTTGCCCTAGTTCATCCTCGTCAAGCAACCCTTCGACAGGACGTAAGCCAATTCCATCGTGAGAAGCTATAAAATTAAAGTAGGCAGTACCATTTTGCGCTGGCGGCATGCTCATCATCCAATGTTTGAGCGCTTTACTGTCACCACTGAGCAAGGTATGTAATAACAAAGGCGGCAATGAAAAGTTATAAATACAATGTGCCTCATTGGCATTACCAAAGTAAGATAAATTTTCACGATTAGGAATGTTTGTTTCAGTGATTATAACTGCACTTGGCTCCACATGCTCTATTAGCGTTCGCAGTAATCTGATCACTTCATGTGTTTGCGGTAAATTAATGCAAGAAGTATTAAGTTCTTTCCATAAAAAAGCCACAGCATCAAGGCGAAATATCTTTATACCATTATCCAAGTAATGGCGAATAATACCTACAAATTCATTAAGCACTAATGGATTAGCAAAATCTAAGTCAACTTGATCTGGGCTAAATGTGCACCAAACATGGCGCTCCCCTAGTGCCGTTTGCACTGTATTAAGTAGCGGTGATGTTCTTGGTCGCACAACGTCAGATAGATCGTCATTTAAGCTAGCTGTTTTAAAGTAGCTTAACCCCGGCTCTTTGCCCTGAATAAAGTTTTCAAACCAACGACTGCGACTAGAGCAGTGGTTGATCACTAAATCAGCCATTAGCTTTACATCTTGAGCTATTCCTTGAATATCATCCCAACTACCAAGAGATTCATTCACTTGTACATAGTTCATTACCGAAAAGCCCTCATCAGAGCTATAAGGATAAAAAGGTAATATATGCAACGCGTTAATCGTTCCCGCACACTGGTTTTTCATAAACCGATGAAGGGTATGTAACGGTGGTTCACTCGGTACCGCAACTGCTTGATCTGCATCGCGATAACGCATAATTGAATCGCCATAAGCAATCAAAATTACATCTTGCTGATCCCAGCGGTTTTTATGCGGCGTAGGGTCTCGAACCGGGTCGTCTCTTAACATGGTAGTGATCAACATGCTTGCAAGCGCATCAATACTCATACATAAGTCAACACCCTCATATATACTCGTCAGGTGCTGTTCAACCCGTTGTTCAAATAACGCTTTACTCATTACCCTACCCCGTTGTTTATACTAATTTTTAATTATTTATCTGTAATTACTTCTCTGCTTAAGTATTATTATGAAAACTCTTTATTATCAAGCTCTACTGCTTCTTCTAAACGCGCAAACACATCTGGCATTGCTGAAGCAACTCGGTTCCAGCTTGGCACAAATGGCGCTTCCATTGGATACTGTAAAAAATGCTCACCTGCGTTCATAATGTTTTGCGCAAACATTTCTACTGCTTTTTCTTCTTGATGAATATCGAGTTTTAAGCCGTTCATCATGGCATCGTTATGATAAGTTTCAATAAAATCCAGTGCGATACGATAATAAGTTGCTTTAAGTGACCGAATGGTTTCCGTGGTAAATGTCACTCCTTGCGTGGCTAACTTACGAAACAGCGCTTTGGTGATATCTATCGACATTTTTGATAAGCCAGCCGCTTGATTATCCAGTGACAGCGCTTGGTGTTTATGATCATAGTTATCTGCAATATCTACTTGGCACAAGCGATTGTGTGAGTAGTTACGGTACATTTCAGACAGTACGCCAATCTCTAAGCCCCAATCGCTAGGAATACGAATATCGTTGAGCACATCACGGCGAAACGAAAATTCCCCCGCCAGCGGATAACGAAATGAATCCATATATTCAAGGTAGTCAGTGCTGCCTAAAATGGTTTTAAATGAACGCAATAAAGGAGTAACGAGTAAACGCGATACACGGCCATTGATCTTGCCATCAGCAGTACGAGGGTAAAAGCCTTTACAAAATTCATAGTTAAAGCGCGGGTGAGCAACTGGATAAATTAATCGCGCTAATAAACTACGGTCATAAGTTAAAATATCACAATCATGCAGTGCTATTGACTCAACTTTTGCCGTTGCCAATTTATAACCCATGCAGTACCACACATTACGGCCTTTGCCGAGTTCACGCGGCGCGACGCCTAACGCTTGCAACTCTTTATCGAGTGCTTGCAAACGTGGCCCTTCGTTCCAAAGCACGCGGTGATGTTGGTCAAGCTCTGCAAAAAATTGTAATGCATGACGATACTGACTCTCATCGGCCCTGTCTAAGCCAATCGTAATTTGCGACAAATAAGGAACATGTTTCAATTCTTGCACAATATTTTGTAATGCAGAGCCCTCAAGTTCACTGTACAAGGAGGGTAAAATCAAGCCCATTGGCCGTTGTTTTGAAAAGCTAACGAGTTCAGCTTCTAGATCAGCCAGCGGACGGTCGGCAATATTATGTAATGTTGTTATGATGCCATTTTGGTAAAAATCAGCCATGTGATTGCTCCTGATTAGACGCTAATTGCGCTTTGATAACACTTAGATCTGCTACTTCATCGAGCCAACCTTGTGGGGCTGGGTGTTCACTAACACGCCATGGTTTGTGGGATAATTTTGCCTTGGCTTTACTGGCAGGATTATTAATTAAAATCGCGATATCTGCGGCATCCAACATCGCCATATCATTTTGGCTATCACCCAGTGCAATAGTAGTGAAAGCATGACGACAATGTTTTTTAAATTGCTCTACTAACCAGTTTTGCGCTTTACCTTTATTGGTACTGCGATTTAAATGAATAAAACGCCCGCCTATTAACACTTCATAACCAAGCGGTTTTATTGCTTCTAAAAAGTCAAGTAGCTGTTGCTCTGTGCCTTGCCAAAAAAGCGGATCTGAATATTCACGAATACGGGCAAGTTCGCTTTGTGCTAGGCTCAAGTCTGTTATCTGACTGACTTCTTGCGCTGATAATTGACTGAACAAACGGTAATAAGCACTAAACTCGCTACCGTATTCAAGTAATTCACTGTACAACTGCTTATTGGTTGGCGAAAGCGCATAACGCCAGTGTTCATCCAGCTCTTCGCAGCCAATTGGTTTTAATGAAAAATAATTTTTTGGGATATATACAGCCCCGCCATTTTCAATAATAAACGGCTGGTTTAACCCAAGTGATTTTTGCAGTGCGATTACCTCTGCAAACGTTTTGCTGGTATTAAAAACTACAGCGATACCTGCGCGACTCAATTGGCTTAAAAACGGAGCAATCTCAGTACATTGGTAATCGTTATGATCAAGTAACGTACCGTCTAAATCAGTGAAAATAAGTGGCATTGCAACATCATCAGCGCGAAGCTTCATGGCACTAATATCACGTACTTTATCTAGGCTCAGTAATGCATCGGCCTGCTCTGGTAACTGAGTTAAATTTTCTCGCGTAATACGTTCAAAATGAGAAATAAATCGCACTAATTGTTGCTCATCGAACGTTCCTTGGCCTCGTCCTTTATGCGACAGTAATTTTTGCTCTTGCTCTAATCGCCACCCATATACATCGGCAAATGACGGTGCTTTTAGCATCACGGTATAATCAATCATTGCAAAAATATCTTGGTATTCATTCGCTAAACAACTGTTTACACAGCGTCGCCAAATACCTTCAGGATCCTCGTATTGTTCTAATTGATTAACTGATTGATGTAATTGATAAGGTTGTTGCGCTATGCTACCAACACACCAACCTTCAAAAAAAATGATATCAACAGGCTGTTTATTAGTAGGCCATAACGCTTGCGTAACTGGATCATCGGTTTGTTTATCAAACTGTGGCAAAGGCACCCCTACTTCACCTGCAAGTAACGCGGTAAAAGTCTGCTGCATAAGTGCTGTATCATGGGTACCTGGCACACCACGCGTTGCAAATAACGGATGTACATCTTTACTTAATTGTTGACGATGCGCGTGGCTGTGATAAAAATCATCAATCGACATCGCAATACTATTAAACGCTGTATTACAGTTGATCCAAGTAACTAAAAAATCTGCTAATGTCGTTTTACCTGAGCCTTGGCAACCATTGATTGCCACCAGCATTGGACCATCAGTTGGTTTGCTGTGGAGAATATCTTCAGCGAGTGGGACGAAATACTGTTCACTCAAATACTGATATTTGAGTGGCAGCTGATGTTTTGCTAAAAATGGGGGGATATCCACAATATTTGTCTCTTGCATTAAACGCTCCTGATCAGTATGACACTGTTAATGAGGTAAATGCAGTTACTAGACCAGTTTTATAACTTTATATTTTTTAGTTAGTTAAAAAAATAGCGCATATTAAATGCGCTATTTTGGTGCAAATCATTAGCTGAATGTGCAAAATATTACGTTGGCTTATCAGCCTTTGGTAACACTAAATTAAGCACTATGCCTAAAATAGCGCATAGGCTCACGCCTTGTAAGCTAAATTCGTTGCCACCGATATGCATACCACCAATGCCACACACTAAAATGAGTGCCACAATACTGAGGTTACGTGGAGCCGTTAAGTCTTCTCCACTTTTCACTAACGAATTTAAACCCACCACAGCAATTGAGCCAAACAGCAAAATCATGATCCCCCCCATCACAGGTACTGGTATGGTTTGCAAACCAGCGCCCATTTTAGCCACAAACGCTAAAATAATGGCGATAATGGCAGTCCACATCATCACTTTAGGATTAAAGTTACGCGTAAGCATCACTGCACCGGTGACCTCTGAATAGGTGGTATTAGGTGGCCCGCCGAATATAGACGCTGCAGTAGTAGCTAATCCATCACCAAACAAGGTGCGATGTAAGCCCGGTTTTTTCAAATAGTCTTTATTGGTGACTTGGCTAATCGCCATCATATCGCCAATATGTTCAATAGCGGGGGCTATTGCCACCGGCACCATAAATAACACCGCTTGCCATTTAAACTCAGGCCAAGTAAAAGCTGGCATTGCAAACCACGGTGCATTAGTAACAGCATCAAATTGCACGATCCCTAAATATAGCGATAAACTGTAACCTGCGATGACTCCAGCTAAGATAGGGATCAGCTTAAATACACCTTTGCCCCATACCGCGAAAATTAGCGTCACTAACAACGAAAATGCCGCCACCCAAATGGCTTGCTCGTACGCAATCAACTGAATTGAACCATCGCCGCTTTTACCCATTGCCATATTAACTGCAACAGGTGCCAGTGCTAAACCAATTACCATGATCACCGGACCGACCACAACTGGTGGTAATATTTTATGCAGGGTAGCTACACCTTTTAATTTCACTAATAGACTTAACAACATATAAGCCCCGCCTGCAGCCATTAAGCCCCCCATTGTGGCAGGCACACCCCATAGCTGCACGCAGGCAATAATAGGGGCGATAAACGCAAATGATGAAGCTAAAAATATCGGCACCTGACCTTTAGTTACCAAATGGAACAGCAAGGTACCAATACCAGCCGTAAAAAGTGCCACATTTGGATCAAGCCCCGTTAATAAAGGAACTAACACCAAGGCACCAAAGGCGACAAATAACATTTGCGCCCCAGTTAAAATTGTTTTGATTGAAAAGGTAGAGTTATCCACTGTTAGACAGTACCAAAAATTTTATCGCCAGCATCACCAAGACCAGGAATTATATAGCCTTTCTCATTTAAGTGGCTGTCTAATGATGCGGTAAAAATCTCTACATCAGGATGAGCTGCAAGGGTTTTTTCAACCCCTTCAGGTGCGGCAACCAATACAATCACTTTAATTTCTTTACAACCCGCTTTTTTCAGCATATCGATAGTCGCAATCATCGAGCCCCCAGTTGCGAGCATTGGATCAATAACGAGGCTCAAGCGCTCATCAATTTTGCCTACTAACTTTTCAAAGTAAGGAATTGGTTCTAATGTTTCTTCATTACGTTGCAGGCCCACAACACTGACTTTTGCAGCAGGCAGTAACTGCATAACACCATCCATCATGCCAAGGCCAGCACGTAAAATTGGCACAACAGTAATTTTTTTACCTTTGATGTGTTCAACATCTAATTGATTACCATCCCAACTGGTAATTGTTACTTTTTCCAGTGGCAGGTTTTTAGTCGCTTCATAGGTTAATAATGTACCCACTTCAGACGAAAGCTCACGGAAACTCTTAGTACTAATGCCATATTCTCGCATAAGGCCAAGTTTATGTTGAACAAGTGGGTGGTTAATTACATGAATAGTCATAATAGCGCCTAAAAGAAAAATAAATTGCGCTTATTTTAGCTTAAAAAATTCCATCAGACTTTAAAAAAGCATGATCAGTGCAATAAAAAAATTATTTTATGTTCCTAATACAGCGCTTTATCTCATTTAATCCGATAATTGTCATTTTCAACGCAACTACACTATAATAATAGCTATGAATAATTTGCTCACATAGGTTTTATGTCAAAGTTTGTTATTGGGCTCTTGATTGGTATTTTAGCAATAATGCCTTCATTAGCGATGGCTAAAAAACCATTAAAGGTGCAAATGATGACCGACTTTGCATCACAGGAAAATGATGATCCATTTAACATAGCCACTCAATTTTTGCTCGATATTGAAAAGCAGCTCAATGGTGCAATCGCGTTAAACTTTATCACAGCGAGTAGATTAAGGGAGTGGCAACAATTGCATGCAATGAAAGATGTGTGTTTGTACAATAAAGTCAAAACACCTGATCGCCTTGAAAATGCATTATTTAGTACCTCCCCAATTATGGCTTTTCCGGCCAACCGCTTAGTGGTGTATAATCATCCAGAACTGCCTGAAAATATTAGTTTAAATGATGCGGTAAATAAATATAATCTCACCATCGGCATTGCTTCAGGGCGTTCATATGGTCACGAAATAGATAATTATATTACCAAGCATCCTAAATCATTTATGAGCTTAGGCGGCACAACAGGTGCTTATCGCCTTAGTCAAATGCTATTTCAAAATAAGTTCGATGCCGTTATTGAATACAGATCGGTGTTTACTTCTCGTCACGGTACAGATCCAAGCACAGAAAATATCCGCTATCTCAGCCTAGACGACACGAATCAAACAGTGTTTGGCTATATTGCATGCTCGCAGTCAGAACAAGGAAAGCAAGTGATTGCATTATTTGATCAAGCATTACAAACGCCTGAAATCCAGAAAATAATCATTAGTAGTCACACACAAATATTTGCACCGCCGGAGCAGGCGCTGATATTACACGCATTACAAGATGCTTTTAACGTAGCAATACCTGCACGCTGATTTAGTTGTTTAAAATTTGCTCCATCACCCAACTAGTATGTGCGGCCGAATGACCTGTTGACGGATGTGTAATATTTTCAAATAATGACGAGGCCATATTTTGCACATGATATTGTTGAACATGAGGCGGGTTTTCAATGCTCAGTTGTTGCTGACCACTTTCGTTAATAACCGTAATTGCTTGCTCATCAAATACGCTAAAGCTGATCTCGCCCTTTTCACCGTATAAAGTAACAACATCAAAACGAGAAAAACCACCAAAGTTCCAACTTCCTGAGCCGGTAATACCGTTTTTATGCTGCCAACACGCAGTGATTGCATCAAAAGCGCCATATAAGTTTTGCTGGTTTGTCGCCAGTCCTTTCACTTGTTCATAATCACCAAATAAGTAACCAAATAAATCGAGACCATGGCTGGCTAAATCATCAAAATAACCTCCTGGTGCGATAGTTTTATCGGTACGCCAATTGTAAACACCTGATCTATCTTGCTCGCTGGAGGCTTTACTTAAGTGCCAATTAATATGTCGCACCTGGCCGATTTCGCCCGTGTCAATCAGGCTTTTTACTTTATTAAAGCGCGGTAAAGAACGTCGATAATACGCGACGAACAAGGGAACATTTTTACTGCTGAAAGCTTCAAGAATAACTTCACTGTGAGCCAATGTAGGCGCCAGTGGTTTTTCAATACAACATGGTTTGCCCGCAGCAGCAACTTTTAGCGCAAGCTCCATATGGCTATCTGGAGGCGTTGCGATATACACGGCATCAATATCAGAACTTACGATCAATTCATCGGCCGTTTTAAATACCATAGGCACGTTATGGCGTTTTGCGTAATCTTCAGCGAGTGCGGTATCTCGTCGAGTAACGCCTTGCAACACAAAACCTTTCGTATTTTTATACGCAGGGCCACTTTTCACCTCGGTTACAGCGCCACAGCCAATCATTCCCCAACGGATCTGTTTCGTCATTCTACGTTACCCCAAAATTTGTTTTTGTAATTTGATATTGCATATAAGCATTAATTTTTACGTGTTCTGGACTCCAGCCCATTAAAAATCGGTAAAAGTCAGCCCATACAACTGGCCATAAGGTTTGCCATTCGTTAATAGCAGCATGGCTATATGCGCTTTTATCAAATATGTGCATGGCGTTGGCAAAATATTTAAAGTAATCGGCTAAGTAATCATCAGCTCTTTGTTGTAATTGCTGTTCATTTAAACAACTACCCAAAAAGTACATAACGTCAATAACACCTACTCCAGCGCCAACATATTGAAAGTCATATCCTAAAACTTCCATAGTCGAACTATTAACAGCGAAGTTCGCAAGTTTTGCATCACCATGAATAAGCGTTTGATACTGACATGCCCGAATAGTTTGATCGATGCTGTGTGCTTGTTGCTTGATAGCACAATCTGCCATTTTTTCATACTCGTCTGGCCGAGTGGCTAAATGCCAATAACTCCCCTGCGGCCATAAGCCATCAGCTTTGACTTGAAAATGAAAAGCATGAAAATACGCCAACCACTTAATAATGGCTGTAACATGTGTATGGATTGGTTTTGCGTTTACAAAGCCACACTCTGTAAAATCAGCAAACACTAAGACTTTGTGCTGCTCATGTTCTATGGCATTAAAACACCTTAAAGCACCTGCTCTAGATGGTAATCGCGTCGCATAATGCTGATACCAATAAAATTCGACTTCATAAGAGTGACGCTTTCGGTTAATTGCAAACTCAGTTTGCGAAATTCGCGGATGATTTATGTGATCGGGCACACTAATCGCTTTAATGACGCAGGCTTTACCGTCTAAACGACAACGCACTATTTCACCACAGCCACTCCATAAAGCAGTGATTGTTTCAGTGATTTTAATATTTTTATAATGAAGACCAATTAATGGCAGATAAAAAGACATACGCACCAATATTCATAAAACACCTAGTATGACATAAACATTTTAAGATTAAAGCGCTTACAGGCAACACAGCTCACTACTTAACTACATGTTAGCAATCATTATCTTTTGCCAGCTTACTATTTCAACATAATGTAAACCAATGCATTGATTGAAACGTATCAATCTGCACCAGTTATTAAACGAGTAATATATGTTTTCATTCTTTAAGAAAGACCCAACTAAAAAGTTACATAAGCAGCTTTCTATAAAACTAGAACAAGCAATGCATGCCCAACGTAATGGCGATATACGCAAATACTCAGAACTTTCCTTTGAAGCAGATCAAATAGACAAACAAATAATAGAAATAGAAAAACAAAACAAGTAAATATAATATTTAGCCCGCAGTCTAAAATTATGAAATGGGGCTTTTTATTGAGCCCCGAGAATCGTGGTTGAGTCAATTCATACAAATCAGCCCTTTACACAAACTCACCCTCACTATTTCAACTACTTATCCTGACACCTAATGGTGCTGGGCTAGATTGAATGACCTGAACACAAAGAGCATCCTAGCGCTTGTTAGGGAAGGAATAATTTTATTAACATAGCGAGAAACGTTGAGGCACTATGAGTAAAAACCGGAGGTATCGTAATACCTCCCATTTTAAAAGGCGTTGTTACTTAATAAAGTTATCTCGGATTAATGAAATCACTTCATCTGAGCGACCATTAAGAACGGCTTTTACTCCAAATAAGGCAGTAGAAGCAACTTGGTTAGCCTCTATTTTAGGAGGCATTACTAATTCCATGCGATTAACTTTAACTTCTAATAATGCAGGTCCTTTATGATCTAACCAAGCTTGCATCGTATCTGGGAGTCGCTCTGGAGTATCGACTTGCCACCCCTGCAGACCAATTTGTTCAGCTAATGAAGCAAAATTTGGGTTATGCAGACTCGTATAGTTATCTAGTAGACCTTCAACCCGTTGTTCCATTTCAACAAATCCAAGGGATTCGTTATTGAAAACCAATAATTTCACTGGGATTTGCTCTTGTACTAGTGTCAGCAAATCCCCCATTAACATTGTTAAACCACCATCACCACACATCGCAATCACTTGACGCTGTGGGTATGCATTTGCAATACCTAGCGCTTGGGGATACGCATTTGCCATTGTTCCATGCAGTAGGCTTGTTAAGAATCGACGCTCGCCTGTAGCCTCTAAATGGCGTAGTAACCAGACCATCGGACTCCCACCATCAGCGGTAAATATGGCATTTCTATCGGCTTTATCACTGAGTAATTGCGTTAGATACTGAGGGTGAATGAGCTCACTCTCATGCCTTGCTTTTCCTGCATACTCTTTTTTGTCCTTGTGCCACTGCTCTAGTGCATTATTTAGATGAGAATCATCAGAGCGCTGTTCAAGTAAAGGCAGTAATGCCTCAATTGTATTGGCTACATCACCCACCAACCCCAAATCGATAGGTGTACGTCTTCCTAAATGTTTCGCCTGTGTATCAACTTGAACAATTTGTGCATTTTTCGGATAAAACTGGGTATAGGCGAAGTCAGAGCCTAAACATAGCAATAGATCACAGTCATCCATTGCTTGCATGCCAGCCAAATTACCTAGTATACCTGTCATACCTACATTAAACGGATTATTAGGTTCAACAAACTCTTTTGAACGAGAGCTGTGTGCAATAGGTGCTTTTATTTTATCAGCAAGCGCAACTAGTTGGTCATGTGATTCACGTGCGCCAATCCCCGCATAAATCGTGATCCGCTTTGCACTATGGATCATACCCGCCAAGGTGTTTAAATCTGCGTCATTTGGACGAATTAACGGCTGTGGTTGGTGTACCGACCAAGCGATATCATCTTCAATTTTATTTTTAAATATATCGCCATTCACTACAACCACCACGACACCTTGATGAGTTAACGCAGCTTGGGCCGCTTGGGCAACGATCCGTCTTGCTTGACTAGGATGATTAATACGCTGGCAAAAAACGGAGCACTGATCGTATATCTTAGTTTGGTCTAATTCCTGTGGAAACCCCATGCCTTCTTCAGAGCTATCTACATTTGAAGCAATGAGTACAACTGGCGATCCGTTACGATGGCTTTCAAAAATACCATTAACAAAATGCAAGCTTCCAGGACCACAGGTGCCGGCACACACAGCTAATTGCCTAGTCATATATGCTTCACTGCCAGCAGCGAATGCCCCCACTTCTTCATGTCGAACATTGATCCACTCTAGAGACGTTTTACTGATTGCATTAGTAAAGTGGTTAATTGTATCACCCACAATACCATAACAACGTTTTGCACCCGCTTTTATTAGCGTGTCAGCAATTACTTCGGAAACTGTAATACTCATTAATAATGCCCTCTATTATGTGCTGATAAAGTTTTTCCCATCGCTTGTGTTATGTCTTTAATGGGTTTGAATGTATCCGGTGAAGCCGCCTCCCACCAATCGCCATAGGCTGTATCTTTAGGTGCGTCAAGCAAGCTATTTGCAGGCAAAAGCGGGTGAATATCAATAATCGACTTAGATTGAGCAGCGTTAACACGGGTAATAATTTGATGCGGGTTAAGCTCGCTTGGGTGAATAACACCACTTGAGCCTACAATTTCAGCCAGTGCTGAGAGAGTTTTGGCATGAAAGCGAGCAGCCCGTTCAGATTGTATATCAATATCTAAGGAGCGTTGACGTTGCGGATCTTGTGTTGCAATGCCTGTAGGACAAGTTCCCTTGTCACAACGCCGCGCCTGAACGCAACCAATCGAAAACATAAATGCACGCGCCGCATTACACTAGTCAGCTCCTAAAGCAATGTGCTTTGCCATTCCCATACCATTATAAATTTTACCGCTGGCACCTAACTTAATATGTTTTCTGAGCCCTGTGCCCACTAACATATTTTGCATCATTACGAGACCATCTTCTAAAGGCATACCAACCCAATCAGACAGTTCACTAGGAGCTGCCCCGGTGCCGCCTTCGGCACCATCTACAACGATAAAATCAGGATAAATCCCTGTACTTAACATTGCTTTGCCTAATGCCATCACTTCATGAGGCATGCCAACACAGAGCTTCAGACCTACGGGTTTATTGCCTGATAACTGACGCATATTTTGCGCAAATTCCAGAAGCTCAATCGGGGTTGAAAATGCAGAATGCCCTGAGGGAGACAAGCAATCTTGATGAATAGGCACTTGTCGCGCGTTGGCTATTTCTTGGGTTACTTTAGAGCCTGGCAACATGCTACCATGACCCGGCTTTGCACCTTGGCTTAGCTTAATTTCAGTCATTTTTACTTGTTCGATTTGCGCTTGGTCAGCAAATTGCTTGGGATCAAAACGATCATGTTTATCACGACAACCAAAATAGCCAGTGCCGAGTTCCCATACAATATCGCCACCGTGTTTTTTATGATATTTGCTAAGCCCTCCTTCACCGGTGTCATGATAAAATCCACCAATTGAAGCGCCCTTATTTAAAGCCTCTATCGCTCGCCCAGATAAAGCACCGAAGCTCATGGCCGAAATATTTAATAAAGATGCATTATAGGGTTGGCTAGACTGCTCATTACCAATCGTGACACGTGGTTTTTTATCAGGCTCTGCGCTTGGTGCCATTGAGTGGCACACCCATGTATAACCATCTTCACGGACATTTCGCTCAGTGCCCAGCGGCTGTGTGTCACTTTTACCCTGAGCCCGATTATAAATAAGATTACGCGCAGCAAAACTATATGGCGTCCCTTCTAAATCATCTTCTACAATGTATTGACGCAAAAATGGACGCAAATCATAAAAAATATGGCGCACCCATGCAATTACAGGGTAATTTCTCAAAAGTGTATTACTCTTTTGAAAGCGGTCTCTAACGCCAAGAAAGGATAAAAGTGCAAGTATAATAATTAAACTGAGTGTCCAATAATTATATGAGTCAAAAATGATTAGAAACAAGGCTGTTATCGCCGCGCAAATAGGTAGAAAAGATCGTAGTACTAAATGAAAAAAAGACATGACTTACTTCATGAGACTATAATCCTTTGTCTATTTTAATGAAAACAGCAAACACACTATTCCTAGGTGCGAGTACAGCTTACTTAGTAAATAACTTATTTTTACCCTATCATTTACCTTCTGAACACCACCTTAAATAATCAACAAAAAATTTTATCTTACTCGTTTGGCGAGTTTACATATAAAGATTAATCAATAAATCTCATCGCAAAGCGACACGAATAAACTCTGTAGCTAGATGTTGGTGATATTGTAAACGTGTATGCTAGGAGCTGAAGGTACTAAAAAATAGTCGGCTTTGATTTACTTTCATTCGCAAGTTTATGGCTTTTTGCATTACATTGGTGTTTGGCAACAATGACATTGCCCACTCACTTTAAGTACAAAAAGTGATTAGATCTAATCAAGTAAACTACCTAAGAAGGAATAGCTTACCCGCTTTAACTTGCGGGGTAAGCTATGATAAATAGAGAGTGGTTAAAACTGATACCTTACTGAAGCTTCAATATTACGGGGTGCGCCAAAGAAGCCTTGGTTATAAAAATCAATACTGGAGTAGTACTTTTTATCAAATACGTTGTTGATATTCATTTGACCGCTAAACTGATCTGTAAACTTGTAACGCGCCATCATATTAACCAGCCAATAACTTGCCTGCTCTGCACGATAGGCATTATTAGGGCCAACATTTTCATTATAGATTTCATTTTGCCAATGTGCATTTACACCAAATTTGAACGCCTCATTATAATCATACATTCCAGAGAGCTTAACTAAGTGTTCAGGGTTATGGGTTGCAAAATCATCACCATTTTCATCTTCAGATTTAGTGTGTGCATAACTGAAATTAGCGTTAAATGAATCAGTTACTTGCCCCGAAATTTCCACTTCAAAACCTTTACTCTGCGTACCTTTTTTCCCGATATATGGAAAGCTACCATCAGGCAATGGTTCAGTGAATGAAGGGTCTAGTACTGCTACATTATCTTTTTCGACCTTAAATACGGCAGCAGTAACAAGTAATCGTTCATCAAGCCAGGTGCTTTTTACCCCAGCTTCTAAATTACTGCCTTCAACAGGGTCAAGACGTTGATCATTTTTGTCTTTTGCATTTTGTGGCTGGAAAATTTCAGTGTAGCTTGTATAAATTGATACCGTAGGTACAGGTGAGAACACTAGTCCCGCATAAGGAGTGTTAATGCCCGTTTGTTTGTAATTATCAGCACTGTCTATCTCATTTTCATAATCATAGCGACTAAAGCGGTTACCTAGAACAAGGGTTAGTTTATCCGTTATACTCAGTTGTGTAGCAATATACGCCCCAACCTGCTGTTCGTTATTTTTTCCGGTAATAGCGGTATCTGCATAAGTAGGTTCAGATACACTGCCATCCCACTGTAAAAAGTTTCCAACGGGATCACCACTGATAGCATAAAATGAATCAGAAGTGACATGCTGATCACTTAAGTTAGCCCCAACAATCAAGCGGTGCTCTCGAGAAAACAACTCAAAAGGACCATCTGCGTATATGCGCGCACTATCCAAAGTACGATCACTTTGATAAATCATTGACGAACCACTCATACCAAGCCCAGTGTCTCGATCAGGATGCCCGCTTAAGTATAATAGTTTGCCATCCATTTTATCATCTCGGCGTTCGTATTCTGCTCTCAACTGCCACCCATTTGTAAAGCTATGCGCTAAATTAACAAAGGCACTGGTATTATCGCGGTCCCAATAGGTCCAGTTTGCTGCCGTTGTACTTGATATAGCTAAATCATCAGCAGAGGAGCCATCTGCATAAAATAAAGGTAATGCACCCCATGTAGAGCCTTTAGGCCTACGTTTCGCATGCTCTATTCCGATGTTCATCTCAGTATTCGCGCCTAAATCAAAACCCACGGTTGTATAAAGTTGAAGATTATCTTTTTCAGCTAAATCAACATGGCTTTCACCTTGATCAATACTCGCAGCTACACGGCCACGAATACTGCCATCGCTATTGAGTGGCGTGTTAAAATCACCTTCAAGTCTAACATTTTGCCATGAACCAACTTTCGCAGTAACGTAACCTTGTTGTTCAAAACCTGCTTTTTTACGGATCAAATTGATTGCCGCTGAAGGTTCACCTGCTCCAGAGAGTAAGCCAGTGGCGCCTCTAACTACTTCCACACGCTCAAAAAGAATGGAATCTGATACTGCTTCTGAAAAAAAGCTATTGTAAAAAACCGGTAAGCCATCATACTGAAAATTGGTAACGGGATTACCACGTGCGCTAAAGAAAAAACGGCTGGTTTCTGCTTTTTGAACATTGATCCCCGCAGCCATTCCCACGACATCTGCAACATTATCTAGTGCAAAGTCTTGAATTGCTTGCGCATCAATTACAGAGATAGACTGAGGAGTTTGTTGCACTGAAAGCATTAAGCCTGTAGCGCTGGTATTATATTCTAACCGTTGCCCTAGCACAGAGATTTTTTCGATATTTGCTTCTTCTGTGCCTTGCTCATTTGCAAAAGCTACACTCGACATTGCTAATGTAACTGCCATAGAGATGTAAGAAATAGTTGGATTAAACATGGACCCTCAAGTCAAATAAAAACAATTTGCACTTAGATTAACGTTTTTTAACAACAAATACAATCATAAAGTTTTACAACCTATAGACTTACAATTGAATAACATATTACTGTGCCGGCGGAATAACACTTGTCTTATTAACGAATAAATATGGATTCTAAGTTTTTTTAGCACAAAAAAAGCGCCTATACTGCAGGCGCTTACATTGTTGAATTAAAAAATATTACTGATTAACAACACTTTTCAGTGGGTTTATCGGTTTTGCATTTTCGTCTAATAAGTTCATATCAAAATCAAACTCATCAACACGAATTGCGCGTTCACGTTTTTTGTTGTAATCAATCAGTTTAGCGTATTCTTCTTCAGTGATTACATTTGCTACAAGTGCATTATCAAGAGTAAGTGCAAAACGAATACCTGGTTTGATTGTTTTAGCACGCAAGGCTTTTTTCACTTTTGCGAGTAAATCTAAACAGCCCATTTTCGCTTTATACGCTTGCTCGTTAATGTAATGTCCATCACCTTCAATAGGTTTAACTAAGTGTGTGATTTGCTTTTTAAATGCCGTGTCAAGTTGCGCTTGTGTAGCTAATTCGCGAATTAAGTCATCGCTAATTTTTGGCATTTTAGTCGAATAGTTCATGGTAATAAAACGCATAAACTTACGTGTGCCACTTGCAGGGAAGTTGTCTAAAAACTTATGCAATGCTTGTTCGGCGCTTTGTAATGCAAAACGTGTTGCGTAGTGGAAATATGGCGCTGCTTGCTCGCGTTCACTGCTTGCCACTTTTTGCTCATAATATTTAATTGATGCCATTGCCGCATATAAGAAGCTCATTACATCGCCTAAACGGGCTGATAGCATTTCCGCTTGTTTAAGTTTTCCGCCGAGTACCAGTAACGAAAAATCTGCATATACTGCTAATTTAGCTGATAATTTATGAGCTGCTTTTTCATATTCACGTACTTCTGGAAGTGGTGAATTAGCACCTGCTGTAAATGGTAATACGCCTAAACGAAATGCACGTAAACTGTTTGCTACGCTATAACCGACTGTTTTACGTAGAATGCGGTTAAATTCTTTATCTGCGTTTTTATCTTCGCTGTGGATTGATTCAACCATCGATTGTAAATATGGGTGACAACGCATTACACCTTGACCAAAGATCATCAAGTTACGTGTAAGAATGTTGGCGCCTTCAACCGTGATGGCAATTGGCTGTGCAACATAGCCGCTTGCTAACGTATTTTGCGGGCCGTTCTGAATTGCTTTACCAGCTTGAATATCCATTGCTGAGTCAAGCACGTCGCGACCAATTTCAGTCATATGATATTTTGCAATTGCAGTCACAACCGATGGCTTTAAGCCCATGCCTAAACCTTCGGTTGTAAGTACACGCATTGCTTCTTGCAGGTATGTTTTACCAGCAATATCAGCGAGTTTTTCTTGAATACCTTCAAACTGACCGATTGCTAAGCCAAATTGCTCACGTACCGCAGCGTATTCAGAGGCACCTTTAAATGCTACCTGAGATGAACTAACACCTAATGCAGGTAATGAAATACCTCGGCCAGCACCTAAACAGCTAACCAACATTTGCCAGCCACGGCCGATGTTCTTTTGCCCACCAATAATGAAGTCCATTGGCACAAATACTTTGTTGCCACGCGTAGTACCGTTGTAAAAACGAATCCCCATTGGATCATGGCGATTACCAAGTTCAACACCTGGGTGCTCTTTTGGAATAAGTGCACACGTAATACCGAGGTTTTCTTTACCACCTAGCAAGCCATTTGGATCAACCACTTTAAATGCTAAACCAAGTACGGTGGCAATTGGCGCAAGGGTGATATAACGCTTGTCCCAAGTGATCTCAAGGCCAAGAACTTCTTCGCCGTTATACATGCCTTTAGTCACTGTGCCTAAATCTGGAATGCCACCGGCATCAGAACCAGCCTCTGGGCTAGTGAGTGCAAAACATGGAATGTCACGGCCATTGGCTAGGCGTGGTAAATAATGTGCTTGCTGCTCTTTAGTACCAAAGTGCAGTAGTAACTCACCAGGGCCTAACGAGTTAGGAACCATAACGGTTACTGCAACAGCAGAACTTTTAGTGGCGATTGTGCCAACGATAGTTGAGTTTGCGTAAGGGCTAAACTCTAAACCACCGAATGATTTAGGAATGATCAGTGAAAAGAAACGTTCCTTTTTCAGAAAATCTAAAATGTATTCAGGTAAATGAATGCCATTTTGAATTTCTGTATCGTCGATCATACCCAATAGCTCTTGTAATGGGCCGTCGATAAATGCTTGTTCATCTGCGCTCAATACAGCAGCAGGGACTGCGCGAAGTGCGTTGAAGTCAGGCTTACCTTGGTAAATAGAGCCTTCTAACCACACATCACCCGCATCAAGGGCTTCTTGTTCAGTGATAGAAATACTTGGTAATACTTTTTTTAATTTTGTACGTAAACTCATAATCAACTCATCCGACCAGACAATAATACCTACATTACGTCATAAAAAATGGTTTAGATCAATTACTCTAAGCAATTTTTTAACAGTTTTTTCAATTTATTTATTTTTAGGCTATCTAAGCCATTGAATAAAAAGAGCTAACACTTGTACGCTGAAAAGTATTTAGTTGATTTTTTTTTACTAAAAAACGCTAAAATAATTAAACCTCAATAACAATAGAAAAAAATGAGGGAAAATAAACATATGTTAAAGTTTGTGCAAGGTATTACTGTTAGCTTATCGACTGTTAACTAACACTGTAAATCACCACTAAAAGTCAGCTAATTTGCCATTACACAGTTTTATTAATGTATTGGGATCAAGTGCAATTTCAAGGCCGCGTTTACCAGCGCTTACATAAATAATATCAAACTGCTTTGCGCTACTATGAAGGTAAGTTGCTAAGCGTTTTTTTTGCCCTAATGGACTTACGCCACCAAGAATATATCCGGTGCTATTTTCTACCTTTTGTGCAGCGGCCATATGTACTTTTTTAACACCACATGCTTTTGCTAAGAGCTTTAAGTTAACTTGTTGACTCACAGGCGTAATTGCCACTACTAACTGCAATTCATTGGTTTCAAATACTAAGGTTTTGAAAACCTGCTCAGCGGCTAGATTTAACTTTTCAACAGCTTCTAAACCAAAGCTATGTGTACTTGAGTTATGCTCATAACTGAGCAGCTCAAAAGTGGCCTTGTGTTTTTTTAATAATTGTGTGGCTGGCGTCATGACTAACTCCATTGAATTGTTAACTGCTTTAAAATTAACAAAAAAAGAGTACCAAGGTACTCTTTTTTAAACTATATATACTGGCTAAATAATATTAACAACAGGGATTAAACGACTCTTTGCAGCCATTTTATTACCATAAATACGCATAGAGCTTATTGCCAATGCAATAACGACAGCGCACCCGAGTAACCAAAATGCCGAAAACATCGGAGATTGCTTAAAGTTACCCACTTGATACACCACAGAGGCTGTGATGTAAGCAAGCCCTGTTGACCAAATTGCAACAAATAGCATCCATTTCATTCCAGCTTCTCGGTACATAGCGCCCATCACCGCCACACACGGTGTATAAAGCAATACAAAAACTAAGTAACTGAATGCAGCAAGTTGACTGCTAAATAGGTTTTCCATGGTTGCGAAGGTCGATACATTCACTTCTTGATCAATGGCCGCACTACTTTGATCGCTCACATTAGTGACATTTAAACCCAGTGGATCGAGTAAATTACCAAATACGTCTATTAGGTTTGCAGGAATACTCGCGAATGCTTCAGCCACTTTATCGATGACATTAACTGGCTCTTCATTCACAGCCGCTACGCCATCTAAATTTGAATATAAACTATCTAAAGTGCCAACTACTGCCTCTTTAGCAAATACGCCAGTAAAAATACCGACAGTTGCAGGCCAATTATCTTGCTCTACCCCGATAGGAGCAAACACCGGTGTTGCAATTTTTGAAATTTCACTGAGCATCGATTTATCTGTGTTGTCATTGCCAAAAGTAAAATCAGTACCTATGGAGCTTAATATTTTTAAAATAACAAACACCACAATTATAGTTTTACCGGCGCGCATACAAAAGCTTTTTAAGCGCTCCCATGCTTTGTAAAGTACGCCTTTTGCCGTTGGCATATGATACGCAGGTAATTCGAGAATAAACGGGGTAAGCGTTGGACTAAACAAGGTATTTTTAAGTACCAAACCGGTTAATACCGCCATAACAATACCTAAAATATACAGTGCAAATACTAAGTTTTGGCCATTAGTGGTAAAAAAGGCAGCGACAAACAAGGCATACACACTTAAGCGCGCGCCACATGACATAAATGGTGACATGGCAATAGTCAGTAAGCGATCTTTATGGGTTTCTAAAGTACGAGTTGCCATTACTGATGGCACGTTACAGCCAAAGCCAACAATTAAAGGCACAAAAGCTTTACCCGGTAAACCAATGGCGCGCATTAATCTATCCATGATAAAAGCAGCACGCGCCATATAACCTGAATCTTCAATAAAGGCTAAACAAAAGTATAAAAAGCCAATCACCGGGATAAAGGTGGCAACAAGCTGAATACCACCACCTATACCGTCCGCAAGCAATGCGCGTAGCCAATCAGGTGCGCCTAATGAAGTTAATATTTCACCAAAGCCATCGACTAAAATCGCACCTACAGCAATATCGAAAAAGTCTATAAATGCGCCGCCTACATTTACCGCAACAGTAAACATTAAATACATGATCCCTAAAAATATTGGGATCCCTAAAAAACGATTGATCACTACCGCATCTATTTTATCACTAATGGTTTCAGAGGCGATGCCTTTAGTATTTTGAGCAAGTACAGCCAGTTGATGGGCAAACTCATAACGACCATTGGCAAAAAGCACATCAAGTTCATGGTGATCGGCAAACTGTTCAAATTCAGCTTTTGCCACTGCCAGTGTTTGTTTATCAGCATAGCCAAAACAGCTTTCATCTTGCTCTAATAACCGCAATGACAACCAATCAGTGTCGATGTTTTCTATCGGTTTATTATTGGCAGTAAAACTGGCTGCAATGTTGTTGGCCGCTTGCGTTATTTTTTGCTCATAACTAGGGATATGCATTGATACTTTTTTAAGTTTAAGCCCTTGTGCAATAAACTCTTTTAAACCAGTAATGTCTGTTTTATTATTTGCACTTAAGGCAATCACAGGGCATCCAAGTCGCTTTTCTAGCGCCTTTGGATCCGTTACTAAACCATTTCGTTTTGCCACATCGACCATATTTAGCACGACGAGTAAAGGTACTTTCATCTCAAGCAGCTGAGCGGTGAGGTATAAATTGCGTTCAAGATTTGATGCATCAAGAATATTGATGATCAGTTGTGATTCACCACTGAGTGCATAATCACGCGCAATTTTTTCATCTAAAGGGGTTTGTGCATTTACATCTAAAGAATAAGTGCCGGGCAAATCAACCAAGTCGACAGTCTGATCAGCCACTTTAAATTGACCAATTTTCTTATCGATGGTCACCCCTGACCAGTTACCTACTTTCTGTTTGCTACCGGTTAAAGCGTTGAATAGTGTAGTTTTACCACAGTTTGGGTTACCTATTACGGCAATGTTTGGATTCATACTGCGAGTTCCAAATTAATTGATTTTGCCTCGGATTTACGAAGACTAAGAACGGTACCGCGAACTTTGACAATCATCGGATCGCCAAATGGAGAAAAGCGCAATACGTGGACAGGAGCGCCTGGCGTTAAACCCATTGCAAGTAATTTCTGGCGCAACAAACTCGCATTAGGATCGATGCTTACAACAGAGCCATGTTGGCCAATTACTAATTCGTCTAACGTTAACATGCCATCTCATTTCATTTAATACATCAATGGCGCTGATTTTACGCCGATTATTCAATCATGCAAGTGAGACTAATTATCATATCGATAAGTAATGCAAAATAAAGCAGCAATGGCATTTAATTACCCATATAGGGTCCGGAATTTCATTTGATAAGATAAAATAGCCGTTAAGTGACAGGTGATTAACGAGCCTAATCGCTCTGTAAAGGTAGCATTATGAATATGTATTACTGCGTGGTTGTCAACAAAGCGCTTATTTTTGTCAGATTAATAAGCTTTTGTTAGCCAATAAAAAATGGCGCTAATTAGCGCCATTTTGTAAGTAATGAGTGATTACTTAGTTAAATCATCAAAGAACTTTTTTACACCATCAAAAAAGCCTTTTTCTTTTGGACGGTTTTTAGAACCATCCTTACCCATGCTTTGCTCAAGCTCTTGCAATAACTCGCGTTGGCGTTCATTTAACTTAACGGGTGTTTCTATTACCACTTTACAGATCAAGTCACCAACTGCGCCACTACGGACAGACTTAACACCTTTACCGCGCATACGGAACATTTTGCCCGTTTGACTCTCAGCTGGGATCTTCAATTTAGCACGACCATCTAAAGTCGGTACTTCAATTTCGCCACCAAGAGCAGCCGTTGTAAACCCAATCGGCACTTCACAATATAGGTTATTACCATCACGCTCAAAGATACGGTGTTCACGTACCGATACCTGCACATACAAGTCACCAGCGGGTGCACCATGTACCCCTGCTTCACCTTCGCCAGATAAACGAATGCGGTCGCCAGTATCAACCCCGGCTGGGATTTTAACCGATAATGTTTTGGTTTTTTCCACACGGCCTTGACCATGACAGCTATTACATGGATCAGAAATTATCTGACCAGTGCCCTGACAGGTTGGACAGGTTTGTTGCACAGCAAAAAAACCTTGGCGCATTTGCACTTGGCCTGCACCATGACAAGTCGTACATGTTTTCGGTTTAGAACCCGCTTTTGCACCGCTGCCGTCACACGGCTCACAGCTCACCCACGTAGGTACTTTAATTTCTACTTCTTTACCACGAACCGCTTCTTCTAAGCTTAAGTCCATGTTGTAACGTAGGTCTGAACCTCGTTGCTGACGCGATTGACGACGGCCACCACCGCCTCCAAAAATATCACCGAACACGTCACCAAATACATCACCAAAGTCACCATGGCCGCCATGACCACCACCGCCACCGCCTTGTTCAAACGCAGCATGGCCGTATTGATCATACATTTGACGTTTTTGACTGTCAGTGAGGATCTCGTAAGCTTCTTTTACTTCCTTGAATTTAGTTTCAAGTTCTTTATCGCCTGCGGTACGATCTGGATGATATTTCATCGCTAAGCGTTTATACGCTTTTTTTACGTCTCTTTCGCTGGCGTCTTTTGCCACTCCAAGGACTTCATAATAATCGCGTTTTGACATATCTATCACACTACTCTTTTCTTACTGCAGCATTGCTGCGGATAAATCGATAAATCGTATCGATTTATCATCTAATTTACATGCAAAAGGCGCGTCAAGCTTTAGCCCGCGCGCCTTAGTTGTTCATCCTAACTTAAATTGCGATATCAGTCATCGTGTTTTCAGTTAGGCGAAGCGCTAACAACAATTACTTGTCGTCTTTAACTTCTTCGAACTCAGCATCCACTACGTCGTCATCTTTCTTCGCAGATTGTTGCTGCTCGGCACCGGCGTCACCACCTTGTTGTGCTTTAGCTTGTGCAATTTCCATTAACTTTTGTGACTTTTCAGCAAGCGCTTGAGTTTTTGCTTCAATCTCGTCTTTTTTGTCACTCTTAATCGCAGCTTCAAGGTCAACAACAGCCGCTTCAATTGCGTCTTTGTCTTCGCTTGGTAATGCATCACCCGCTTCTTCAATTTGCTTACGTGTACCGTGAACAAGTGCATCAGCTTGGTTACGTGCAGCTACTAACTCTTCAAACTTTTTATCGTCTTCTGCGTGTGCTTCGGCATCACGAACCATTTTTTCAACTTCTTCATCGCTTAAGCCTGAAGATGCTTGAATGGTGATTTTTTGCTCTTTACCTGTGTCTTTATCTTTTGCAGATACATGTAAGATACCATCAGCGTCCACATCAAAAGTAACTTCGATTTGTGGTGTACCACGTTGTGCTGGACGAATACCTTCTAGGTTAAATTGACCTAGTGATTTGTTGTCGCTAGCACGTTTACGCTCACCTTGTAAGACATGGATAGTTACTGCGGCTTGATTATCTTCAGCAGTTGAGAATGTTTGCGATTTCTTCGTTGGAATAGTCGTATTTTTCTCAATTAACGCAGTCATTACAGAGCCCATAGTCTCAATACCTAGAGATAATGGCGAAACGTCTAGTAATAGTACATCTTTCACATCACCAGCAAGTACACCACCTTGAATCGCTGCGCCCACGGCTACTGCTTCATCAGGGTTAACGTCTTTACGTGGCTCTTTTCCGAAGAAATCAGCAACTGTTTTTTGTACTAAAGGCATACGTGTTTGACCACCAACAAGGATGATGTCGTCAATGTCGCTTACTGATAAATCAGCATCAGCAAGGGCACGTTTTAATGGCTCTAGTGACTTCATTACTAAATCTTCAACTAGTGACTCAAGCTTAGCGCGTGTTAGTTTCACGTTCATGTGCTTAGGACCAGTTGCATCAGCAGTTACGTACGGAAGATTTACTTCTGTAGATTGTGCAGATGATAATTCAATTTTTGCTTTTTCAGCCGCTTCTTTAACACGTTGCATTGCAAGTGGATCAGTTTTTAAGTCTAAACCTTGATCTTTTTTGAATTCAGCAACTAAATAGTTGATTACGCGGTTATCGAAATCTTCACCACCTAAGTGAGTGTCGCCATTTGTAGCTAGTACTTCAAATGTGTGCTCACCTTCAACTTCATCAATTTCAATGATTGATAAATCGAAAGTACCACCACCTAAGTCATATACTGCAACAACGTTTTCGCCTTTGTTTTTGTCCATGCCATAAGCAAGGGCAGCAGCAGTTGGCTCATTGATGATACGTTTAACTTCAAGACCTGCAATACGCCCAGCATCTTTAGTAGCTTGACGTTGTGAATCATTAAAGTAAGCAGGTACTGTAATAACCGCTTCAGTTACTGCTTCACCTAAGAAGTCTTCAGCTGTTTTTTTCATTTTTTTCAAAACTTCAGCTGAAATTTGTGGTGCAGCGCGTTTTTCGCCGCCCGCTTCAACCCATGCATCACCATTATCTGCTTTGATAATTTTAAAAGGCATGATGCCGATATCACGTTGTACTTCTTCGTCTTCAAAGCGACGACCAATTAAACGCTTAATTGCAAATAATGTGTTTGTCGGGTTAGTAACCGCTTGACGTTTAGCAGATTGACCTACTAAAGTTTCACCGTCTTGCGTATAAGCTATAATAGACGGAGTGGTACGATCGCCTTCCGCGTTTTCAATAACACGTGCTTTGCCACCATCAAGTACTGCAACACAAGAGTTAGTAGTACCTAAGTCGATTCCGATAATTTTACCCATGAAATATCTCCAACTTCAAAATTCATTAATACTTTCGATGACTAGTAGATAGGGATGCCACAAACTTAATTCAACTGTAAAAATGAAAAAAAAGTGCTTTTTTGTAATTTATTTTGCAAATAACCCTAATTAATGTGTGGATTGACGTTTTTTGCATCATTAGGGGCCATTTCACAATCTGGTCTGATGAGTTTTTCTGTGTTATAAAATCACTAATAAATAAAAAATGTCTCAAAGGATCACTATGCATTTTGACCAACTACTACAGCAAGCGGCACTTATAGGTCAGCTTCCCCCTTCAGAGCAAACTTACGCAACAATGCAATTTCCTGCTAACTGGTGCCAAGGTCGAACTGCTTTTGGCGGTTTATCAGCCTCATTACTGTATCAGGCAATGCGTCAACAAATAGAACCAAGTCGTCGTTTGTTATCTATTAGTACAAATTTTGTAGGTCCTTTATTAGCAGATGCTGATTTTTCTCTTTCCGTCGAAATTTTACGGGAAGGAAAAAGTAGCACACAAGTACTGGCTAAAGCGCTGCAGAACGGCCAAGTAAGCGTGGTCGTACAAGCGTGTTTTGCAAAATCGCGAGATTCAGCTATTAAGGTACCAGTGACAAAAACAATGAGCCTAAAACCGGTTAATGAACGTTACACTTTACCATTTCAGTCAGGTGCCATGCCGGAATTCTTCCAACATGTCGCGCTTTGTCCTCAGCAAGGTGCAATGCCGTTTACAGCAGCCCAAACGTCGCATTTAGGCGGCTGGATGAAATTAAAACAGTCGCCAGCAGAACTAAGTGAGGCACATATTATTGCCTTAACGGATGCATGGCCGCCTACTTTATTACAAATGTTTAACCAACCAGCGCCCGCCAGTAGCATGTCGTGGTATTTAGAGTTTGTGAAAACACCGCAGTTGGCAGCCGACGAGTGGCTTGGATTTGAAGCAGTAACCCACCACTGTAAAGATGGTTATGGTTTAGAAGATGGCTGTATTTGGTCACAATCCGGTGAGTTGCTTGCGCTTACCCGCCAAACAGTAGCATTATTTGATTGAGTTTGGTTCTACAGCCTGAGCATAATCGCTGCCATCAAAGGCCATAATTTTACTGTACTGCCCATTTGCAATGATATGGGCAAGTCCCGTATCAAAAATCTCTTGTAGCACTTTACTATTAAAGTAGGCAGGGCGAGGTGCCTCAGGAAATATAGGGTGTATAGTAATAGGCTTAATTGGGTGCGATTCTTTATACTGCTGTAAATAATGTAAAAACACCCGTTTCTCTAGTACCACCACATCAACCCACTCTTTCATTAAATGATCCACCTGCGCCGCTTGGTATACAACTTCTTCATAGGAACTCAGTTTAGTTGTTAATGTTTTAAATGGTGGCGGCAAAAATTCGGTGGCATTTTGAAAGGCGACAACACTCTTACCCGATAAATCATACACAGTGTTAATTTTAAAATGATTTTTCTGCAGGCTCACCGCTACATTTTGATAAGCCAATAGACTTTGACTGGAAAAAATAGCAGGGCTCGTCACGCCCGCATAATTCATCGCAATATCGACCTGCATTTGTTCTAAGGACTGCCCTGCACGCTTATTAGACATGTAAACGATATCTAGGTTGGTTATACCTTGATCTTTAAACGCAGATTTTAAAATCTGCAACTGCAAGCCGGTATCATCCTCACTAAAGACGTAAGGAGGCAAAGAAGGGCTTACCGCAACGGTAATAATGTCGCTAGATTTTGGCGCAGCTAAACTCAATGCAAAAGTGCTATATAAAACAAAAAAAAACACTATAAAATACTTCATTCACCACCCACAGATAGATGCTTTTTAGCAACTGTAAAATTACATGACAACTTTCTTATTAGGCTAGCCTAGTTAAACCAATTTCGCATTTGTATTTAGCATATAATTGATGCAAACTTGATCTAAGATACTTCTAAGTGGTTATTAATTTGCAAACTGCCTGCCCTAATTGTGACTTGATTATTGATATCCCGCACATAGTTGCAAAACAAATGGCTGTCTGTCCACATTGTCACAGTAAACTATGCGCAGCAAATATAAATTATGACAGCCGTATTGTAGCACTCAGTATTAGTGCTTTACTCATGCTGCTAAGCAGTATGTTTTATCCATTTATCTCATTTAGTAGTAATGGCATTACACAGACGATTACCTTGCCCGATGCCGCTCGTATTTTGTTTAATTACGACAGCGATTTATTAGGCATTTTTATTGATGTTAGTATTATTGGTTTACCAATGGCATTACTCACTATTTTGATCCCACTGCATTTAGGCTTACTTAAAGTACTTCCACAAACGATTGCCAGACGCTTACTCAAATTCACCTTAGCGCTAGAGCCATGGATAATGTCAGAAATATTTTTAATCGGCGTATTGGTCAGCATGGTAAAAATAATGTCGCTAGCGGAAGTCAGCTTTGGCGTTAGTTTTTGGGCCTATGCCGCGTTTGTACTCTTCTATATTGGCTCATTAGCACACTTAAATCGTGCTCGATTATGGGATCAAGTACAGCCTCAGGCTGAAATTGCAGCCGCAAAACTTTCTTATCGTGCCATAGATAGTAACATTCGAGCCTGTCATGTCTGCCATCAACTAAGCGATAGCGAATACTGTTCTCGCTGTAATAGCAAAACCCATATCAGAAACCCCCACAGCGTACAAAAAGCAACGGCATGGTTAATAACTTCAATTGCCTGTTATATTCCGGCAAATTTATTGCCAATAATGTACACCACTAGTTTGGGGGATGAATCCCCCTCAACATTAATTGGTGGGGTAATAACACTGTGGCAAGCTGGCTCATACCCTATTGCATTAATCATTTTTTTAGCGAGTGTAGTAGTACCATTAGCTAAAGCGCTCATTTTAACATTTTTATGCTTTTTGGTTAGCAAACCCGCTAACGGCCAAACAAAGGGCTATACTAAAGTTTATCAATTAACTGAGTTTATTGGTAAATGGTCCATGATCGATGTATTTGTTGTCGCAATTCTAGTAGCCTTAGTGCAACTTGGGAATTTAATGTCGGTAACACCAGGTTTAGGCACTGTATTTTTTACTATCATGGTGATTTGCCAAATGTTGGCAGCACACGCGTTTGATCCTCGGCTATTATGGGATTCGCCAAACAATGATAAAAAGACCATAAATTAGAGAAACAGCATGAGTGAAACGGCTAATATAAAAAAAGAACCTATTATTTCTGCGATTTGGATCATACCGGTTATAGCTTTGCTCGTTGGTGTGTGGATGCTTTACCAATACCAAGCTAATAAAGGCGCAACCATTTATATTTCAATGCCTCATGCTGAGGGTATCGTGGCAGGCAAGACTGAAATAAAAGTACGTAGTGTGAAAATCGGCCAAATTGATCACGTTCGCCTCTCTGATACTAAAAACAGTGTGATTGCTCGAGCTCAAATTGATAGACATTATGATGGCTTACTCACGGAAGACGCCAACATCTGGGTAGTAAAACCACGTATTGATGAAACGGGTATCAGCGGTATGAGCACGTTACTATCGGGTGTATATTTAGAATTTTCACCAGGTGAAAGTAGTAAAACAAAAGAGCATTTTAAATTACAAGAAGAGCCAGCGCTGATTGATAAAGATGTCAAAGGCGGTCGCTTTTCATTACTCAGCTATGATGCTGAGGTTATGGATGTCGGCACCGGTATATTTTTTAAGAATTATAAAATTGGTCAAGTTGAAACAGCGACATTTGATTGGAAGAATCAAGCGATGAAGTATGGTATTTTCATCAACGAACCTTATCAAAACCTGATCACCTTAAATTCTATTTTCTGGGTCAATACGGGTGTTGAAATTGATTTATCTGCCGATGGCATTAATGTAAAAACAGGTTCATTAAGCAGGTTATTAAAAGGAGGGATCTCGGTTGGTTTGCCTAAACAACAGTCACCGGGTAATTTAGCCCAAGAAGGCCATAGCTTTTCGCTTAGTAACAGCTACAAAGATGCTCTTGAGGAGCGTTTTTATAATTTTGACTATTACCTAATTGAGTTTGAACAGTCTATTCGAGGTTTACGTGCCGGAGCCCCGGTTGAATATCGTGGCATGCGCGTCGGTACTGTTGTTAAAGCACCTGCAAATGTGATGATCGATGGCAAACCCGCTCACTTTAGAACTGATAATACCGCTGTGCCAGTACTGATAAAAATAGAGTATGGCCGCATTTACCACGATAATGCCTCAGCCAAACAATTTTGGCAAAACAGTGTTGATGGTTGGATCAAAAATGGCATGCGCGCTTCTTTAAAACCAGGCAACTTACTCACCGGTGCTGTGTATGTCGATTTTGATATCTACCACGATGCCCCAGCTGCGAAGTTAGAAACACTGTCTCAATATCAAGTATTTCCAAGTGTTTCCAGTGGCATTACCGTATTAGCAGATCAAGTGTCTGACGTATTAAATAAGGTAAAAAACTTAAAAATTGAAGACAGCTTAGCGCAAATTGATTCCGCGTTTGCTGATTACCAAGCGCTGGCGAATGAAATGCGCACATTGTTAAGTAAACAAGATACCCAAGATTTACCCGGTGATATTAATCGTAATTTTGCTGAAATGACCAAAAGTATGCAGCAATTTGATGTCACTATGAAACAGTTTGAAAAAACCATGGCCAGTTATCAACAAGGTTCCTCATTACATCAACAATTACAACAAACGCTCTCAGAGTTTAAGCGTTTAAGTGAAGAACTACAGCCACTCTCGCGTGGCTTAAATGAGCAACCAAATATGTTTATTTTTGATAAATCATTGCCTGCCGATCCAACGCCGAGGAAACAATAATGCGGACATTTTTACGTATACAATTTTTTGCTGTTATCGGCGTAGTGTTATTATCAGGATGTAGCCAATCACTTAATGCCCCCGTTAAATACTACCAGTTTGAGCAAAGTATTAAACCAATGCAGCGCAGTAGCACTAACACATCAGCTCAATTACGGATCAATACAGTAAGTTTACGAGGCGCATTAAATAACCGTGGTATTGCAATGAAAATGGATAATAATCAGGTCAATGCTGCTAATTATCACTTATGGAGTGAAGCGCCAGATCAAATGCTAACAGCAAGCGCCCATCAAACATTATTTACCACGCTTGATAACTGGATGGTGGTCAAAGGATTACCTGTTATAACAGATAAAGATCAGCAAAGTTATTATGAATTAGAATATGAGCTACATCATTTCAATGGTGATAACCAAGGTAATGCCGATATTTCTGGTTTGTGGCGCCTATATTATACGTCGTTTGAAAATGGCCGCTCTTTAAAAACAATTCATTATTTTAGTGAGGTTAACCCTTTAACTGGTGATGATTACGAAGGCCTCGTCGAAAGCTTAGAGCAAAACTGGCAGAATATTAATCAACAGGTAGCAACTACCCTGAGTGTTCTTATTCAAGAATAAACACCACTAAAGCAGTGCCATCATTATTAAGCACTGCTTTGCTTATATACCTAAACCCGAGTTTATTTAATAACCCATGCGAAGCGGTATTGTCAGCGTCGGCTATCGCGGCAATGTAGCTGAACTTACCTTGATACGCGTGTAATAGTTTTGCAGCCGCTTCATAGGCACTGCTAATGCTTCTCGTTGGAATAAGCCCACCATGCCCATGGCAACGCCTTGTTTATTTGCCACAATATAAGGTCCAAAACCTTGCTGTTGGTGGCCATCAATAAAGGTTTTTTGTAAATAATCTTCGGCTTGTTGTTTGGTATAAATGCTTTTATCAGCAATATAACGATAAAAACTCGGCTGATTTAATAAACTCAAGATAAACGACGCGTCACTAAGCTGGCCATGGCGAAGAATTAAACGTTGCGTATTCATATCTCGTTTTCCTATTAATGATAGTGATCGTTTAAGCTAAATTAAAATGCAGCACTATCAACTGTACCGGTATAATTTAAACAGGCTGCGACACGATGTTGTTGAACCTTGGAAAGCTCCGACAATTTATAATAACGATGTGCTAAGTGTTCATCGCTGAGCGTGATCACAGCATCTTTTAACAAACTAACTCTAAAAATAAAAGCATGAGAATTAAACGCTTTGTGATAATAAATACCGGTTAAGTGTTCAATTTTCACTTCACAGCCGAGCTCTTCTTGGCATTCGCGTATGAGTGCTTGATGTACAGTTTCACCGACATCTAAGGCGCCACCAGGTAATCCCCAGCTTAGCTCGCCATAGCTTGCCTTTAGCAGCAAAACCTCCCCGCTGGCATTAGTGATCACCCCATGGGCGCTGAGTCGATAAAAATCTGTAAATGCCATGTTTCCCCCTAAGTTGATAACCTTAAACAATAACAAAAAGCCCCGCAATTGCGAGGCTTAAAGATTATGAATCACGGTTAATAATTAATCATGGCTAATTTTCACTACCTGCTTTCCGGTAAAGCCACCAGCAATTTGTTTATTCAGCGCCTGTGAAATACTACTGGCGTTAAATTCAACCTCAATGATCTGCGGTATTTTGATACTGCCACTGGCTAAATTGTCTAGCAATAAATTGCCCATAAAACTCATTTTTTGCTGAGCACATAAACTGTTTGCTAACCACGCTCCACCTAAAGAAACAATACCTATATTTGGCGCACGTCTGAACATCAGCTCCTGCTCAAACTTAGGCAGTGGATTTAAGCACGCAATACGGCCACAAAAACGCATTAATTCAACATTACGCACCGTGGTTTCACCACCAATCGAATCGAGCACCGCATCAAAGCCTTGTGGACCAAGTTCTTTACGAATTTTATCGCTAAGCTTTTTATCGTTGTAATCAAACACCACATCAGCACCCAATTGTTTAACAAGCTTATGGTTGCGTTTGCTCGCGGTGGTAAATACCGTAGCACCACGTTGTTTGGCAAATTGAATGGCGAACTGACCGACGGCCCCCGCACCAGCTTCAATTAAAAGTGAATCACCTTCGGTTAATTGCAGTTTATCAAGAGCTATTAATGCCGACATCCCTGCGCAGGGTAATGTCGCGGCTTGCTGTAACGTAACGCTATCAGGAATTTGCGATACAGCAAAGTTAGGCACTTTAGCGTATTGTGATAACACCCCTTGGTCGCCAACATTACCATGCCACATAACCCGAGTACCGACACTTGGAAATACCCCTTTAGTGGCTTTTACCACCACACCTACAGCATCAAGGCCTAGGGTATGAGGATAGTGCCATTTACAAAAACCTTGTTTAGCAAAATACGCATCAACCGGATTCAACGCAACATACTCAACCTTTATCAACAATTCGTTGTCTACAACATCAGGCACCGGCAATTCAAGCTCAGATAAATTAATCTGTTCATTAGGTTCAAGTAACGCAATCGCACGCATTGTCGCGGGGATTGTTGATAAAAGATCAGTATGTGGCATCAAAAACTCAACTTAACTTAATTAACTAACGCATAACTCCAACGACCATTAAATACTTGGTAAGTGTCTACTTTAGCAAGTAATGATGAAATCGTTGAGTCAATTGCATTTTCCTGCGCTATTAAAACATCCTGTCGCGCATCTAACAACTCTAAGTAAGGTATTTGCCCTTCTTGGTACATCGCCTGCGCTTGTAAAAAGGCATTATTAGCAAACTCATAACGTGCTTTGGCATAGCCTAGTTGTTGAGTTTGTTTGACTAATAACTGCAGTGAAAGTTCACTCTGCGCTAATGCCTCCAACACCACTTGTTGATATTGGCTGTAAGCGGCTTCACTGAGATATTGCTGAGCATCACGTTGCGCCAATAACGCAGGGTAGCTCAATAATGACCACTGAATGCGTGGGGCAACTTGCCATTGCTGCGTAGTGTCAGAAAGCTGGTTGTTATCTAAGCTCAATACACCTGCAAACGCCGTTAAACTGATATCAGGTAATAATGCTTTACTCGCAGCCACGCTTAATGAATTAGCTTGGCTAAATTCAAATAATGCTTGGCTAATATCAGGACGCAGTGCAATGGCATCACTTGGAGTGGCTAAACTTACAGTAAATGCATGCTCAAACAGCGCTTGCTCATCAACTAAGGTTAGATCAGCAGGTAACTGCCCTGTTAATGTCGCAAGCGTTGCTAGATCACGAAATTGCGCGTATTCAATATCTGGCAACAAAGCTTGCTGCTGCTTCAATTGTGCTAAGGTTCGATTTAAATCAAGCTCATTAGCGACCCCTTCCTCAACGCGAGCCCGCAGAACCGCAATACTTTGCTCTAATGCTTCAATTTGTAGGTTAATGATCTGCTGTTTTTGCTTATTACCTTGAAAACTGACAAACCCTTTTACCACAGAGGTAACAACTTCAATATGCAAAGCACGTAATTGTTCCGCTTGACTCATTGCCCCTGCATTCGCAGCATCAACAAGCGCAGTTATTTTACCAAATAAATCAAGTTGCCAATCAAGGTTAACATTGGCTTCCGATTGACGCGTGTTAACGTTACCAGTACTTGAGCGAGTGGCATCAACTGCCACTGCACCTTGGGGAAGATACTGTGCTTTTTGCCCACCTAAACGAGCAAGCGCGCTTTGTAACTGCAACTGACTAGTGTGCAAATCATGATTATTAGCGCGCGCACTGAGCACTAGATTATTTAACTGGGTTGAATTTAATTGCTGCCACCAGTTAAGTTCGTCTTGACCTTGTAACTGTGCAGCGATCTGTGTTTTTGCAACAAATTCTTGTAGCTGATTTTGCTGTTGCTGCTCATCAATTTTACTGGCGCAGCCACTTAATAAACCCGCCACAACAAGAGCGGTTAACTTATACTTACTCATTAATTTGCTCCTGCGTAGTCACTTTACGGGTTTTAGTTACCAAAATATAAAATACAGGGGTAAATAATAAACCAAACACGGTTACACCAATCATACCCGAGAACACTGCGTTGCCCATTGCATGGCGCATTTCTGCTCCAGCTCCCGTTGCTAATACTAAGGGAATAACACCCGCAGTAAAGGCAATTGACGTCATTAAGATAGGTCGTAAACGCATCCGACAAGCTTCTAAAATAGCGTCGAAATGACTCAACCCATGATTATTTTTATCGCGTGCAAACTCCACCATTAAAATGGCATTTTTAGAAGCCAAGGCAACCAATACAATCAATGCTATTTGCGTGAAAATATTATTATCAGCGCCAACCAACCATACACCCATTAATGCTGAGAATATTGTCATTGGTACAATAAGAATAATAGCCAGTGGTAGACGTAAGCTTTCATACTGCGCAGCCAATACCATGAACACTAATAACACCACTAATGGGAATACATAGACCATGGTATTACCCGCTAGAATTTGCTGAAAAGTAACTTCGGTCCATTCGTACTCAATACCCGTAGGTAAATTATCAGCCAAGATCAGTTCAATTGCCTGCTGTGCTTGATCTGAACTGTAACCAGGCGCTGGACTACCATTAAGCTCTGCACTTGGGTAACCATTGTAATGCATCACTCGATCAGGGCCTGTTGTAGGCGTTGCCGTTAATACCGAGCCCAATGGCACCATATTCCCTTGATTATTGCGCACTTTTAGATTCAATATTTGTTCTGGATCAAGGCGGAAATCAGCATCAGCTTGGGCATTAACTTGGTACGTACGGCCAAATAAATTAAAGTCATTAACGTACATTGAGCCCAAATACACTTGCAACGCATTAAATACTTCATTCAATGGAATACCTTGAATAAGCGCTTGCTCTCGGTCGATATCAATATCCATTTGTGGTACTTGAATTCTAAAACTTGAATAGAGCCCCATTAACGCAGGATCTTGCTGAGCTTTAGTTATCACCGTTTGCAAACTGTTAAATAGTGTTTCAAAGCCTTTATTACCGCGATCTTCAATTTGCAGTTTAAACCCACCCGTGGTGCCTAAACCTTGGATTGGCGGCGGTGGAAATACAGCCACAAATGCTTCATCAATGGCACTAAAACGCTGGTTTAACTGTGCCGCAATAGCCATCGCCGATTTACTCGGATCGCTTCGCTCACTAAAGGCTTCTAGCGGTGTAAATACAATGGCACTATTAGGGCTGTTAGTAAAACCATTTACCGACAAGCCAGGAAAGGCAACTGTGTTTGCAACACCAGGTACTTGCAGTGCAATTTCTTGCATTTGCCTAACCACATCTTGAGTACGGTCTAAACTCGCTGCATCAGGTAATTGTGCTATCGCAACTAAATACTGCTTATCTTGTGCAGGAATAAAACCACCCGGCACGGCATCAAATAGCTTAATTGTTCCGCCTAATAAAACCACGTATGCAATCACCACTACCACGCTCATGCGCATTAGTTTTTGTACCAGCTTTTGATAGCCTTTGGCGCCACGGTCAAATACTCGATTAAAGGGTGCAAATAACCAGCGACCAAATAAACGATTTAATAAACGCGTCAGCGCATCCGGTTTAGCATCATGGCTTTTAAGTAATAGTGCCGCCAACGCCGGTGATAAAGTTAATGAGTTAAATGCTGAGATAACCGTTGAAATAGTAATAGTTAACGCAAACTGTTTATAAAATTGACCTGATAAACCACTAATAAACGCGGTAGGAATAAACACTGCACACAACACTAACGCAATCGCGATTATAGGCCCTGTCACTTCAGTCATCGCCACGCGCGTTGCTTCCAGAGGTGATAAACCTTGTTCAATGTTACGTTCAACGTTTTCGACCACCACGATAGCATCATCGACCACAATACCTATGGCAAGTACTAAACCAAATAACGACAGCGTATTGATCGAGACCCCTAACCACTGCATCACCGCAAAAGTACCAATCAGTGAAACTGGCACAGCTATAAGTGGAATAATCGAAGCACGCCAGGTTTGTAAAAATAACACCACTACAATTACCACTAACGCGATAGCTTCAAGTAACGTTTTGATCACCGCATCAATCGAACCGCGAACAAATACCGTAGGGTCGTAGACAATGTCGTACTCAACACCAGCTGGAAAATCTTTCGATAAACGCGCCATGGTTTCGCGTACTTGATCTGAAAGCTCAATCGCATTAGAGCCAGGACGTTGAAATATCGGCATCGCCAGTGCTGGTTGATTATCAAGTTCAGCTCTAAGTGAGTAAGTATTTTGGCCTAAATCGACTCGAGCAACATCGCTTAGACGTGTTAATTGACCTTGTTCACCCACTTTAATGATCACTTGCTGAAACTCTTCAATACTGTTTAAGCGCCCTTTTACATTTAACAATATTTGAAATTGACTGTCTGTTGAAGCAGGTTGTGCACCTAAGCTACCCGCTGCAACTTGTTGGTTTTGCGCACGCAATGCGTTGACGACGTCCATTGCGGTTAATTCTCGTGCCGCTAATGCATCGGGGTTAAGCCACACTCGCATTGAATATTGACCACCACCAAATAATTTTACATCGCCTACGCCACTCAAACGTGCAATTTGGTCTTTCACATATAAGTCAGCGTAGTTAGATAGATACGCCGTATCATGTGTTTTTTCCGGTGAGAATAAGTGTACCACCATGGTTAGATCCGGTGATGATTTTTCAGCGACGACGCCTAAGCGCTGCACTTCTTGTGGTAGTCGCGGCAAAGCACTGTTAACCCGATTTTGTACTTGTACTTGCGCACGATCTAAATCCGTTCCCAATGAAAACGTTACCGTCAGTGTCATACGCCCATCACTGGTCGCCTGGGAAAACATATACAACATGTTTTCAGTACCATTGATCTCTTGCTCCAATGGAGTAGCCACAGTTTGTGCTATTACGGTTGGATTTGCTCCTGGGTAGTTCGCAGTTACCACAACTGTCGGCGGAACAACTTCAGGATACTCACTGACCGGCAGTTGAAACAACGAAATACCACCGGCGATTAAAATCACCAATGACAGCATGGCTGCAAATATCGGTCGTTGAATAAAAAAGTGAGAAAATTTCATTATTCGTCCTACTTCTTAGCCATAAGCGTGTGCTGCGCCGTTGGCGATAACGTAAAAGCAACACCAGTTGTGTCTAGGGTCACTGTATTAGGTGAAATCGGCATGCCAGGTCCAACACGCGCAGGACCATTAACCGCAATCACATCGCCAGCTTTTAAGCCCGAGGTAATAGCGCGAAAACTGCCATAGCGCTCACCGGTTGTAACCAGTTTATATTCGAGAATATTGCCTTCACCGACAGTGAGCACAAAGCGATTTTTCAAATCGGTGCCAATTGCTCTATCAGGCACAATAACTTGCTGTGTAACGTCATTGGCCGCTAACTTAATACGTGCAAATGAACCGGCGCGTAAGGCGGTATTTTCATCAAATCGTGCACGCACTCGCAAAGTACCTGTTGCTGCATTGATTTGATTATCAATAAAGTCGATATAACCGGTGTGTGCAAAGCCATTTTGACCCACTTTTTGCATGACTACTTGCTGATGATCAGCGGCGGTTACTTCATCAAATGAACTATTCCAAGTACGTTCATCAACATCAAAGTAAGCATACATAGTTTGATTTGATACGATTGAAGTCAGTACACTTTGCCCTGCAAGCACATTATTACCTTTGGTAATATTTGCACGCGAGATCACACCATCAATGGGTGAACGTATATCTGTAAATTCTAAATCTAAATTAGCTGCAATTAGCTGGGCTTTTAAGGCAGCAAGTTGTGCTTCACGTTGGCGTAACGTTGAGGTACGTGATTCCGCTTGCTCTGTTGAAATCGCTTTTCGCTCGGTTAATCGCACCGCTCTTTTAGCTTCACTTTGCGCTTGCGATAAAGCGGCTTCAGCACTGACTACTTGTGCCTCTAAACTTGCTACAACCGCAGCATATGGGCGAGCGTCAAGTTTAAACAGTAAGTCACCCTGTTTAACCTCGTCGCCCTCATTAAACGCAATATGCTCAATAACTCCGGCAACACGTGGCATAAGTGATACTTCTTCCGGCGCTTCTAAACGCGTAGTGTAGGTGTGCCAGTTTTGCACTGGCTTAATGATCACCGAGGCAACATCTATTGGTTGAAGATGTGGTTGATTGCTCTGTTGAGCAGGCTCTTCTGCACAACCGGTGAGGGCAAGTGATGCCCCTAAAACTGCAATAGCTATTAAGTGTTTGTTCATGACGACGCTCCATTTAGTGTATTTTTCTATGTTACGGAACATTGTTGTGGACAAAAACCATAGATTTTTAAATTCATTAATGCCAATATGGCATCAATTAAATATTGGTGAGTAATTAATGGATACCACAAGTCGCTTATTGATGTTGTTAGAAGTCGTTGAGCGAGGCTCATTCGCTAAAGCAGCAGAAACCCGTAATATTGATCGTTCAGTGATCTCAAAACAAATAAGTCGTCTCGAAGATGATTTAGGAGTACGTTTACTGAACCGCACCACCCGCTCATTTTCACTGACAGCTGCAGGGGCCGAAATGATTAAAAAGGCCAGTGAGTTGAGGCAACTACTAGGTGAAACTGTACGTTTAGCCGAGAATTATCACCAAGAGCCACGCGGTGTATTAAAAATCACTTCATCAACTATTATCGGCAGGCGTTATCTACAACCTGTGATTAATGATTTTCAAAAACGCTTCCCGCAAGTAGAAGTTGAACTAAGACTCGATGATAAGTTAGTTGATCTGGTATCTGAAGGCTTTGATCTTGCTTTTCGGGTCGGTGAGCCAAAAGACTCATCACTGATCGCACGTAAAATTGCGCGCAATAGATTACTAATATTAGCCGCACCTGAGTTTATTCAAACGTATGGATTGCCAAGTAAAATAGAGGACTTAATTGATTTACCCGCAGCCAGTTATTCCAGCACTTCGTTGCGCGTTGAGGGTATTCGTTATGTAGATCAATATGGTCTACCGCAAGAGCAAAAAATTAAGAGTGTGTTTAGAGCCAATGATGCCGAGGTACTGCTCGATAAAACGCTTTCTGGAACAACCTATGTGCTCGCGCCAGCATTTATTATTAATGATGAAATAAAACAAGGACGTTTAGTGCCCTTATTAACAGACATCAAATTACAAGAATACAGTGCGATGTACGCGGTATATCCACACCGTGATTTACCTGTAAGAACACGGTTATTTTTTGATGCGATACGTGATCACTTAGGTAAAGAAACACCACTTTGGGAAAGTAACATTCCCGGTTTCGAGCACATGTATCAAGGTTAAGAAACCTGTTCTAGTTTTGCTGAGTATTGCTGCGAGTCAGAATAAACGTTATTTCGACCATGTTTTTTTGCATAATAAAGTTGCTCATCTGCTGCTTTAACCGCTTGTTTTAGGCTATCGCCATCACGATAAGCAGCTAAACCGATACTTGCTGTTAAACTTATTTCACGCTCACCAACATTGATAGCCGTACTTTGCAAACCGACTCTGATATTTTCAGCAATTTGATAAGACTCCTGTTGATTCGAATCAGGAATGAACAGCGCAAACTCTTCGCCACCAGTACGAAAAACTCGCCCCTTGTTAAGTGTTTCTCTTAATATAGTGGCAATTTCGACCAGAACTTGATCGCCCACATCATGACCAAATTCATCATTTACTTTTTTAAAGTAATCGAGATCTAGCACCATAATAAATAAATTAATTTTGTCTACCAGCTCAACTTCAAAGTAATGGTTCATTGCTAAACGGTTGCCGGTGTTTGTCAGCGGATCTAACAAGGCAAGGTTTTCTAATCGTTCTGCAAATTGTGCTCGACTCGCTTCAAAAGTATGTGCAATGACCCAAATGCTCAAATAGCTAAAGCTCATATTTAGGTACAGGTTAAGGTCTAAAAATGGTGCTAAAGAGGTTTTACTAGTAAACACAGCGGTTTGTATACACACCAATAATAGCGATAGATAATAGCCGCGTTTACATCCTAATAATAAATAAAATAATACGGGTAAGGTAAAGGTCCAAATGAACAAACCGCTCCTCATCGCAGCTAGGTAAGTTCCCAAGGTTACTAATAGCATAATACAAAGGCACAATAATAACGGCTGCCAAGTCTGAAATTTTCGTGTCCGAGCATAGTTAAAAGTATAAAAACAATAAATAGCAAACACCCCTTCTAAAATCCCTAATGAGTAAAAGTCATTAATAAAAAGATTAAAATAGGTAAAAACACTCGCTAAAATTCCGAAACAGAAACAAATCCATTTCAGTAAATTTTCACGTAATACTTGAGCGCTATCTAAGGCTGCGATATCCATTGATTAACTTTAATTCGAACGAAAAAAAGTCAGTCTAACGGTTAATTGAAAGAGTACAAGCTCTATTTGTTTTTGATATATTCATTTTTATAAAAAATTTTTAAAATTAAGATCTTAGTAACTAACAGCCTATTCATCATTAATTAATTGTTCTATATCTTCTAACATATCGGAGAACTCAGCATTAGCATGTTGGCGCTGTTTTGCTGTCAACGTGGCTCTTAAACTCACAAGTAAACGCGCATAGCGCTTTGAATTTTCAGCATCTAAGCGAATTAATTGGTCACTCATAAACACCTCTCGCTCAGTAATGACAGCTGATAATTGGCTAATAAATTGATCGCGGCTAAGTTGGCTATCAAAAAATACCTGTTTGAGTTTATCCAGCCGAGTTTGCTTGTAAGCTTGCCTTAATAAAAATGTTGCTTGAAATTCGCTGTTCGCTTGGGTGATCAAAGACACTTGTTGTTCACTCAGTTTACCAAGCCACTGTTTATAAGTATCTAACTGACGTTCAAGGCGATCTTGCTCACGCTGTGTTGGGGTTTGCTCATTATACTCGTCACTTTCTGTGGTTATATCCTCTGCAATGGCAGCAACAAATTCTTCTCTTTGCTCCGTGGATAAACCAATAGCAAGTTCAATAAGATCGTCTCTTACATACATAACTAACGATTGCCAATGTGTTTTAAAACCTTGAAAATACGTTAATAATGCTTGCTCTGAAGGGTCTTCATCAAGTAGCTTTTGTAATGCCAACAGATCCTGTCGATACAAAGGTAATTGCGTCTTACGATGCCAATCCCGACTTTGCTTAATTAAGTCTTTAGCTTGTTTGCTTTGCTGCTTCGATAAATCAACGTAGTCATCAATCCAAAACGCCGATAACCAGCCTATATTATTGTAGGTAAATGTAGCTGAGCACCCAGTCAGAGCTAATAGCAACACACCAACTACTGCGAACTTATAATTCAAGCACATGTTTTTTATCGACATTTTTTATTTTTCTTACGATTATTTATAGCACTACGTTAATCAACTTAGCGCATTATGTAAATGAGGGAATTAAAATAAAACCGAACAAATAGAAATAATTATCATTTAGCTATTGACGCACACTCAAATACAAGTAATAATCGATCGCATCAACACCAAGCAGCCCAACACGACAGGTTTGCGCTTCTTGTAAGAATTGAACGTACCGACCTCAGTGCCCTAGGGAAGATCGACCAGTAAGGATGCTGGGCCCCTTTAGTACAAAGTTGTTGATGAAGATGGTGACGCTTCGAGCATATTACTTACTCGACCCAAGTAATATAATTAAAAGATCACACTCACTTGCTACATTGCTCATATCGGTGACGGTTGATATGACCCAAAAAGCCCCATCAGGGGCTTTTTTTATTCCTTTAAATTTTCTGTAATATCTGTATCTTATGTCTAAGTTTTATCATTTATAGTGCGAAGCTGGGCAATTGTGGTTGTTGAGACTAAAATTAAACAGTAACACGCTAATTGGAGGTATTGTCATGTGGCAGCCGAAGTTTAAGATATTGTTGATGGTCGGTGCACTTAGCATCTGTGGTGTTGCTCATGCGGGACTTGAAGAAGGGATCCGCGCAGCCAATGAAGGTCAATTTGAAGATGCACTTAGAGAGTTTAACTACCTTGCAGAAAAAGGCTTTGCACCAGGAATTTACGAGCTAGGGCAGCTATATGAAGGTGGCCACGGCGTAACGCGCGACTATCACAAAGCTGCTGAACTTTACCAGCAAGGCGTTAAAAAGAACCACGTCGACTCAATGTTTGCATTAGCTGTACTTTATCAAGAAGGTAAAGGCGTTAAACTTGATAAACAAATGTCAGTTTCACTCTTTAAGCAAGCCGCGGCAAAAAACTTACCTGCTGCTCAGTTTAACTTGGGTGTGATGTACGCCAACGGCGATGGCGTTGCGCAAGATTATAAAGAAGCTATTAAATGGTATGAAAAAGCCGCTGGTAATAATTATACGCTAGCACAGTTTAATATGGCGCTGATGTATTTCGAAGGCCATGGAGTCGAAAAAAACATCGAAAAATCATACATCTGGAACACTGTTGCTGAGTATAATGGTAATTTAGATGCCAGTCACAGTCGCAAGCTAGATGAGCGCAAGCTGATGCCTGCGCAAATTGCAGAAGCCAAAGAAAAAGCTGATGCATTGTATGAAAAAATCCAAGCTGGGCTGTATGCGGGCGAAGATCGGATGTTTTAACTGCCAGTTAAAACGCTATTGGATTGTACTTAACGCCAATTTATGGCCGCAAGTACAACCATTTAAGTATTTTAATCAATATCTTATTTTGCGCCAGCAACAATCCCAATTTAGGATTAAAACCACCCGTTTTCAATGTATTACGTGCATGGCTAAAAGTTAAAAAGCCTTCTATACCGTGATAGTTTCCCATCCCAGAAGGACCTAAGCCACCAAATGGCGCATCATCAGCAGTCACCTGCATTAAGGTGTCATTTATTGCGAAGGTACCACTTTGTGTTTGCTGTTGAATACCTTCATTGATTTGTTTATCTTGCCCCATTATGTACAAAGCTAACGGCTGAGGACGTTGATTTATGTATGCAATCGCCTGAGGTAAAGCTTGATAACTGACAATCGCAAGAATTGGTCCAAACAGTTCTTCTTGCATCAACTTCATATTGTCATTCACATCAGTCACAATGTGCAAACCAAGACGATGCTTATGTTCGTCGCTTTGGTTTTCATCTAACGGCTTAATTATCTGTGCGCCCTGTTGCTGTGCATCTGCCAATAAATCGGTTAAACGCTGAAAATGGTGGTGATTAATAACCGAGGTTAAATTTTTCCCCTCGACACCTAAGTTATAATGTTTTTTATATAAGCTACAGAGACTTCTGACTAACTGATGCTGTAAGTTTTCCGGCACTAAAACATAATCGGGGGCAACACAGATTTGCCCTGCATTGGTCATTTTACCAAATAAAATAGCTTTAGCTGCCTTATCTATATCCGCTTGCGCGGTAATGATAACGGGCGATTTGCCACCTAACTCAAGAGTTACTGGGGTAAGGTTTTTACTCGCAGCGGCCATAACATGGCGCCCTACAGCTGTAGAGCCGGTAAAAAATAAGTGTGCGAATGGCAAACAGCTAAACTGTTGACTTAATTGCGCTTCACCTTCGATCACTGCGCAATGTTCGCTAAGCTCGCCGATAAATAGTTTTTTGATTACTTGATTGGTGTGCGGAGTAAATTCACTGACCTTTAATAATACCCGATTACCTGCGGCAATTGCGGTTATCACCGGCACGATTGATAATTGAATTGGGTAATTCCATGGAGAAATTATTCCCACCACTCCTTTGGGTTGATAGCTCACAGCAACTTTTGATGGCGCTAGGCTCAAACCCGCTTTTCGTGGTGAATTTTTTGCCCATTTAGGTAAATGCTTGATGGTGTGGCTGATCGTTTTGACCGTAGGCAGTATATCACCCAAAATCGTATCAAAAGCAGTGCGAAAGCCAAAGTCTTTCGAGCTTGCAGCTACCAATTCAGCCTCTAATGCCAACAGTTCACGTTTTAAAGATTTTAATAAACGGATCCGCTGTGATAATGCTAAATATGGCTGGGCATCAAAATGCAGCTGCATTTCATCAAATTGCGCTTTTAGCTCAGGGTTACATACAGTGCCAGTGTCAGACAAAAGCATACTCATAAACAAAATAAAGATTTAACCACTATAACTTTGTTTCTTAGCAGGGGCAATATAGAGCGCTATCAACAAACGAATAGCGCTCCGGTTGGGTAACTTTGAATTACTTAAAAATTAAATACCGATGCAGCAAGGGTCATAGTGACAAATGTGATCAGCGCAATTGCAACAATATTTAATGCAAAGCCGGCTTTGATCATATCCCGCATTTGAATTTGCCCAGAGCCAAACACAATGGCATTAGGCGGGGTCGCTACAGGCATCATAAACGCACAACTACAGGCTATAGCCGCAGGAATAACCCAGACCAATGGCGAACCTGTGACTGACTCAGCGACAGGGCCAAGTAGTGGTAAAAATCCAGCTGCGGTTGCTGTATTACTGGTGATCTCAGTTAAGAAAGTGATTAAGGTTGCAATTACTAATACACTCAATACTAATGGAATGGCGCTGACGCCTTCAATCATATGAGCTATGTATTCAGCCAAACCTGATGACTTTATTTGTGCCGCTAGGGTTAAGCCACCACCAAACAACAATAACACTCCCCAAGGAACTCCTGCCGCACTTTGCCAGTCAAGAATACGTTCATCACTGCCTTTATTAGCAGGCAAAACAAATAATAATAATGCTGCAGCAATGGCAATACCGGTATCCGATATTTTTAAACCAGAAAAATCAGCGATCAGAGGTCTAAATATCCAGCACACAGCTGCAAATAAAAACACACATAACACCCCTTTCTCAGCGCGTTGCATGGTGCCAAGACCTTTTAACTGCGAGCTAAATAGTGACTTGGTGTCGACTTTTTGAGATTTTTCATTTGTTTTATCAACTTTATAAGCAAACTTGGTCAGCCACAACCAACAGATGATCAACATAGTCAGTGACAATGGCACACCCACCATCATCCATTGCGCAAAACCAATTTCAATTTTATAACTATCTGATAAATAAGCGGCCATCAATGCATTCGGTGGCGTACCAATTAATGTTGCAATGCCGCCAATGCTGGCACCATAAGCAATAGAAAGTAACAGTGCTTTACCAAAACCATTATTATTTGGATTAGATTTTTGCACTAAATGGGTGATAGACATAGCAATAGGTAACATCATCACTGCTGTTGCAGTATTTGACATCCACATTGATAAGAATGCCGTTACTAACATCATCGCTAATATCTGCAAACTCGGTTTTGAGCCCGCGTAGAGCATAGTACGTAAAGCAATGCGCTTGTGTAAGCCCCAACGTTCCATCGCAATGGAAATTAAAAAGCCACCTAAAAACAAAAATATTAAGGGGTGCGCATACGGTGCAGCGACACTTTTTATCGCAGCAATGTCAGCCAACGGAGAAAATACCAACGGCAATAGCGCCGTAGCTGGGATAGGAACTACTTCACTCACCCACCATGATGCCATCCAAAATGCTAATCCTGAAGTACGAAGAGCAGCGGTACTCATGCCAGCAGGAGGATCGATCAAACACGTAAGTAGCATGACCGCAGGGCCCAATAACAGCAGCAACATCTGTATCATTGGATTTTTTTCAGGTTTATCGTCTAAAGTTTGTGTGCTCATATTCAACCCCTTTAAAATTTATACTTTAAGCCAAGGGCTAAGCTACTATCCGTTTGCTGTTGCAAATCTAAGTCAGTATAGAATAAGTACGCGGTAGTTTGTTTATCAAATAAATAATCCACACCTGCAGTCCACTGGCTGCCCTTAGTACTTTGGCGAATAGTTGAGTCATCACTGGCAAATTGTAGTTTTGGCTGCCATTTGTCAATGGTATAACTGGCACTCAACACATAGCCGTTTCCTGATTTAGTACCATCTACTGACTCACTGTGCTGGTAAATAGCACCTAGTTGTAAATCATTTTTTTGCCACGCGCCAACGATGCGACTGGCGTTGATATTATTGAGTGAATCAATATGGCTGATCGCCACATAATAATTTTTATTTTTTAAACCACGGTCACCATAAATTAACGTAGCGGCATAACCGGCTTCATTATTGGCACTGTCATCCTTCAAAGCATAGGTAAGTGATAGCTGAGCACCCGCATATGATTTTGAACTATACGTTATGGTATCACCAAGGCGATCTTGACCCGGTAGTAATTGAGCAATATCGGCTTGAGTTTCATTGAAGTTATCAACTTTACCTTCTGAATACTTAAAGCGTGTATCGTTTCGACCAACTACAACTTCACCAAAATTTCCCGCTAAACCTAAATATGTATTACGGGCACTAAATGGCTCATCGGTATCATCGTGCTCAAAGCCCTTTACTTGCACTTCGTATTTAAATACCGCTTTTAACGAGTCAGTGAGTACATGTTGCCCTTTCACACCAATGCGTGAAAAAGGCGCATCGATTTGCGTTCCTTTTTTAGCATAGCGCATTACACCGTTGTCAGTATTAGCAATTTGCACTTCTGCTTTACCATAAATGTCATACTCTGCGGCATGAACACTTTGTCCAAAGCAAGCTGCTGCAAAACTCGTTGCTACAAAAACAGGGGTTAGCTTTTTGTCTATTATTATCATTGTGTGCCCTTATTATTAGGATCATTTGTTGTTCCCGCTAATAAAGGCAAGTTTACTGCCAACTGCTTATAAAAAAGTAAAATTTAATATATTCAAATAGTTAAATTTAAAATTAAATTATACTTACAATAAAGTGTGCGGGATCCCACACACTATCAAAACGTCTGTGTCACCGTTTCCACCCATCAAATTAAGCTGAGCAGGTAAATCACTTAAGCAAAGCTCTGGTTAATCAATAAACATGTCACGATTGAGGCCATATTTACTCATTTTGTCATACAAGGTTTTACGGGCAATCTGTAAGGTATTCATAGTTTCTTTAATACTACCTTGGTGGCGCTCAAGGGCTTCTTCGATTAAAGATTGCTCATAAAAGCACACTTTTTCCGCCAAACTCAGATCGGGCGATAACTCACTGCCATTATTATTTTCGGTATTGGCGAACGCTAATTCAGCACCCAGCAGCACCGCTCGTTCAGCTTGGTTTCTAAGCTCTCTGACATTACCTGGCCACTGGTAACTAAGTAAACGCTGTAATATATCGCTACTTAGAGGAGCCGGAGGTTTATGAAAACGAGTCGCGGCAATAGAGCTAAAATGTTTGAATAATAAAGGAATATCAGCTTTCCTATCACGCAATGCCGGAATACTTACCCTCACTAAATTGAGTCGATAATATAAGTCAGCTCTGAAGTCCCCTTTTTCGACCAAGGATAATAAATCAACTTTGGTTGCCGCAACGATACGTATGTCTAAGTCAACGGCGGTATTAGCGCCGACGGGGGTCACTTTTCGCTCTTCTAAAACGCGAAGTAACTTTACTTGTAATGATGCCGGTGTGCTTTCTATCTCATCTAAAAACACCGTACCACCTTGAGCAAACTCAAACTTACCTTGGCGACTGTGTGTTGCCCCTGTAAACGCGCCACTGGCCGCACCAAATAGTTCACTTTCAATCAGTTGCTCTGGTATGGCACCACAGTTAATTGCCACAAAATTACAGTTTGAACGGCTGCTTTGGTCGTGTAAAAAGCGTGCAACTAACTCTTTACCGGTGCCAGTTTCACCTTCAATCATTACATCTGCGGGAGTGTCGATCACCGCATTGAGCAAGTGCATCATTTGCTGCATTTGCACGGTTTCCCCTAAGATCCGTACACCTGGGGCTGACGTTTTTTCTACCGCTAGTTTTAAAGCACGATTTTCCATTACCAAGGCACGCTTATCACACGCTCTGGCAATACAATCTAATAACTGCTCTGTAAGGGGTTTTTCAAATAAGTCGTAAGCCCCTAATTGCATGGCTTTAACGGCCACCGATACATCAGCAAATCCAGTCAGAAAGATCACCGGTAATTCGCTATCAAATGCTTGAACTTGTTCTAAAAAAGCCAGTCCATCCATTTTCGGCATATTAATATCACTGAGCACCACCCCGTTAAAACGACGATTAAGTTTTGATAAAGCACTCATTGGATCGCTAAAACACTGTACTTGATAGCCTTCGAGTGTCAGCAATTGGTCAAGTGAATCGCGGATCATCGCTTCGTCATCAATAACAATGACCTGTTTACAATCAGTTGCTAACGTATTCATAACGCTCCTTTAGTACTTGCTAAGGTAATAATGAATTGAGCACCACCGCCAGGGCGATTATGCGCACTTAAACAGCCATTAAATGAATTAATAATTTGCTTAGAAATAGATAGCCCTAAGCCAAGGCCATTAGTCGATTTAGTGCTATAAAAAGGCTCAAAAATAGTCCCAAGCGCATGTAACTCGATACCAGGCCCAGTATCCAAAATAGACAGCTTAACGCGGTCGTCAAACTGCTCTATCTCAAAACTCAGCTCTCGCACAGTACTGTCAGCCATTGCTTGGCTGGCATTGGTGATCACATTCACTAATACTTGCTCAAATTTAATGCCATCAACCCATACTTTTACAGTGTCAGCGATATCAGCGGTGTTAACGTTGACATCATCCTGCTTTAATTGCGCGGAGGCGATCACCATGGCATTTTTAAGTAACTGGTTTAAGCTTTGCTCTCTTAACTGTGTTTGTGCCGGTTTACTAAAGTGCTTTAATTGTCCAACAATTTTATGTACTCGTTCGATCAACGATTGCACAATAACAATATTTTCAGCTGCCTTTGCAATATCACCTTTGGCAATCAAGCGTTTAGCACTAACCAAATACGTACTCATTGCACTCAAGGGTTGGTTAATCTCATGATTAATACCCGCGCTGAGTTGACCTATGGTGGCCAATTTGGCTGTTTGCACCAGCGCTGTTTGTGCTTTTTCGAGTGCATGGGTGCGCTCTATAACTTCTTGCTCAAGGCTATGACGAGAAAAAAGTAATTTTTTATAGCCGGCAAAACGTGCCATTAAACTGTAAAAAAGCATTAACCCCCCAGCATAAATCACACTCAACCAAAACAATCGCCCTAGTTGATTAATATTCACCGACGATATATCAACAAGCACAGTTATTTTTGCATTAAGTCGCTCAATCGGCGCACTTGCAGGCACATATTTACTGCGTTTATTCGCATCATTAACGTATAACAGGGGCATCCCTTGGCTAATAATGTGCTCAGCAGTGATAACTTTTGGTACATACTCTAGGTAGCGTCGGCTTGTCGTAAAGTGTTGATAGTCTGCTGCTGTGAGGCTATGCAACGAATTGAGTCGCCATGATGGGCTATCGGACATAGCAATAATATTATCGTCTAAGCTTAAATAAAAATGGCTAGCGTGGGACGCATTCAGTAATTGTCGATCAGTTTCAAACTTAGATACATTCACTTTTAAGGTGACCACACCTATTACTTGACCATCGCGATAAATCGGTTCAGAAAAATAAATACCCCGTTCTTTAGATCGTAAACCAAGAGCAAAATAGGCAATTTTGTTACCCGCCAATGCCTGATAAAAATACGGACGAAATGCAAAGTTATTACCGATATAACTGTAATCAAGTTGCCAATTGCTCGATGCAATAACATCCCCTTCACGATTAAGGACATAGACGTCTGATGCACCACTGGCTTGTTGGATATCAGCCAAGTAATTATTAATAGGCTGCACGGGCTGATCAGTATCACTGAGAAATGCAGTGAGTAACTGGTTATCAGTAACTAAATGAGGAATAGTTGCAAAACGAGAGAGTTCGGTATCAAGATAATTACGCAATTGACCCACTTGGAGTTCAGCTTGCTGCTTTGCTTGACTTAAATCATAGTGTCGGCCAAATAAAAAACTAAGCAACAATACACTAATTAAAATGGCAACAGCGATTAATATTTTTCGGGGAAAACGCAGCATGATCAACCAAAGGGCACACCTGAGCGTCCCTAAAACTTAAAATTTGATTTGATAGTGTAACGAGTATTCACTGCCGACACCAGCAACAGTGCCATCTGTAACTCTTGGATCGTACACACGGTAGTGCTTATCTAAGAGATTATGGGCTTTAAAACTAATTTCACCGCGTGCAGAAAATTGCCAACTCACAGCCCCGCCGAGCAAAAAGTAAGCCGGTTGAGTAAAGTCGCTTGTCATTGTCGGGCCACTGACGGCATCGCGCCAAACACTATTGAGGCTCAGCACCCATTGCTGATGATGATAATTAGCAATCACACTAGCAAAGCGCTTAAACGTTGGCTTAATTGGCGTATCAAAATACTCGCTGTAAGTCGCTTCCACTGATAAATCACTAGTAATGTGGATCATGCTATCTAATTCAACACCACGATTAATGTCATCTAATTGGTTTTCAAAGGTAAACTGATTATTGGCAGCTGAATTCGGCACTAGATTAATAAAATCAACAAGTTGATTATAAAAAAGCACCGAATTAATATGCCAATCTTGTCCCTCGTAGCGCCAAACAAGCTCTGTGGTTTTAACATATTCAGACTTTAAGTTTGGATTGCCCTTAGTCACATCATCATCTGAATACAATTCATTCGTCACAGGAGTGCGAAACGATTCACCGTATTGTAATTTAAAAGTATGCGCGCGAGTTGGTGAGTAGATTGCGGAAATGCGCGGCGATAATTTACTGTCTATCGCTTTAACATCATCATAACGTGCCCCTAAAAATAAGGTCAATTGCTCAGCAAAAGGCACTTTGATTTGCCCATAAATACTTCGGGTTTCAAAAGTCGATTGCAAACTCTGAAATGGCGCATAATTACTGATTGTAACAATCCCCCCTTGATAAAACGGATCTTCAACAATAATTTCACCGCTGTTAATATCAAAATAATTAACACGTAAGTCCGCTTTATGTTGCTCTGCGCGGCTATATTGCAAGCCTGAGTTGATTGACCAACCATTATTAAATTGCTGACTGGCCTCTACACTGACTGTTAAATCCGTTGTATGCCAATCAGGACCAACAAAAAAATCATAACTAGCGTTAGGTAAAGTTGCTGCAGGTGCGATTAATCCTGCACTTTGTATTTGATGATGTGCATACGCTATTTTTGTAGCCAAAGTACGTGTATCAGTTTCAAGCCAATCATAACCTACAGATAGGAAAGTATTCTCACTACGATGTTGATTACTGTCAGAATAACCACCAAGGTTTAAAAACTCTTTCAGTTCAACATGATTATAACGCGCTCTCACAGCCAGTTTATTGATATCGACACCCGCTTCAAAGTAAACTGATTGCAGTGGATCGTTTACCCCTTGTGGATAACGCTTACCACTTTTTTGGTTATACGCGCCATTAGCAAATAGATGTGTTTGCTGATTAACTTGATGACTAACCGAGAATGCAGCGCTGGTTTGACCTACATTACCCACAGCCAGCGACATTTCATTATTTTGGCTTTTAGTCACTATATTCATCACCCCTAAGAATGCATTACTGCCATATAAAGCAGAGCCAGGGCCACGTATAAATTCAACTTTATCAATAACTTCTACAGGTATATAAGGCATATAAACTGACGCTTTGCCAAATGATGACTCATTTAAACGTTCACCATTGATCATCACTAAGATATTGCCGCTATCAAGGTAAACACCTCTTGCGTGATCTTTTGGTACAGCGCCTACCCAATCACCACGAGTAGATTGCATACCAGGAACAAAATTCATCAATTCAAACGCATTATTCACCCCAAGTAAGGCTATTTTTTTGCGATTAAAAACAGTGATAGTTGAGGGGGCAGAAGCGAGAGTTTCTAAGGTTTTTGAGGCAATATCGACATGAACGTCAAGCAAATCTTCAAAGCTAAGCGCAAATAAATCATCAGCGTCGCTCGCCAGTAAGGGGGCTGTGTTAACACATAAAAAAAGACATGCTGTTAGCTTTAAAATCATTACGCCGCTTTACACCTATATTTTTCATTGGAGTTAGCACATCATAAGTAACGTGCTATTTACAATATTAATACAAATACGCGACGGCGTGAGAGTTTTTCTCTATTAATTTATAAATTTAGGCTACAGCTGAAATCTGCTTAGCTTTTAGGTATTTATATAAACCAATTAATGAGGCTGCGATCCAAAATATTTCAATCACAAAACTTGCTAAATTAAAGTTATAACAAAGACTTATAAGCAACAAAATAGCGCCAGATAAATTCATCATGTTATATAAAAGCCCTGTTGGCGTGGCTTTACCCAGTTGTAGCATAAAAAACGCGCCAACCACTAAAAACGTACCTGTCATACCAACAATATCAAATAAAAGTGCAATCACGGGTGTCCCCTATCCTTTTTAATCATACCCAACAAACTGGCCCATTCCATGGGGAGGGTTGTTTTCAATCATTGAAACAGCAAACCGGGTAAGTTTAGCAGCCTCGCCAAAAGCGCACAGGATAAATGTCCGTATTTGAACTGAATAACCCCATATTTATCAGAGACTCTTGAACTTTAATTCAAATAATTGTGCTATTCATAACGAATCGACTCTAGCAAACGCTCTATTATAGGTAAGCAGTGTGTTTTATCTTTTTCCATAAAGGTAAACGTTAAAACCATAAAATATTTGTCAAATTTTAAAGCGTATACCATGTAAGAAGTGACTTCAGTTTCGCCTTTCCAAACGCCTTGCATCAATTGTTCTTTAACAGTGCCAATGGGGAGGTTTCGTTCATTTTCAACTCCAACCCGTTTATACCATGGCATATGCTTCATACCTCCCTGACGCAAATGAGTCTAATGTATTTTCGTCACTTAGATACACAGTACCGGCACACTCCAAACCTTCATCATGGGTGATTAATGATAAACGTTGTTCACTCTCATTTAGCCAAGCACCATCAAGCGATAGACTTAGTCGAGTTAAGCCAGGGTAAGTGATTGTATTTAATGCCTGCTCTTTTTGTTGAAGCTCTTTTTTAACGCCCTTTTCTTTCGGTAACTGTTCTGGTAGATCAAAAAAACCATAAGGAAAATATTTACCAAAATGAGTGTTTTTTAGGCTTATACCACGCATTTTTGCGACAGCAGCGGCTTCTACTGCCCAGTACCCAAAATAACCTATATGATAATCATCATTGTGGCTATTGTACCAATGTAAGCCTTTATAACGAATGTACCATTTTTTAGAATACTTTTTCAGTTCTTCTAAAAATTCACAATCGTCACTAATATTTGAGATAGTCAAAATTTGACCGATTTTTTTAAGGCGAACATCTTGACCTAGCTGTACATTGTTTGAACGATAACTCAACAGTTTTGCCAATATATAGCCATTACTGCCGCTACTTTGCCATTTTTCAGCCAATAATGCCCACGCTTTATCACTAACATCAACCAAAATAGCCAATGAAATAAGTTTGACTAATGTATATACACTATGTGGATAGCTACTCCACTCATTGTCTGTTTTAAGATAGTAAGTGATAGTCCGCTCGACTGTTTCTCTTATTGTGTCAATACTATGACCGAGTGAAAACTGACAGATTGATAATTCTATCCCAACGTTTATTAAACTATCTGATATTCTTTCCAATTGTTCATATTCAAGCTTTTGCGATCCAAGCATTTTCGATTCAATAACATTTTCACCATGCGCTAACATGCCCATTCTATTCGCATAGAATTGTTTTAATTTTCCTTCACGATTTGGGTAATCCCGCATTACATTAGCCACCATTAATTTGAGTCACTCTGGCAGCCTTACCACGAGGTATTTTTGGTATGCCACCACTAACATGAACAATTTTTGAATAAGTAATTGTTCCATTATCAGTTGTCCTAGCCAACACAGGATATAGTTGGATTTCATTGTTTTTCGGGGGATTACTATTTTTTTAAAGTGTTTATGTAAATACGTTAGGTTAATCACAAAAACTTATTCTTAAGTTGAATGTCTAAATCTCTGAGATAATCTAATCCAAAGTTGTCCTTAGAAAAATTAGTAACGAGCTTATTTGGAAGAGTTTTATCAACACCATCATAACAACTTGCTATTCCGCAGCAAATTGACGCGACACTGTCTGTGTCTCCTCCAAAATCAACAGCTGACTTTATCAAAGCTTCATAGCTAAAATGCTGCATTAGGTTAGACATTACTGCGGCCAAAGTATCTTCTGACACTGCACGAACTCTTCCTTGCCAATTAGCATTAAACTTGTAACCTCGAGATGCAAGATACTCCGGCAATGTTTTAAGAGTCGCTTTGCTGTACAAGCCTGCATGTGGGGCAAGAGCAATGCAAACAGCAGCATCGACTGCAATTTGATGGTCATGAGTAACACGTGCTTGTATTGTGGCGTTGCGTATTACTACATCTTCATCTTTAAAAAAACCAATTGGTACAGCTCGCATCATTGCCCCATTGCCAAAGCTATCCGTTTTAACTAACCTTGCAAAATGGTCTGCATTTCTCGCCTCAGAAAATGCCGTTTGTAGTCGCTTTGCGTAGCCATGCACAGGATCACGTATATAGCATTGAAAAAATGCCTCGGCTATATGGGCTTCAGTCCAGTCAACGTCGTTTAGCATTAACTCAGACAGCGCTAATGACATTTGAGTGTCATCAGTATAACACCCAGCAATGTTAGACAATTGATGCGCACGAAAGGTCTCGAGGTTATTTTCGGCTGATATAATTTCCTGATCTACAAACTCAAAACCCGCACCATATGCATCGGCAATTGCTATTTCTACCAACATAATATTTAACTCATTCTAAATTCGGAAAAAGTGATTATATAATACCCTTTTGGTTGAAAGTAAAAGGAATACTGTTATCCAATCACTTGTTTCTATAAAACTACTTGTTAATGTTTTTAAACATGGCATTAAAAACTTGCTCTGCTGATTGGTTATCTTCACGATGTATGTCATTTGCCGCAATCTTCTTTAAAATTGATATAAAGTCTTCATCAACTCTTAGCTTATTGTACATATCTTGGCTTAAAAACGCATACATAATACCATAGCCGCTTTCACCTACACTTCTGTTATATCGACGAAAACTTCTGGTAAGTATCCCTGTCTTCGTTTCAAAATTTGCAGCAAAATAACGCTCAAAAAAAAGTTTTGAATTAAGCGCCTCATCGATACCAGTTTGTAATAATTCTTTTGCCCTTTTTTGTACTAATTCATATGAAGTATCAAAATTAAAATTGAAGTGATAACCGGGCAGAAGAAACGTGCCTATTTTATCACCTTTTACATCTTTAAGTGCGTATTTTAAAAATTCACAGCCTGTTTCTTTATCAATACTAACTGTCGCTTCTACCACACACCCACAATCAAGCTCATACTTATAAATTTTATTCTTAAGTGAAAGTATTCGCTGTTCAATTGAGACACGTTTTCCGGTAGCACTATCAAAAACATAGAAATTTTTACTTGATGAACCATCTTCGAAATTAACACTTTCTTCCACTACAAAATGAGAGTCATTTTCAATGTAATATACATTAGTTATTTCACCGTACTCTAAGTCAGACCGAAAATCGGCCCGACTTAGAGGGTGAATCAAACTCTGAATATTTGAGTTACCTGTTACCATATCAATCTACCTGTTTCATATATAGCACTATCGGGGTCAGACCTCAGGGAAAGAGCATGAAAAAAGTCTATTATTTCAATACCTTTTCAAGGTAAT
>NZ_VXCS01000029.1:0-55674 GCF_052850545.1 Pseudoalteromonas sp. 1181_04
AGCTGACATGCAAAATCAATTACGCGAAACACTTTCACAAATTGGTGGGTCGTCTCAGCAACTGGCTACAACCTCTGAACAGTTAACGGTTGTAACTAACCAGTCTACACAAATTGCAACCCAACAAAGAGATCAGCTAGAGCAGGCAGCTACGGCGGTTAATGAACTAACAGCAGCCATTGAAGAGGTTGCGCGTAGTGCAAACTCTACGAGTGACAATGCTGAGGTTGCGGATGAAAAAGCACAGTTAGGCCAGGCTAAAATAAACGAAACCATCAAAACAATAGGTTCATTGGTTTCAGAGATCCAAAACTCAGCAGCTGGTATTACCACCTTAGCCGCAAATATAAAAAATATAGAGTCAGTACTTGATGTGATTAGAGCGATAGCAGATCAAACGAATCTGTTAGCGTTAAATGCCGCTATCGAAGCTGCACGCGCTGGAGAGAGTGGTCGCGGTTTTGCTGTCGTAGCTGATGAAGTAAGAGCTCTTGCTCATCGAACACAAGAATCTACTAAAGAAATTGAGCAAATGATTCAGACTGTTCAGTCAGAGACAAGCCAAGCTGTTGTGAATATGAATAACAGTAATCAACTAGCTGAAGGTACGCTGCTGATAGCAAATGATGCAGGAGCGGCATTTAGCGAAATAACCGGTTTGATAAGTCAAATTAGTAATCAAAATATAACTGTTGCTAGCGCTGCTGAAGAGCAAACAACCGTTGCAAGAGAAGTAGATAAAAATTTAGTTTATATTCGCGACTTATCAATTCAAAGCTCTGATGGTTCGGAACAAACGAATGCTTCTAGTACTGAGCTTGCAAAATTAGCAGAGCAACTCAATAACCTTGTATTACGATTTACTATTTAACTAATCAAATGTAAAAATTTACGAATTTACGAATTTACGAATTTACGAATTTACGAATTTACGAATTTACGAATTTACGAATTTACGAATTTACGAATTTACGAATTTACGAATTTACGAATTTATTATTTAATTACAACACACAATAGCAAGCATGAGTTTGCTATTGTGTGTCGTAATAAAGTACATACCTACTCAATTAATTTGCTAAAACTATCCCGCTCTTCATAAATAAAAATAAAACCATACCAGCAAAAGTATTATTGAATTCTCGCCTAAACAACGCATTAACTTATCTATGTCGCAAACAAGGTTACCCACACTTTCTTACAACTTAAAACAACAACACACAAAGCCCACACATATTTTTTCAATTTTGACCGCTATGATAATAACTTATCGACATGAACATAAATGGAATCATCTCATGAAAAAAAGCTTACTGATCTTTTTATTACTTTCCGGCTGTGCATCACAAGGCATTGACCGTAATGATCAAAATCAAATGGTTAAACGCTATTACGCTACTGTAGGGTCAATGCAGCAAGTAACGCTATCATCTGAGGTAGGTACAGGCATCGCAGCAGGCGCAGGCTTCGGCTTCGTTGACAACCTAGATGGTAATACTGAAGAAATGGTAGGCGGCGCAATTATTGGCGGCCTCGTCGGGGGCTTATTTACTGCCCTGTTTGAAGGCGGAAATACCGCATACCAGTACAACTTATACGCAGCTAACGAAGGTGACTTTACTGTTATTCAAAAGCACAAACTAGATAAAAATACGCAATGTGTAGTAGTAAATGCTGGAGGTAAAGTAACTCTAGAGCCTGTAGATAACGCATATTGCGAACCAAGCCTAAGCACGAATGAAAAAGCCAGCATTGCTAAATAGCGCTTTAGCAATGGCATAGTATAGTTGCTAGATCTACACTAATAACTTTTTCGAACAATATTAACTTATAGCAATATTGTGACCTCTTTTTAGCTATTTTGTATTTAGTTATAAAAAGAGGCTGCTCGAAGCAACAGCCTATAATTCTAACTACACTATCTAAGGTGCCCGCTTTCAACAATAGGCGTAACCCAATATTTTAATGGGGTGTATTGGCACACAGGGCTTAATGCCGTTTTAATTGTTTGCAGCTGCGCTAATAATATATGCACCTCAAACTGATAAAAACTGCGATGCCCTTCTACTTGCTCGGCAATGTCAAATTCACTGTGCTCTTTACTGTAGCCTTCAATGTTTTTTAAGTTAAAGCCGGTAATGCAGTCTATGCCAATTAATATATCAACCACGTCATCTTTTATGTTTGTGGGTACATTTAGGGTAAAAAGTAACTGTTCAGCCATGTTTTTTCTCCAACCAACCATAAAAGATAGGTAATAAATAAAGTGTTGTAATTGTTGAGGTAATTAACCCGCCAATAACCACAATCGCCAATGGCTTTTGAATCTCAGCGCCGGGGCCGGTGGCAAATACCAGTGGCAGTAAACCAAACATTGCGGTTGTGGCTGTCATTAACACTGGGCGAAGGCGTCTGCTTGCACCATCTAAAATGCGCTGCGTTACATTGGCAGAAAACATTTTCATTTGCTCAAAGTAGCTGATCATCACAATACCATTGAGTACCGCTACGCCAAGTAAAGCAACAAAACCAACCGATGCAGGCACCGAGAGGTATTCATTACTAATAAATAGGGCAATCACTCCCCCCATTAATGCAAACGGAATATTAGCAATTATCAGCGTTGATTTAGATAACGATTTAAACGTGGTAAATAAAATAATGAAAATTAGTATTAATGCCACAGGAATAAGCACCAGCAAGTTTTGTGTCGCACGTTGCTGGCTTGCAAATTCACCACCAAACGACAAGGTAAAACCACTGGGTAACTTTATGCTGCTATTAATTTTAGCTTCCAGTTCATTTACATAACTAACCACATCGCGGTTATCCACATTAACGCTTACAGAAGCAAAGCGCTTTGCTTTTTCTCGCTCTATTAACAATGGCCCCGTTTTAAAGCTAATATTAGCCACCTCTTCAAGTGGTAGTAGGCTGTTGTCGGGCATTAAAATTAGCTTTTGCTTTAATGCGCTCATTGACGACAACTCAAAGTGTGCTGCGCTTTCGCCTTTTTGTGCATTAAACACAATAGGGATCACGCGGTTTCCTTCTGCAGTGCCGATACCTGTAAGCCTTCTAATTGCGACTTTAAATAATCACTTAATCCTTCGGTGGTTAAACCAAACTGACTAGCAACCTCAGGAATAAGTTTAATATTTACGTATTTCCCCCCTTCGATAAGCGCCATTTGCACATCACTTGCACCGTCAATATTAGTGGCAAGTGCCGTGATTTTTTCAGCTAATGAGGAAAGTGTCGCAATGTCATTACCGAATACTTTAATCGAAATATCACCGGTGCCACCGGTGAGCATTTCTGATACCCGCATTTGTATTGGTTGAGTAAAGCCAATATTTACCCCTGGAAATTGCGCAAGTGTTTGTCGAATATCCTCGATTAGCCGCGCTTTGGAGTCAAAACGCCACGTATCTTTTGGCGCTAATTCCATAAACACATCGGTTTCGTTTAATCCCATAGGATCAAGCCCGAGTTCATCGGAGCCGGTACGGGCAACAATTTGTACGATTTCTGGGATGTTTTTTAACAGTGTGGCTTCAATTTGTTTATCGATATCCAGCGAGGCTTGCAAGGAAATACTCGGCGATTTTTCCAGTTGCACAATAATGTCGCCTTCATCTAAAACGGGCATAAAGCTTTTACCAAGTCCCTGAAATAACACCCCACTGAGCACTAAAACAGCAACTGATATAACACTAATAGCCACCGGCTTTTTAATTGCTTGGGCAAGTGTTTTAGTATAAAAACCTTGTAATAGCGTGACCATTTTAGGCTGGGTTACGGGTTCATTTTTTAATAACAATGAGGCTAAAATTGGAATAACCGTTAACGACAACAACAGCGCACTTAGCATGGCAAACACGATAGTGAGCGCCACTGGGGTAAATAACTTGCCCTCTAACCCTGTTAACATTAATAGCGGTGAAAACACGATAATAATAATAATTGTGCCTGAGAACACTGGCGCCGCGACTTCTTTACAGGCGCGATAAATAACATGCAGCCGAGGGAGGTGCTGATTGTTAGCCAACCGATTCACTATGTTTTCAACAATAACTACCGATGAGTCCACCAGCATACCAATGGCAATCACTAAGCCGCCTAAACTCATTAAATTAGCCGATAAATCAAACTGCTTCATCATTATAAATGTCAGCAATGCCGACATAGGTAAAGACAAAGACACCACCAATGAAGAGCGAATATCACCTAAAAACAAGGCAAGTAGCACTATCACTAAAATAATCGCTTGGCCTAATGCGCTGGTAATGGTGCTAATTGCGGTATTTATTAAGTTAGAACGGTCGTAAAACAAATTAATTTTTGTGCCTTGCGGTAATGACGCTTCAATAGTGCGAAGTTTATCTTTTACATCTTCAACAACTTGCGCTGTATTACTATTTTTAAGCGCAATTATAAGCCCTTGTACCGCCTCTTCACTGTTTTTAGTGACTGCGCCATAACGGGTTAAACTGCCAACATGTACCGTGGCAATATCACTTAACCGAATAACCTTATTTTGAGTGGACTTAATCACGGTATTTTCAATGGCGGTTATATCGGTGTATTTGCCCTCAGTGCGCAAAATTAAGGTGTCGTTGCCTTTTTCTAAGCGCCCTATGCCACCGTTTTGATTCGTTTGCGTGATTGCTAACTTCATTTCATCAAAGCTGACTTGATGCTGTTGCATCAATAAAGTATTGGGAAGTATTTCATAGGTTTTTGAAAAGCCGCCAAGGCTATTTACATCAGCAACGCCGGTTACAGTGCGCAGTAATGGACGAATTTGCCAATCTAAAAGCTCTCTTTTTTCAATCAACGATAAGTGAGTGCTTTCTATGGTAAACATGAACACTTCGCTCAAAGGCGTGCTCATTGGCGCCATGCCGCCACTAATATTACTGGGCAAGGTGGGCAAAATATTTAATAAACGCTCATTCACTTGCTGGCGCGCCCAATAAATGTCGGTGCCCTCTTCAAAGTCAATGGTAATATCGGTAATAGAATACTTAGTGGTAGAGCGCAGCATTTGCTGTGACGGAATACCCAGTAATTCGGTTTCAATCACCCGTGTTACTTGCGATTCTATTTCAAGGGCGTTCATGCCGGGTAATTTGTAAACTATTTTAACTTGAGTGGGTGATATTTCTGGAAAAGCATCCACCGGAATACTTAACCAAGATTTAGCGCCAATGGCCATAGCAACAATAACAAAAATACTAACAAACAAACGCTGAGTAAGTGAAAATTTAATAAGCTGGTTTAACATTTACTCTCTCCCTAAGTGAAGCAACATACCTTGTAGCGCACTTACCGAGCTTATTAGTACCTGCTGATCATCTAGGTTTTTATTGGCAGTAAATACATAGTCTTTGCCTTGTGTACCCTTGAGCTCAATCGGTAGTAACTCAAGGTTATCGCCAGACTTCAAAGCAATGTAATTAACATCTTCAAATTCAAACACCGCTGACTTTGCTATTTTAAAGCCCGTTAATTTATTTACCGGTGTGACTTTGATGGTTTGCCCCAGTGTCAGCTGGCACTCATTTGAGCTTGGTGTCGCCCACACAATTTGATGGTATTTATCTGCAATACTGTCATAGCTCTCAATATTTAAGCTGCAATGTTGTGACAGCTTAAAATGCGCTAACGTGTTGGTAAAACTAAGAGGGACTTTAATCTTAACGCGAATACTACTTGCATCGATAATATCAAACGCGGTGTCACCCATTACACGGTTTCCCGACTCATTGGTGAGTTTTAAAATGCCCGTTTTTGGACTCACTAAGGTCACGTTTTCACTGTCATCAATGTTTAAAAATGCCATTTGATGTTGCATATGTTCAAAATTTAGCTTGGCTTCAAAATAGCTTTTTGTGATTTCAACCCATTCAGAGCTTCTTATTATTTTGTTTTTTAAGTGTTGTTGGTTTATGTCGTAATGGCTTTTAGCAATAGCGAGCATGTCTTTTGCTGATTGATAGGCATCTAAAAAATGGTGTACATCACTGCCCTCAACGCTTGCAATAGTGGCGCCCTTTTCAACCATGCGGCCGTTAGGGTATAAGTAACGAACCTGCTGTACATCAAACGCAAACAGCACCGTATAATTGACCCCAGGTTTGAAATTAACTTCACCAATTAAACTTTGCCCGTTAATAAACTCTGTTTTTTGAATCGGCGCAAATTCAACATCAAAACCACTGAGTGAAGAAAGCCCTACAGGCGCTAAATTTTGCGAAGCAAACACAGGATTAAATGTTAATAAAGCCACCGTAGAGAGGAAAAATAACGTATATTGAATACACAAAAAATGACGCATTTTTTTTGTAAAATTTAACAGCATTTCGTTTGTTCACATTTGATTAATTTTATAGAATCAACCATGACTTTTTTATGCTGTTAAATCATCAGGCAAACGCCTTAACGTACCCAAAAAAAGCGAAAATTACGCTATGGTACATTTGTCCATTTCATTTATAAGGCATTGATAGTAGAGGTTTTAATGAGAGATAAGCTAATAGCGGCTACATTGTTCGTAATAATGGTGTTGAATTTTTTTGATGTGCTAACAGATATACGTTTAGGGGTGCCGCAGTGGCATATTTTTTCTGAGGGCTTAATCGTTGTCATTTCTGCAGCCTGTGCTATTTACTTAATTAGCGATATTCGTGCGCGTACTGCCAATATTAATGCGCTGAAACAAGAATTAGTGCATTCAAAAAAAGAACTTAAAAACATCTCACAGGCAATGATGGATGCGCGCCATGAATACAGCGGCGTTATTCAAACCCAATTTTCACAATGGACATTGACCCGCAGTGAGCAAGAAGTCGCGATATTGTTACTTAAAGGCTTAAGCTTTAAAGAAATAAGCGCACTAAGAAGCACAAAAGAAAAAACCGTTCGTCAACAAGCGTCCGATATTTACAGCAAAGCCGATGTAGAAGGCCGACATGAGTTTGCTGCATGGTTTTTAGAAGACTTTATGCAACAAGGACAATACCAACCAACAAGTTCAAGCCTCAATTAATTGAAAAGCTACAAAGGTGAGGCCTCAGGTTATTTCTATAGCTTTGCATCCGCTGTGCATCAAATCTTAAGGAATAATTAAAAACCTTAATGATTATCTCTGTGTAAAACTAGATGAGTTCATTTTTACTATGACAACCATTGCTCAACTTAGCAAAAACATAACCCCCTACAGCCCCTGCAAGCAGCTGCATATAAAAACCCCAGCCTCTTGCGCCCGCTATAATAGTAATATTCATAATTGACTCAATAGCAATTAAAGCCGTAGCAAACGCCACAATACCCGCAATTACAAATAATTGCGCACCTTGTTTTTTAACTTTTTTAGCAATAAGCCAGGTAACCAAAAACGCGATGGCAAGTGCAATAGCAATAATAGCGCCATAGGTCGGTAGCAAGCCGAGCCAATCTTCAAGGGTTAAGTTAACACGGTCATTAAAGCCCACCACAACACCCACATTAACTAATTGATTGACAACGTATTGACTATGAAACAAGCTAGCGAGTGTAAATGTAAGTAACCAAGAAACTAAAAATGAAGGGAGTATACGTGTTAAAAACGACATGGTTATCTCAACTTAAAATGAAACTTTTTTCTTACAGTAGCAAAGGCTTGCAGGGTAAACAATCTCTACGTTGTATTACTCTACTCTCGCTTTTAGCGTTTTCTTGTAACGCCAGTGCAGAGCTACCAAAACAGCAATACACTGCTGATACCTTAGCAACGGGACTCAATTCACCGTGGAGCATGGTTAAACTCCCAAGCAATACCTGGTTTGTCACGGAACGTGATGGTCATATTGTTATCATTAAAAACAACCAACAAACCCGAGTTAAACTAGATTTCGAGGGCTTATACGTTGCAGGCCAAGGCGGCCTACTCGATATAGTGCTTTCGCCAAATTACAGTGAATCAAAAGAAATTATATTCACTTACGCTCAAGGTGAGCTTGATGCAAACAGGCTCGTTATTGCCAAAGCTACGTTTGATGGTGCGCAATTTTCAACGCCAAAAATTATTTATAAAGTTGCCACAGATAAAGACACACCGCAGCATTACTCTGGCCGCGCTCTTGTCCTACCCGATAATACCTTATTGTTTTCAAGTGGCGATGGCTTTGACTACCGTGAGCAAGCACAGGTTATGACCAGTCAACTTGGCAAAACATTACGCATAAACTTAAACGGCACGATACCAAACGATAACCCATTTATTAATCACAAAAATCCTGCAGCTCATGCTGTGTACTCACTCGGGCACCGTAACTTGCAAGGCTTGGTTTATGATTACGATACACAGCAAATTGTTAGCCACGAACACGGCCCCGCAGGCGGCGACGAACTAAACTATTTAACCCCAAGCACCAATTACGGCTGGCCGGTGATCACCAACGGAGATGATTACTCACAAGCACGTATTTCACCGTTTAGAGAATACCCTGGAATGGCTAAACCAACGGTTGATTGGACGCCCTCAATCGCCCCTTCTGGCATGGCTTATTATGGCTCAAAGCATTTAGCTTTTCCCTCACTACAACAGCATGTGCTAATCACTACGCTGGTCGATAAAAAGCTCTACAGCGTTAATTTAGCGAATGGTGAACTTACCCAGACTCATGTTTTACCAGAGGTAACTGGGCGTTTGCGGGATGTATTTGTTACAACCGAGGGTAATATCGCGGTGTTAACCGATGGAAAAGATGCAAAATTGCTGCTGATAACGCCAAAGTAAGCAGATTATTCAATCAGTGTGCTGTTGAGATGACAAGGTTTTTCTTTAACTGATTTAATGCGGGAAAAAATATATTTTTCCATATCATTTTAGTTGTCACCGCATTGGAAATGAGGATTATTGTATTTTACTGGGGTGAATATGCAGGTGAAGGAAAAAGAAATACCTGTTCTCTTGTTTTTGTATATTCCGATCGTTATCTATCCCATAGCAGGAACATAATGTCAGTACTTGAAAGCTCTGCAGAGGCCATTAAATCTGCACTAATTAAAGGTATTTCTAATGAACCACAACATATAAAATACTTCATTATAATCATCAAAAATTATTCGCCTATTCAGCTTTGGATCAAAAATTACAGAAAACCATATCAATTAGTATTTTCAGCTTTCAAAGCTTCTAATATTTTGACCATTACAAGATTAATAGATTTAAAATATCGCCATATTTTATCGCCGTTTCCTATGCAAATAGTTAAACAACCTTTGTGTTCTAAGAACAGACTATAGCATCATAAAATGCACGGGTAATTTGATGGGAATATATTTACTGAGGTGTTTTAGCTAAAAAAAACCATGCACATAAACTAATAAATCATTATGCACATGGCTTAATTTTAATTAAAGAGCATTTTCTACAGTATCTTGTAGAGCTTTTGCGCGATCTTCAATTTGGTTTTCTGCATTGGCAATTGATGAATGGTTTAATGTCAACACGCCATTGCTGTATGAAGAGTATTTATTGGCATTGCTGATATCACCAATATTTTGAATAACAACTTTTTTCAAATCGTCTTGAATTGCTTCTTGAGAAAAGCTATCAGCACACATTTTGCTGAACGCAATAATCATTGGCTCGAAGTAAATTTGAGTCCAAGTCTGACTATAAAGATGAGCATAATTATCAACTGACAAACTATCCCAATCAATTTCTATTTCAAATTCAAATTTTGCAGCATCAAAAACTTTTTTCTTTAGATCTTCAAGGTTGTTTTCTTGGAAATCTCTTGCTGCTTTTTTCTCTTTAAGTCCCATTATCATTCCTTATTTTGAGTTGAAAAGTACATATAAAAATTTGAATAAATCAGAATACGTTGTTTATTCCGTTTTCAATTTTTGTTTGAAGTTCAGCCGGAAGCTCACCTTCAAAATTGAATCTCACCAAAATTGTAGAATTCGTTTTTTTAAAGCGAACGCCATCTCTTGGCTCATTTTTAATATAAAAATCGGTTATTTGACTAATATATTCTTTACTGAAGTCATCATTAGCAACAGCCATAAGAGTATCACCAAGCACTTCTAGAATAGCTTTAATTTTGTCAGTGTTTTCAGCTGACACTTCATCAATAGTGAAATTAAAGTCAAGCCCATGAGTGTTATTAAGCGCAGACTTAATTAAAGTTACAGACGTTTCAATATCATCTGCTTTAAATGGAGATACTAGTTTAATTGGTTCTTGGCCTAATAAAAAGCGCTCATGCTTTGCGAAATCATAAATAGAAATATTTACAATACTATCTGTATCAATAAAAGAAATTTCACGCTCTTTATCAGTTAGCAATACCATTTTAATTTCAGGGTCATATTTTATAAAGAAACCAGAATAGCGATTATTGTACCTGTCAGCGACTATAATGTGAAATTCTGTGTCATAGTCAGTTTTACTTTGTTGAAAGCGTTCTAATAACTGCTTAGGAGATGCTAAAACGATATTGTTGATATAGTTATCCATGACTACTCATATTCCTTCTTAAATGTAATCATTATTTCAATAATGCAGTGAGCGGTTAAGAAAAGTCAAAATATAATTTGAAATTTCTTAATTGGATTATACATTTATATGATTAATAAAACATGAATAAATATTCACGAGGCAAGTCCTTCTGCTAACGCATAACTCACCTATTGAGTCATGCGGGGATCACACTTTGTAAATAAACACTATTTATGACCTAATACATAAATTTCATTATCTTAAACTTACTATGTCACTCTTCTCACATTTAGAGCTCGTCAAAGACAATCGTTCACATATAAATCAGCATAATAATTTATTTGATGTGCTTTTTCTGATTATTACTGCCGTCAAATCGGGGGGGGGAACTGGTAAAACATTGATGTATATGGTGATAGTAAGCTTGATCAGTTAAGGGGATTTCGCTCTTTCGAAAATGATATACCCACTCGACATAGTATTGCTCGGATTTTTAGAGCTGTTGATACTGACTTATTACTACTGCCGATGTACAGCTGGGTCAATCAAAACCGCGTTAAATCAGCCCATCCTATCATTACCTTCGATGGCAAAACTATTCGCGGAGCAAGTAAACACATTGCTGATAAATCACACCTTGTCTCAGCAGTTAATTGTGAGGCAGGTCTCACGTTATTCCACCAAACAGTTGGCAGTAAGACAAATGAAATACCGACAGTTCGGGATTTATGGTAAATACTCGACATCAATAACACCGACATTACATACCAACTGGCAACTCTAAACTGTGTTCGGTAGGTTGTGGTGTTATAGTCATTACTTTACCGCCATTAGGTGATTCAAAACGATGCCAAACCCCCTTTGGAATTACCAACATTTGACCTGAAAATAATGTATTGCGCTGCTCGATTTCCCCGTCTAAAAGAATCAAGGTCGTTTCACCAGCGAGAACCTGAACGAACTCGTCACCTATTGGGTGCCTTTCCCACTCACTCGACCCAGAATAATTTGCTATGTATACTCCACCATCTCGGTATTCAGATAAAAGAGCAAATGCATTTTTTGCTTCTTCTTCAGATGTTTCTGGCGTTCTATTTTTTAGTAATTTGATTCTGGAAAACTCATCACTGATTGTAATTGATACTGACTTAGGCACTTGCTCAATCCTTGTAGATACAAAAGGAGCCTATAGAATTGCTCGTTTTTATTTATTATTAATATATCAACCATAGTCTAATTCCTATTTTTATTCAATTACTTAGTCTTTTTCAACTTCAATAATTACTCGTGTGATTTGCTGTCGCGTAAACCTAAAAAGTCCAAATAACCAAAGCTTTATTAAAAGAATATGGTTAGCCGTATTAAACCATTTTGAAAAATAATCACAAGGTAAAAAAAGGTTGAATGCAACAGATATTCATGGCTCGCTTTAACATTATGATTATTTGGTTACCATTGCAGGTTGATAAGTTTGCAGCCTAAAAGTGCCTCTATAACCACATGAAATATAAATACTAAAAATCAGATAGTTGAAGTTTTAAATAATTCTATGCTTATCATTTTATATTCCGCAATTTAACGTGCCTTACGTAAGTTACAAATAAAAACAATAGAATAATTACTCTATACGTATTGAAAATCAAAAATTTCAAGGTACACTTGTGCGCTGAAATTTGAGCTTACAGGTGTACGCTCAAATTATTAAAGTAATTATTTCAGTGCTTACCCTTAAATAAAGAAAACACAGGCCAATAAGCACTCGGTTTAGAAAGAGATGTAATGACGATGTTTACGCAGGCATTAGACCAATTTTCAAAATGGTTTTTACACCATCAAAGTTTTGCAGGTTATATAGAACCAATTATGCAGGTATTTAAACCTGCATGGCGTGCAGGCCAATTTAGAGCACAAGTGATCCATACAGAATCACACAAGGGTGAATATTTAAGTATTCAACTTAAGCCAAGTAAACAATGGCCTGTTCACATTGCTGGACAGCATATTAGCTTAACAGTTGAAATAAATGGGCGGTTATTAACGCGTGTTTTTACTATTGTTTCAAGCGCTCAACAATTTAAAAACACTGGGCTTATGCGCTTACTAATTAAAACAAATGCACTCGGGCGCTTTACTGGTTTACTTAAAGAAACACTGCAAGCTGGTTCGTGGTGTAGTATCACCGCGCCAAGTGGTGAATTTATATTTAAAAACACTGGCGCACCAGTCACTTTTATCGCGGGAGGTTCTGGTATCACGCCAATACTCGCTATGCTTGACGAACATCTTGGCCAAATATCCACCAATGTCATATTAGTGTATTACGCAAAAACGTCTGAACATCAATGTGTTGATGAACTTAGCGAATTGGCTCTGCGATTTAAGCACTTTTCATTTTTATTATTAACCCGCGAACAATCAAATCAGATTACCAGCCATATTAACCTCGCAGAAAAACCTGATGTTTATTGTTGTGGTCCTTTAACCTTTATGCAAACGGTCAGTGATTTTGCTAAAAAACACGCATTAAATTATAACCAAGAAGCTTTCGGTTTAGCCCTGCCAAGCACCCATAACGCAGGCCAACTTAATGTTAAAATTAATAACTATGCACATGTTGTAACAAATACTGATGTGCTACTAACACAGTTTGAAGCAAAACAGCTGCCAGTAAAACGCGGCTGTGGCATTGGAATTTGTCATCAGTGTCAATGTATTAAAAAGTCTGGCGTGGTACGTAATTTAAAAACTGGTGAACTATCAGATAACGGCGAACAGCTCATTCAACTGTGTGTCAGCCAACCTGTTAGTGATTTGGAGTTACAATTATGAAAACTATTAACTATGAGCAACTAGCAAGCGAATTAGATGCTATAAAAATGCAGACGCTTGATAAAGTGGGTCAAAAAGATGCCGACTATATTCGCTCTATTGTACGTAAACAGCGCCTATGTGAATGGAGCGGACGTATTCTATTAATGCTTGGGTTTATTCAACCATTGCTATGGGTTGCGGGAGTATTGCTACTCGCATTAGCTAAAATCCTTGATAATATGGAAATTGGTCACAATGTCATGCATGGCCAATACGACTGGATGAACGACAAACAACTTAACTCCCAACACTATGAATGGGACATAGCATGTGATGGCCAAAGCTGGCACCGCGTGCATAACTTTGAGCATCATACCTACACCAATATTATTGGTAAAGACCGTGACTTTGGGTATGGTTTGCTACGCTTGAGTAATGACTTTAAATGGCGTTTGAAAAATATATGGCAGTTTATTACCTATATAAACTTAACTGTATTGTTTCAATGGGGTGTGTCATACCATGAGCTGGCAGCTGAGCGTGTATTTATGGGTAAAAAGAAAGAAAGCCGCGAAACTGACGTGTCTCACGCGATGTTAAAACGACGCTTTTTTAGTAAAGGTGCGCGCCAGTTAACTAAAGATTACGCGTTATTCCCGCTATTAGCTGGTCCATTATTTTTGTGGGTTTTAGCTGGTAATTTTCTTGCTAATTTAATTCGTAATTTGTGGACATCAACCATCATCTTTTGTGGTCACTTTACCGAAGAAACTAAAACCTTTAACGAGCAAGACTGCGTAAATGAAACTCAAGGTCAGTGGTATTATCGCCAAGTTTTAGGTTCATCAAATATTAACGGCGCTAATTGGTTTCATATATTAACGGGGCATTTGAGCTGTCAAATAGAGCACCATTTATTTCCTGACATGCCATCATCGCGCTATCAAGAAGTTGCTCCTAAGGTGCAAGCCGTACTAAAAAAACATGGTATTGCTTACAACACAGGTGGATTTTTTAAGCAATATACGTCGGTATTAAAACGCATTTTACGTTACTCTTTTAAATGATTTTTAATCACCCTAGATAACTAACCTGAGCTTAGGAGAATAAAAATAATATTAATACTTTTAATAAGTATCTGAGTAAATCTCTTAACCAAAGTTCAAGTTAACTAACTTTTTCGCTCGCCTTTAACCTTGCACCTATAAATTGAACTTACAAAAAAGCCACTGTTCATTACAAACAGCGGCTTCTCTTCTTAAAGCTTACAGCTCTAAAGCTTATTTAATTACTTCAAGGCCGTTCATATATGAACGAAGTACTTCAGGCACGACTACTGAACCATCCGCTTGTTGGTAGTTTTCTAAGATAGCCACTAAAGTACGTCCTACTGCTAGGCCTGAGCCATTGAGTGTATGCAGTAACTCTGGCTTCTTCTCACCCGCGCGACGAAAACGTGCTTGCATACGGCGCGCTTGGAAATCAACCATGTTTGAACATGATGAGATTTCACGGTAGGTATCTTGCGCTGGTAACCATACTTCTAAATCGTAGGTTTTTGCTGAGCCAAAGCCCATGTCACCCATACATAAAATTACTTTACGGTATGGTAGCTCTAGCGCTTGTAATATTTGCTCTGCGTGACCTGTTAGCTCTTCCAATGCTTGCATTGAATCTTCTGGTTTTACCAGCTGTACTAGCTCAACTTTATCGAACTGGTGCTGACGAATAAGGCCACGAGTATCACGGCCATAACTGCCAGCTTCACTTCTAAAACACGGAGTGTGGGCAGTTAAACGAATTGGTAAATCTTTTTCGTCGTAAATTTCGTCACGCGCGCTGTTTGTCAGTGGTACTTCTGCAGTAGGAATTAAGCTAAAACCTTCTTGCTCTTCACCGTCATCATTTACAAGACCTTTAGTATGGAATAAGTCTTCTGCAAACTTAGGTAATTGGCCTGTACCGTATAAACTGTCGCGGTTTACTAAATACGGTACGTACATTTCTGTATAACCGTTTTTATCTGTATGCGTGTCTAGCATAAATTGCACTAGTGCACGGTGCATGCGGGCCATTGCGCCGCGCATTACAGTAAAGCGTGAACCGGTAATTTTAACGCCCATTTCAAAATCAAGGCCGTTTAGATCTTGTCCTAAGTCTACATGATCTTTTACTGCAAAATCATACTTTTTAGGCTCGCCCCAGGTTGAAATCTCAACGTTGTCAGATTCGTCAGCGCCCGCTGGTACTGATTCATCAGGTAAATTGGGGATAGCTAAAGAAATTTGCTTGAGCTCTTCTAAAATAGCGTCTTGCTCAGCTTTAACACTATCAAGTTGCGCGCCTAAGTTGCTTACTGCATCTAACAATGGTTGTGCATCTTCGCCTTTAGCTTTAGCTTGGCCAATCGCTTTGGAGCTACTGTTACGCTCACTTTGTAATTCTTGTGTTTTTACTTGTAATGTTTTGCGTTTTTCTTCAAGTGCGCTGACAGTCGCAGTATCTAGCTCGTAACCACGTGCTGCTAGACGCGCAGCTGTTTGCTCGAGATCTTGACGTAATAATTTAGAATCTAACATGTTAGTTTTTAACCTTTTTGCATTACCAGCTGAAGGCCCAGCCAAGCCATAAAAATACACACCACCACATTTAAGGTGATATTAAGGGCCATTTTAAAAAAGTGACCTTGTTGCAATAACAACAACGAATCCATTGAAAATGTCGAGAAGGTGGTCAAAGCACCTAGAAAGCCAATCCCTATAAGGGTTTTAGCGGGGCTAACGGTGATAATTTCGCGCTCTATCAAACCGTATAATACGCCCATCAACAATGAACCAAGAATATTAACCGTCAACGTGCCAAAAGGGAATCCCCTACCAAGTAGTTTTAGCATGGTTTCACTAATAAAAAACCGTAAACAGGCGCCTGAGGCTCCTCCTGCGGCAATCATGAGATATATCTTAAGGCTTGTCATAGCGTTTTATGTCACTGTGATGATCGCGCTCTTTTAAATAGTCGAGCTTTTGCTTTATTTTTTGTTCTAAGCCACGATCCGTTGGAAAGTAATATTGCTTATCGGCTATCTGCTCTGGAAAGTACTTTTCTCCTGCAGCATAGGCGCCTTCTTCATTGTGCGCATAGCGATATTCAGCACCATAGCCTAAGTCTTTCATTAAGTTGGTTGGTGCATTACGTAAATGCTCTGGCACCGGGTAACTTGGCTCGTTCTGCGCATCCGCTTTGGCTTGATTAAACGCCGCGTACACCGCATTACTCTTCGGTGCGCTAGCTAGGTAAATCGTAGCTTGTGCAATTGCACGCTCGCCTTCACTTGGTCCAACTCGCTGAAATATATCCCATGCATTGAGGGCCACTTCCATGGCACGCGGATCAGCATTACCAATATCTTCAGTGGCGATGGCGAGTAACCGCCTTGCAACATACAGCGGATCGCCGCCACCGGCTAAAATACGACAATACCAATACAAAGCACCATCTGGGGAGCTACCTCGAACTGACTTATGAAAGGCTGAGATCAAATCGTAAAATTCATCCCCCCCTTTGTCATACTTGGCTAAATGCGTTGGCAATACTTGACTGAGTACGTGCTCATCAACTAGGTATTGGCCGTTTTGCTCTACGGTTAAATCAATCGCCTGCTCAAGTAAATTAAGCACTTTACGAGCATCGCCATCACTGGCTTGGCACAACGCTTGTTTAGCATTTTGTGCAAGTACCACCGTTTTATTTTTCAGTTCATCATCGCTTGCAAGCGCTCGCTCAATAACAAGATGTAAATCAGTGTCTTGCAGCGATTTTAGGACATATACTCGTGCTCGCGATAAAATCGCATTGTTTAGTGCAAACGAGGGATTCTCGGTGGTAGCACCAACAAAAATAAAGGTACCGTCCTCTATATGTGGTAAAAACGCATCTTGCTGAGATTTATTAAAACGATGTACTTCGTCAACAAACAGTAAGGTACGTTGGCCACGACCTTCAAGGTTAGTACGCGCTTCACTCACCGCATCACGAATGTCTTTAATGCCTGCCGTTACCGCCGACATTTGAATCAGCGCCGCATCGGCATGGTTGGCAATAATTTGCGCTAAGGTCGTTTTACCAACGCCCGGCGGCCCCCACAAAATAAGACTGTGGCAACGCCCTGCTAAAATAGCTTGATAGAGAGGCTTATCTTGGCTTAATAGATGTTGCTGGCCAATATACTGATCTAAACTGGTTGGTCGCATGCGCGCCGCAAGTGGGCGCACATCGGGGCCAAAATTAAAGCCTAAATTACTCACCTTGACTTTGATCGTCTATTTCAACGCCTTCTGGAATACTAAACTCAAAGGTTGAAGTAGCAAGGCTTTGATTTACTTTAGTGTCGCTAAAAGTAAACGTAGATGATTGCCCTGAGCTGTCTTTAACCAGTAATGATGCTAAGCCTACTTTATCTGCTGCAAACACAATATCCAGCTGTTCAACTTGGCTTTCAACGCCTTTATTAGGTGTAACACTGAACCCAGTATCCGTGGCGTGTACTTGGTACTTTTGCCATTGCGCCGGATCTTTGGAGGTAAGTAATACAAACGGTGTTGAATCAATCAAACTGTGAGTATTCATAATCGTTACTTGCTCAGCAAAGCTGTCGAAGTAATAGGTTTTATCGCCATTTGATACAAATAACGTGTCATCAGGGCTCGCTTGTTGCCAACGGATCATCATTGGCTGTTGCAAGGCGATAGTACCTTCACCTTGCATAATTGATTGGCCTTGGTCGTCATTAACTTGCTGCGCAAATTGCGCTTGAAAACTCTTTAAACCGGCCAGTTTATCTTGTAATGCTTGGCTGTCATCCGTTGCACTGTCACTTGCAAATACTGATGCTGATAAAAAACAGCTAATTGCTAAGGCTAAATATTTAATTTGTTTCATTTAATTTGCTCCACCATTGGGCACTAATACATCACGGGCACCGTTATGACCTGGTGCGCTTACAATACCCGATGTTTCCATTTGTTCAACTAAACGTGCGGCACGGTTGTAACCAACACGTAATTTTCGCTGCACACTTGAAACTGACACTTTGCCTGTTTCAACAACAAATGACACGGCTTCATCATAAAGCGGATCTGATTCTTCATCCGCGTTTTCACTGGCTTCGCCTGGCAATAAAATATCCTCAGTGGCGTCACCATTTAAAATTTCGTCTATATAATTTGGTTTTGCACGTGCTTTCCAGTCATTCACCACCGCATGTACTTCATGGTCATCAACAAACGCGCCATGTACACGTATCGGTACGCTGGTGCCCGGCGGTAAATAGAGCATATCACCCATACCTAGCAGGTTTTCTGCGCCTTGTTGATCTAAGATGGTACGCGAGTCAATTTTACTCGATACCTGAAACGCCATTCGCGTTGGGATATTCGCTTTAATTAAACCAGTAATTACATCAACCGATGGGCGCTGTGTTGCTAGTATTAAATGAATACCTGCCGCTCGGGCTTTTTGCGCAATACGGGCAATTAGCTCTTCAACTTTTTTACCAACAATCATCATCATGTCAGCAAATTCGTCAATCACCACCACGATACTCGGTAACTTACCTAACTCGTCTGGTCCTTCTTTCATACCATCAGTATCTTTAAATAATGGATCGAGAATCGGGTAACCCGCCTCTTTCGCATCCAATACCTTTTGGTTGTAACCTTTTAAGTTACGAACACCTAACGCCGACATTAACTTATAACGACGTTCCATCTCACCTACACACCAACGCAGCGCATTGGCAGCTTCTTTCATATCGGTGACCACTTCACACAGTAAATGTGGGATACCTTCGTAAACAGAAAGTTCCAACATTTTCGGGTCAATCATGATCATACGCACATCATCAGGGCCTGATTTGTACAGTAAGCTTAATATCATTACATTAACGCCCACTGACTTACCTGAACCTGTGGTACCTGCCACCAGTAAATGCGGCATTTTACCCAAATCAGCACAGATTGGTTCACCGGCAATATCTTTACCTAAGACCATAGTCAGTGGCGATGGATTTTGCTCAAATTTTGGCGCGTCGATTACTTCTGATAACCGCACTATTTCGCGGTGTTTATTAGGTAATTCAATCCCTACATAGGTTTTACCCGGAATAACTTCAACCACTCGGACACTAACCGCTGATAGCGAGCGGGCTAAATCTTTAGCAAGACCAGTAATTTTAGAAACTTTAATACCCGGCGCTAAATCAAGCTCAAAACGGGTTACAACAGGTCCAGGGTATACGGCAACAACCGTAGCTTGAACGTTAAAATCAAGGAGTTTAGTTTCAACTAACCTCGATACAGCTTCAAGCTCTTCTGGTGAAATTGGGTTTTTGGCTTTATCAGGTCTATCTAACAAATCAAGCGTAGGCAATGGCGTACTTGGCGGCTTTTCTTCGAGTAGCTGCTCAAACTTTTCTTTTGCGGTAGGTGGAGGCTGATAGGTACTCTTTGGTTTTGGCATTGGTCTTGCTGGCGAAACCACAGTAGTAACTGGTTTTTCAGGCTCTGTAACATGGCTTTGATCAAGCGCATTTAAGGCAGCCGCAGTGTCCATTGGTTCATCATCAATGGCGCTAAAATTAATTTCTTGATCCAGAATGTCATCCAAATCATCAAATGCAGGATGAGAGTCTTGATTTGACACCGCACTATCAATATCCACTTTTGGTTCTGAAAAGCGAATGGCGGGTGTCTCTTTACGTGTCTGTTGCTCATTAACAGGGTCTTGTTCAATTGCAACTTCAGTATTTGCAGTGCGTTCGCGTTGTAACCATGCTTTTAAGTGATGGGCAATAAAACGATAACCTCGCATGATCAAATCGCCAATAAAATCGACACATTGCACCCACGACACGCCTGTTAATAATGTTAATCCAGCAAAAAAGAAACATAATAATAAAATCGAGGTACCGGTAAAGTTAAATGCAGGCATCATCGCTGAAGCTATCACATCACCGACTACCCCACCGGATGAAAAATTATAAATATCATCAAAATTAATACTACTGATAGCCGTTGCTGAAGTGATAAATAATGCAAAACCAATCACTCTAAGCGATAACGTTGTATAGTCGAGTTGAAATATTCTATGAGGTTGCTTAAATAATAAGTAGCCGAATATTTGTAGTGCAGCTGGCACAAAATAAGCTAACCAGCCAAATGTCAGCAATAAAATATCGGCGATCCACGCACCTGCAGCTCCAGTTATGTTTCTTACATTGTCATAACCTGTTTGCGACCAACTCGGATCAGCAGGATCAAAGCTTACCAGCGCACACAATATAAATATTGCGGCAAAGGTGCTAATTATTAAACCGGTTTCTAATAGTCTTTGTACACCATTTAGGCGCATAACTCGCTATTCCTCATTTTTCTTTGTACTTCTTTGTACTCATTCTTAGCAATGGAATACCTTAGCAGGAAATACTTTTTGTTGCACTTTATCTTAACCATGATGGCCTGATTATGAACAGGTTTTTATTAATCGCGCATGTATCAATAATACAACTTAAGTCGTTACTAAAAAATAGCGCATAGTTCAGCCGATATATGGGCGAATAATCACCCCTTGCTCGCCTTTTACTTCTTCCATAACAACATAGGTACGGCTTTCACTAACGTTCGGTAGCTTGAGCAGAATATCCCCTAATACACCACGATATTCAGACATATCATTTACGCGGGTTTTTAGTAAAAAGTCAAAGTTACCCGAGACTAAATGGCATTCGATAATTTCATCATGCTTTTTAACTGCAGCACTAAATTCATCAAACACATCAGGTGATGTTTTAGTGATTGTCACTTCGACGTACACCGACAAACCTTGCCCAAGTTTAGCAGGGTCAACCACGGCTTTATAACCGACGATGTAACCTTCGCGTTCGAGCTTTTTTACACGCTCTAAACAAGGCGTTGCACTGAGCCCCACACGTCGAGCTAATTCAACATTAGATACTCGGCCATCGTGCTGTAGCTCTATTAAAATCTTACGGTCAATACGGTCTAATAACTCATGCATAATAACGACTAGTTTTTTGTACTGTTTAAATGGTGTTTTCAGATTATATCACTAGAATACCGATTAAAAAAGGTGAGACACACTGCCAGTACATGAATATAATAGTGAAAAATTTTATCCCGTTCTATTAAGGCAATATTATGATTATCGGTGTACCTAAAGAAATAAAAAACCATGAATACCGTGTAGGTATGGTCCCTGCTAGTGTTCGTGAGTTAGTAAACCACGGCCACCAAGTTTTTGTTGAATCTGATGCAGGTATGGGCATTGGCTTCACTAACGAAGATTACACACTGGCAGGTGCAGAAATTCTAGCAACTGCTGCTGAGGTTTTCGCAACAGCAGAGATGATTATAAAAGTAAAAGAGCCACAAGCCGTTGAACGTGCAATGCTACGTGAAGACCAAATTCTTTTCACTTACTTACACCTTGCACCAGATCTTCCACAAACTGAAGACCTAATCAAAAGCAAAGCAATTTGTATCGCATACGAAACAGTAACTGATTCACGCGGTGGTTTGCCACTACTTGCGCCTATGAGTGAAGTTGCTGGTCGTATGTCTATTCAAGCTGGTGCACAAGCGCTTGAAAAATCAAACCATGGTCGTGGCATGCTACTTGGCGGCGTACCGGGTGTTGAGCCAGCTAAAGTTGTTGTTATTGGCGGCGGCATGGTTGGTCGTAGCGCAGCACAAATGGCTGTTGGCCTTGGTGCTGAAGTTGTCGTACTTGATCGTAACATTGACGTACTACGCGCACTTGACGCTCAGTTTGGTAATAAAGTTAAAGCGATTTACTCAACAGCTGATGCACTTGAAAAGCATGTACTTGAAGCTGACCTAGTAATTGGTGGCGTACTTATCCCTGGTGCTGCTGCACCTAAACTAGTTACTGCTGAACACATTAAAGCAATGAAGCCTGGCTCTGCAATTGTTGATGTTGCAATTGACCAAGGTGGTTGTATCGCAACGTCTAAAGCAACAACTCACGCTGATCCGACCTTCATCGTTGATGACGTTGTTCACTACTGTGTTGCTAACATGCCAGGTGCTGTACCACGTACATCTACTTTCGCACTTAACAATGCAACATTGCCTTTCATCATTAACCTTGCAAACAAAGGTTATAAGAAAGCATTACTAGATGACGCTAACTTCCTTAAAGGTCTTAACGTGATCAAAGGCCAAGTAACTTACAAAGAAGTTGCTGAAGCCTTCAACATGCCATACGTAGATCCACGTACTGCTGTTGAAAACGCATAACTAGCGTTTAGAATAATAAAAGCCTGTGAACATCAGTTCACAGGCTTTTTTTATATCACCAAAAAAGTTTATTACAGCTTACATTGTGGGTTTTTACCCGCCGCTTTTGCTGCTTTTTGCTCATTTAATGCTTGTGGCAATTTTGCTTGTAGCTCTTTAATGCGGTTAGCAGGTGCTGGGTGAGTAGACATAAATTCAGGTGTATTACCACTGCCTGCTTTACTCATATTCTGCCAAAGTGTTACGGATTCTTTTGGATTAAATCCGGCTTTTGCCATTAAATCTAAACCCACTTGGTCGGCCTCAGATTCATGAGAGCGACTAAATGGTAAAATAACGCCGTACTGCGCACCTAAACCAAGACCTTGCATAATTTCGTTACGATATTGTACATTGCCCATTTCAAGTGCGGCACTGCCCGCTTGCATACCTGTTTGTAGCAAGGAACTTTGTGATACGCGTTCATTAGAGTGCTCAGCAATTACATGCCCTACTTCGTGCCCGATAACGGTTGCTAGCTGATCTTGATTTTCAGCCACTTTTAACAACCCTGTATGCACACCAATATAGCCACCGGGTAATGCAAACGCGTTAGCTGAATCGTCTTCAAATACCACCACTTCCCACGCCTGAGTTGCGTACTGTTGCGGTAATACTGCAATCACATCGTCAGCAATACACTTTACATACGCATTTACTTGAGGATTATTATTAATTTTTTGATTCTTTTTCATATCAGCAAAGCTTTGCTGACCCATCTGACTCATTTGTTGATCAGAATAAAGCGCAATTTGCGTGCGCCCTGTTGGTGATGTTTTACAACCCGCTAATACAGCGGTGGCAAGCACAGCCAAAACTAATTTTTTCATTGTATTCTCTTAACTAACAATTTAATTGTTCTTAGAATAGCAAACCAGCCTGCAATTGAATATATCGACTGCCAGTAAAAACATCTGTTGCGTTATATTTCTGTTAAAGGCGATAGTTAGCATGCAAACTAAGTACCCAAGACTAATTGTCGCTGTTACAATAGCAGCCTCTTTTTGTTTAATGGGTTAGTCATGCAGGACTCGGTTTCTTTAAATAAACGCATTCTATTACCTTTACTCGCCAGTATTGTTGCAATTACGCCACTGGCAATCGATATGTATCTTCCGGCAATGTTAGTCATTGCTAACGACCTTAATACCACAATGCCTAATGTACAAATATCGTTAAGCATATATTTAGCTGGCTATGCGCTGGGAATGCTATTTTTTGGCCCAATCGCAGATCAAATTGGTCGTCGCGTGTTAACGAAGGTCGGCTTAGCATTGTTTGGCTTAAGCTCTTTCGCATTGGCCTTTTGTAATGACATTCACCTATTTTGGGCTTTGCGGGGAGTACAAGCATTCACAGGTGCTGCAGCAACCGTTGTGGTGCCAGGGATAATTCGTCATATTTATAAACAAGATACTGCGAAAGGAATGTCGTATGTATCGATGATCATGATGGTAGCGCCCTTAGTCGCGCCAACGGTTGGATCAATGATCATGGGCTTATCTCACTGGCAAACAATCTTTTTAGTACTGGCCAGTTACAGCTTTGTTATTTTAGCCTTGGTACAAATATACTTAATCGATATCCCTATTTTCAAAAGCCCGATGAAAGGCTTTGCACTATTTTTCGATAGCTATAAAACCGTATTTAAAAATAAAGATACCCGAGCAGATATAGCCAGCTCAATGTTTGTCTCATTCGGCTTTTTTTGCTTTTTAACCGCAGTGCCCTTTGTATACCTTGACTACTTTAAAGTATCAGAACAATTATTTGGTGTTTTATTTGCTTTCAATGTCATGGCGCTAATGTTTGGTAACTTTTTAAATACCCGCCTAGTACCACGTATTGGTTCACGAAAAATGCTGTATTATGGATTAGCGGTCGGCTTTGTAGCTGGCAGTGCCCTACTCACATTTAGCATATTACACCTATCGCTGTATTTTATTGTTGCAGCTATTGCTCCTCTGATGATGAGTTTAGGGGTTACCGCTAGTAATGCTGATGCATTGATCTTAATGCAGTTTGAAGAGCGTTCTGGCACCGCTACGGCGGTTATTGGTACATTGCGCTTTGGCAGCGGTGCATTAGTCGGTCCAATTTTAGCCTTAATGCATGCACAAAGTGCGGTACCATTTTCAAGCTTAATGTTCAGCGCATTAGTATTAACACTAATAGCCCAGCTTTGGCACCGAGCTAGAAACAAAAAAAATGCCCGTAGTTAACGGGCATTTTTTTACTAAGCGACTTCTTTATTCAGCTGCTTTAGATACCATCACCATTGCAGGGCGTAATAAACGACCATTTAATGTATACCCTTTTTGCATCACTGCTAATACAGTGTTAGGTGTTACATCATTGCTTGGTTGAATCGACATTGCTTGGTGGAATTCAGGATTAAACTGCTCACCTTGTGGGTTAACAATTTCAACACCAAATTTTGCAACCGCATCGTTGAAGCTCTTAACTGTCATATCAATCCCTTCAAGCAATGGCTTTAAGGTTTCGTTTTCTTTGTCTGAGAACTCAATAGCACGTTCTAGATTATCAATAACAGGTAATAATTCGTTAGCGAACTTTTCAAGTGCAAATTTATGCGCTTTTTCTACATCTTGTGCAGCACGGCGACGAATATTATCAACGTCTGCAGCGGCACGTACTACGCTATCTTTTTGGTTTGCGATAGTTTGTTTCGCATCTTCAAGCTCAGCATAAAGCATAGCAATTTCAGCTTCAGGGCTAACTTCTTCGCTTTCGTGCGCGTCAGCAGCTTCTACAGCCGCTTCAACGTCTGCTTGCATTTGCTCTAATTCTTCGTTTAATTCAACTTCTTGCTCTGGTGATTTTGTCTGCTCAGACATAATTTAAGTGCTCCAATACTTTTCAATTGCGGTAATTATGGGGATTGAATCAAAAGATTCAAGAGCCAGATGACTCGATTAATTTAAATTCTTGAATGATTGCTTCAATTTGCGCCGATTTAGGACAAATTACACAAAAACGACTTTGATATTCTTGATTTTGAAAATACGGCACGCTGATCACCATCAGTTCGTCACAATCAGTAAATGGCAATTGTGACGTATTTAAAACCGACACACCATTTTTAAAAGCTAACTTATCTTCTACAAAGTTCAAAAATGAGACACCAATATTTAAGCTTTGTTCACAATCAATTTGCCGATATAAATAATTTTCGCCGACCACGATACTGTTATCTGAGCCTAATTTATGGCTCAGCTCACGGGTCCATTGATTTAACGAATCATGACAGTTTCGTGGTGCTGTATTTGCCATTGCTTGCATACGGTACAAGCCTTCCATTAAAGTTTGCTGACTGAATACAGTATTAAGCCAAGTAGCAAATTGATAACGTACGGTGTCAGAGGCATCATCCGGCTTATGAATACAAATGTTATGGCTTTGCCCTGCTCTATCTAACAGTAAAATAAGCCAATCATTGCTGTCAAAATCTAATACTTCAACTCTAAAAACGTGTTGAGAACTTACTTGCGGCAGACCAACGCAGCAACATACTTGATAACGCTGGCTTATACCATGCGCCATCTCGACTAATTGCGCTTGTCCAGGCTGCCAATATTGCGCAATCTGCGACAGAGGGAAAAATTCACTTAGCCAATAATCAAATCCGGCATTAGTAGGTACCCGTCCAGCAGAAGTATGCGGTGAATACAGCAGGCCTATTTTTTCTAGGCGCGACATCGCATTTCTAACTGTTGCAGAACACACAGCCATACCTTTTTGTTTGGCAATACGGCTTGACGCGACAGGTTGACCTTCACCATTACAGTACAGGCTCATCACGGCGGAAAATATTTGCTGATCTCGAGGGTTTAAATTCATAGTATCTACATCTTGCTGCATACTGGGGATATCGGGGCGTAGTGAGTTTATTTCAAGGTTATTTTCAAACTTGTCACTTTTGAGTTACTCTACTGATATTAATACTATTGATGCGTTTATCATGGAATCACCGTTTAAAACCATAGGTTTAATTGGCAAACCAAATCACAGTGGTGCAGCTGCAACTTTACAGCGCTTATACACTTTTTTAAATGCGTTAGGATTTGACGTGTTATTAGAGCAGAGAACCGGTCATCAATTAACCAATGTCCCCAAGGAAAAGTTAGTCAAACTGGTTGAGCTTGGCGAACGTGCCGATCTCGCTATTGTGGTCGGAGGCGATGGTAATATGCTTGGCGCAGCAAGGGTATTAGCCCGATTTGATGTTGCTGTTATAGGCGTAAACAGAGGCAATTTAGGTTTTCTAACAGATTTAAACCCAGAAGGCTTTGAAGCTAGTTTAGAACAAGTATTAAGTGGTCAATATCTTGAAGAAAAACGCTTTTTATTAGAAGTTGCAGTTTATCGCCATGGTGAATTAAAAAGTGCTAACTCAGCAGTGAATGAAGCCGTTTTACATGCCGATAAAGTCGCTCACATGATTGAATTTGAAGCCTTCATTAATAACGATTTTGTTTTTTCTCAGCGCTCTGATGGTTTAATTGTCTCAACCCCTACGGGCTCAACAGCCTATTCGCTGTCGGGTGGCGGGCCCATTTTGACCCCAGAACTAAATGCAATATCATTAGTGCCGATGTTTCCGCATACATTATCAAGCCGACCATTAGTGGTTGATGCCGATAACGAAGTACGCTTAAAGCTCAGCTTAGAGAATACCGACAGCTTACAAGTCAGCTGCGATAGTCATGTGGTGCTTGCTGTATTGCCTGGCGATGAAGTGATAATTAAAAAAGCAGATAAGAAACTACGCCTGATCCACCCCAAAGACTACTCTTACTATCATGTACTTCGCACTAAGCTCAACTGGGGTAGTCGTTTATATTAATTTTATTGCGCTCATTCAGACTTTAGAGCAAAATAAGCTGAATTCATTTATTACCTTTTCAAGGGAAATCAAACCGAAATGACGTATGTTGTTTTCTTTGCTTTATTATTACTGATAACGCTGCTTGGCAGCTATTTGGTGATTGAAAATAATCGCCGAAAAGCGCTTGAAGCGCAAAAAAAGCTATTCAATAATCGCGTTAAAGAAGTAACTCAACAGTTAAAAATAAAATTAAATGAGTACTGCGACGCAAAAATAATTCGTCCTAAATACATCCCAAGAATACAAGTTATTGCCAGTAATTTCTTTGTCGTACAACCTCATACTGATGAAAACTTATTGTATCTTGAACGCATAAACGAGTCATTGATCAGCACGATTAGTAGTGAGTTGGCAAAAACTTATGTAACAGGTGAACGAGATGCACTAGCTGAACGCTTAGATTTTTTTGTGGCTGAGTTACCCATAGCCGGCTTTGCTTACAATAAAACGTTTTACCATGAACTTTTACCATCCATGATTAAAGTTTTACGCACTGATGATTTATCTGCGAATCCTGAAGATTATGTCAAACCTCTTGATCCTGAAACTAATTTTGAGAAATCAACCAGTGAGTAAGTAATAAACTAGATAGCGACATTAAAAATTAATTTGCAAAAACCCAAAACACTGTATAAATTAACAGTTAATTGACTGGATGGATGAACAGTATGTTAACTGGGTTAGAGATTAAAAATTTTGCAATTGTAAGCAATTTAAGCACCGAGTGGCAAAGCGGTATGACAGCCATTACGGGTGAAACAGGTGCCGGTAAATCTATTGCTATTGATGCCTTATCTTTATGTTTGGGTGAACGTGCCGAAGCCTCAGCTGTTCGCCCAGGCACTGAGCGCGCTGAAATATGCGCCACCTTCGATTTAACCAACCTCCCCTTGGCTAAGCAGTTTTTAGAACAGCATTTGCTATCGAATGATGAGCAAGAGTGCTTACTTCGTCGTGTGGTGTGTAAAAATGGCCGCAGCAAAAGTTATATTAATGGCACCCCAGTCACTGCAGCCCAACTAAAAGAAATCGGTCAGTACTTGATCTCTATTCATGGTCAACATGCTCACCAATATTTGCTTAAAAGCGAACATCAACTCCAGCTATTAGACGCTTATGCAGGTCATCAACCTCTGGTTGAAGCAGTGCGCCAGCATTATCGTAATTGCCAAAACTTACAAAAAGAATTTACCGCGCTCGAACAAGCCCAGTTGCAACAAGCAGCGCAAAAGCAATTATTAGAGTACCAAGTAGCTGAGCTTGATGAGTTTGCTTTACAACCAGATGAATTTTCGCAAATTGAAGCCGAGCATTATAAGCTCAGCCACAGCCAAACTATTATTGAAGCATGCCAACGAGAGTTACAAAGCTTATACGAAAATGACGAGCAAAATGCCTGTTCCCTATTACAACATAGCGCGCAGCAGTTTGCTGAGCTTGCCGGGTTTGATGAAAGCCTAGCTAGTGTGGCTGCTTTACTCGAAGAAGCGGCTGTGCAAGTTGAGGAAGCGAGTCGTGAAATTCGTAATTATGCAGAGCAAGCTGAACTTGATCCGAGCCGACTAATCGACGTTGAAATACGATTAAGTGGTGCGATGGATTTATCACGTAAACACCATATTAAACCAGAGGACTTAGTTGAGTTTCACCAAAGTATCACACAAGAGCTTGAGTCGATTAGTAATAACTCGACCCGTTTAACGCAACTTGAAGGTGAAATTAACCAAGCATTAGCAGCTTATCAGCAAGCTGCGCAAGCCCTAAGTGAAAGCCGTCATGAGGCAGCGCAGACATTAAATACATTGATCAGTGCAAGCATGGCGCATTTATCAATGGAAAATGGTGTGTTTGAAATAGCCCTTACACCACAACCTGAAAAAGCACCAAACAGCCTAGGTTATGATAATGTAGCCTTTTTAGTCTCAACTAACCCAGGCCAACCGTTACAACCGTTATCAAAAGTTGCCTCAGGTGGTGAGCTGTCACGCATAAGTTTAGCGATACAAGTTATTATTGCGCAAAAAGTCACTACGCCAACGCTTATTTTTGATGAAGTGGATGTAGGTATTTCTGGACCAACTGCAGCAGCTGTAGGCAAGCTTTTACGTCAATTAGGCAAATCGACTCAAGTTATCTGCGTAACCCATTTACCGCAAGTTGCCAGCTCGGGGCATCAGCAGTTTTTTGTGGCCAAAGAAATTGCCAATGGCGAAACCTTTACACAAATGTTGCCACTCAGTAAACATGGCCGTATTGATGAAATTGCCCGTTTACTTGGTGGTGATAACATCAGTAAAACAGCCAAAGCTAACGCAAAAGAGTTAATTATGGCGCATGCTTAATTAAGCTAAAACAACACCTACGTTTAAACTATTTTTAAATACAACCATCCATTAAGCCTTACTTATATAAAGCAAGGCATAATAACTAACAATAGAACACATATAAATCATGACGATAACAACATTGCCAATAAAATTAATTAGCCTACTTTTTTGTTTTACACTTTTAACGGGTTGTAATGATTACTTTATAAATACCACGCAACTGACGAATAGCACATGGCAACCACTTTTAGTCATTGCATTTATTAGCCTATTTTTGATCCCGTTAATTAGCTTAGCGCTGCTTATATTTAGTCAATGGAAGCACCTTCAGTTTAAAATAACTCTGCAACGTTATTTACATGGCTCACTTGTTTTAATGCTCGCCATAGCGTGGTTTATCGAATTAAGCTTAGTGCAACGCGCTGATAACCGTATGGATTTGATGTTAACGTTGTGCGCGCTAGCCACTCAAATGGTATTAGTCGTAGCTGCTTTTGTACTTGTTAATAAACAACAAAAAATGCACCACCGCGCTAAAAACTTTCTGTAAAGTATTGTTTAAAATAACAATTAAAAACATTTACTTTACATAATTGACACATTTAATTTAGCAACATACACTCAATAAAATAAAAAAATCGATGGAATGAATAATGAGCGCTACACAATCTAAAATCACCCAGCTAAAACGTTGTTATGCAACATTACAACTGGGTGTTGCTAAAGCTGATGGCCGCCTTACTCTTACTGATAACCTGCTGCATTTTGAAGCCCTCAATAAACAACTTAACTTGGGTTGTTATGCCATCAAACTTAATAACATTTCCCATGTCGAAAAATGCGCAGCTAAAGCCGGCGGTTTAATCCCGATTACCACCGCTGGAATCAAAATAACCACCAAAGAAAATTATCATCTAGAGTTTATTTTAGCTGAACCCGATGAGTGGCTTAATTGCCTGCAAGCGAGTCATTAAGCATTAAAGGAAAGGTACTAGGCTGGAGGTTCTAGGCGCTAGGAAAAGCCAAAACAGTTCGGCGTTAAATTTATCACCTTAGGTTGTGGTTGAGAGCAACGAAACCAAACGATGAATGATTAAAACTGAATGACGGCTTAGAGCGAGAAGCAGACGGTCATGTAAACTCATTTTTGGACAAAAACACGTTAGAGTATTTATTCGGTAACGCCCGGTAAGGAGTAAGCAACGTTACCACGAAACTTAACCATACCACCTTAAACACAAAACCCAACGATGGAATGAAAAATGCCAAGTGTTGGGAATTGCTTTGTTAGCCCTAGCTTGACGTAGCCGCTAATATCATTGAACCGATACTAGCTATGCTACCCGCATGCGGAAGTAAGCTTGTGAGACCATTTAGCATCGAACCTAGAATGGTTTTGTTAGGTTTTGCTTGCTTAGATTGAACCTCTATTACATCTACAACCTCAAGAGCTTCATTGATGACACTAGATTCAACATCTTGTGACCGAATTTCATCTCTTAGTTGTGCGAATAGAGATTCAAGGTCGGTATTTGCCTGAACACTCATATTTGTTGAGTTGTCGACGGAATGATTATTAACACGAGCATGAGGACCACTCACGTTATATGTAATATTCTGCACAGAGCTAATATTAGTTTCAGGTTTCTTTGCACCCAACTTTTTTACATAAGCGGCGAAATGTGAAAAAGTGCCTTGAACTAAAACATCCTCTACATCTGTAACTTCCCAGCGATCTCTAGCTCCTGTCTGAACAATAATGTGTCCAATCTCAATGTTTTGAGGCTCTAGAAATTGGAACACTACCTGACCCGTCCCTTTTTTCGAGTTCTTTAAAGCACGTTCAGTAAGCAAAGGAGAACCGTCTAAAGTTTCATCGCTATATACACTGACATCACTACCACGACTTCTAATAAAATTACCAGCTACTTTTGCCAAATTCATTTAATTCTCCTTTAGGGCTAACGCCGGCAGCAACTGCAGGCAAAAATGGCGCTTGTTTTGCCGGGTTTATGGAAAAACGAGTGACAGTTTTGACTGTCAGATTGCCTGCCCTTGTTAGGCGCATCTAGTTTATAAGCCAAAGTCATGTAACCCACCCCAATTAGTAATATTGAAGCGCGTTTGGCTTTTTCCTTTATTTTGAATATCTCGTATTTTGATGATCATTTTTTGCATTTTTAATCTTGAAATTGAATCAGAACACTCATCCTCTTCTTTACGCAGGTAATTGATTAACTTATCAAAGACTAAATCTGGCAACTCCTGAGATAGCATCTGGATGATTTCAAAATTACCTTGAGCGATCTTTTTGCTCATAAGAAAGGCAATATTTAGAGATTGGTATTTCACCCAAGCTTTTTCGTATTCTGATTCAGGTTCACGATTACCATTACAAACTTCAATAAAATTGGCTTGAGCTTCTGTTTGTGGCTCTAAATCTCCTGATGCAAGTGCTTTTAACCAATATCCCTTAGAATTGATTAATTTGTACTCTTCAGGAGTGAACCCTTCAATATCTTTGCCTGCCAGATACTCCTTTCTCCTTGCTTGAATAATATGCTCGCTCTCTTTCATATCATCCGCCTAACGAGCCTGTAGAATAACTCGTTTTTAATTTATTTTTATTGATGCATTAACCATAGCCGAGTTCCTATTTTGATTCAATCAGTTATCGCTAGTTTACATAAAATATAAAAAGAGAATGTGCGGTTGTTTTAATAGATGTTTTAGAGGGAATTACAGTTGCTTGATTGGCATATTTCGGCTTAAAAAGGCTCCCCTTTTTTAATGCAGCCTGTTTTGCAGCTTTTCTATGTTATGAACAAGGCAATACAGTTGTCACTGGGCATTCACTTTCGTTTGACCCCGTAAGGTCAGTTTATTCATGCCTTTGTTCACTGTAATATTCCACCTTTTATTTAAAGGAAAGCAGGCTCTATAAACCCTAATCGTTAGCCATTTTTTAAAAAAGATTTTGATGTCTGAAGTCAAGATCTGACCCCAATCGCTCTATCACTATACACAAATCAAAACGGTGCGAGTACACATTGATTATCATGTTGAAATAGAGAAACATTATTACAGTGTGCCGTATCAGTGGGTTAAGAAACAATTACGCGCACACATAACCAATCAGCTAGTACAGCTTTATCATGACGATACCTTAATCGCACAGCATCCGCGCTCACATCGTTTAGGTGGGCATACAACACAGCCTCATCATATGCCTCTGGCGCATCAAAAACAGCATGAGCAGTCACCGATAAATTTACGCTCATGGGCATTAAGTATTGGAGAGTATACCCACCAAGTTGTTGAGTTACAGCTCAGTGGACGGCGTCACCCCGAGCACGCTTATCGCGCCTGTTTAGGGGTGTTAAGTTTAGCTAAAATCTATTCAAAAGAGCGGCTTGAGCAAGCGTGCTATCGCGCAATCATAATGAATACGACCACACTTAAATCAATAAAGCAGATGCTGAAGAAAGGGTTGGATCAACAACCGTTACCCACACAGCAAACAGAGCCAGAAAAGCCAATTACACATAGCAACATACGTGGCACAGATTATTACCATTAAGGAATGCAAACATGATAGACACCATTAACCAGCAACTTCAACTACTCAAGTTATCCGGTATAAAGCAAGCACTCAAGCAACAGCTTGAACAGCCAAATCTATATCAAGAACAAAGCTTTATAGAGCGCGTCAGTTTATTGCTCACTCATGAAATTGATACGCGTGAGCAAAGAAAAATCGACCGGCTAGTGCGACACGCTAAATTCCGCTTACCGGCTCAGTTAAATCAACTGATTTACTCACCGGCACGTAATATAGAAAAAGCACAGATACGTAACTTAAGCCAAAATAGCTGGCTGAACTTACACCAAAATATCTTAATCACCGGCGCAACGGGCTGTGGAAAAACCTACCTCGCATGTGCCTTAGGGCATGAGCACTGCCTACAAGGAAAAAGTGTTTACTATATTCGATTGAAGGAACTACTTGAAAGCCTGTTTCTAGCCCAAGCAGATGGTAGTTACCGAAAATTACTGGCGAAGTTAATAAAGTATGATCTACTGATTTTAGACGACTGGGGGCTTGAACCACTGAGTGCACAGCAACGAGGTGACTTACTCGAATTAATCGATGCGCGGTATGGGTATAAATCACACATAATTATAAGCCAGCTACCACAGGAAAACTGGCATGAAATGATAGGAGAATCAACCCATGCTGACGCCATTTTAGATAGGCTAATTCATGGTTCAATTAAGTTGAACTTAAAAGGAGAATCGATACGAAAACAGTTAAATAAATTGACTGATGATGATCAGTTAAGCTAATTTAAAAACGGCTCTACAAAATGATAAATCAGGTGATCAAAGCTGATGAGAATCGGTGATCAAAGTCATGAGAATACGCAGCAAATACACGTTTTTAAAATCAAGGAACAATATGGTGGAACTATGAGCCAAGAAGAAGAAATTTGGAAAGAGCGTAGAATAGAGCAGTCACCCAGAGCCGACGACCATCGTGAAGCATACGACAGAGATGAAGCTAGGTTAATTCACTCATCGGCATTTAGGAGACTACAATCTAAAACTCAGGTACTAGGGTTAGGGGAAAGCGACTTCTATCGGACTCGGCTAACTCACTCTATGGAAGTGGCACAAATAGGAAGAGGGATCGTACAGTATCTGAGTAAGAAAAATGTAGAAAACGCCAATAAGCTACCACCAAAAGAATTAATCACTGCTATTTGTCTAGCACATGATATTGGGCATCCACCATTCGGACACGGCGGTGAGGTAGCTTTAAATTACTGTATGAGAGATTATGGTGGATTTGAAGGAAATGGACAGACTTTAAGAATTCTTGGGACTTTAGATAAATATCTTGAAGGATATGGCTTAAACCCAACACGCAGAATGCTACTTGGTGTATTGAAATATCCGGCAGCATATAGTTCTTTACTTAATGACATGGCTTATGATGCAAAGACTAAAGACACACCGAACTGGTTATTTAAAGCCGCGAAACAAAAACCGCCAAAATGCTATCATGATGATGATAAAGACATTGTAGAGTTCATCCTCGAACCTTTCTCACAGGAAGAGAAAGAAAAGTTTACTGCAAGCATGGAATACAAGCCAAAGAATGATGAGGATCGCCGTTCTCCAGAAACCGAGCATAAACTTACAAAATATAAATCATTAGACTGCTCAATCATGAATCTAGCAGATAACATCTCATACAGTTTGCATGACTTTGAAGATGCCTTGTCTCTGGAACTTATCCGTCAAAGTGATTGGAAGCGCTACTTTGAAGAAGAAGTAGGTGGCAGGCAAAGAAAAGAGTTATTTGCGAAAATTAGTACCATGCGACCAGATTGTGCGTATGACAAAATTACAAAAGATCTTTTTGAGTCAAGCTATACACGCAAAGACGCTATAGGTTCTCTAGTAAACCTAATGATTAGTAATACCCAAATAGTCGAAAATGACTCCCAATGCTTAGAGCCTCTCTTAAGATTGAATGTTGAGCTCATTTGCGATGTTGAGAACCTAATGAAAGCAATATTTGATTTGGTTAAGAAGCTTGTTATCAACAATGAAAATGTCCAACAGCTTGAGTTCAAGGGCCAAAAACTAATAATTGAGCTCTTCGAGGTATTGGCAACAGATCCTGAGAGGTTCCTACCCAACAAAACTAAAAAAATTTGGGAAAACGCAGCCAAATCAGTACTTGATGGGCTATCGAAAGAAGAACAAGAGAGACTATCAGTTAAAGACCTAGTAAAGCGTAAGCAAATGAGGGTAATTTGTGATTTCGTTTCTGGAATGACAGACGAATATGCAACAAAGTACTATGAAAAGCTTTTCACTCCTAGCAAAGGCTCTATCTTTGACCATCTATAGTTTTAGGCGGTCCAACTTTTGAAAATTGGACCCATTAAGAAAATAACCAGTATGATACTTTATTGTATGGGGTGAAACTTTATTGTTCACCCACAAAAAAAGCGCTTGCGCGCTTTTTCTTACTCAACTGTAACCGATTTTGCTAAGTTACGAGGTTGGTCAACGTCGGTGCCTTTAATGACCGCTACGTAGTACGAAAGTAACTGTAGCGGGATTGTATATACAACTGGAGCAATTACGTCATCTACATGATTTACGTTGATCACACGCATGGTTTCGTCTGACTCAAAGTGTGAGTCTTTATCAGCGAATACATAGATGATGCCGCCGCGAGCACGGACTTCTTCTACGTTTGATTTAAGCTTTTCAAGCAATTCGTTGTTTGGTGCTACAACAATAATTGGCATGTCTGCGTCAATCAATGCTAATGGACCATGTTTAAGCTCACCTGCTGCATAGGCTTCTGCGTGAATGTATGAAATCTCTTTAAGCTTAAGTGCGCCTTCCATTGCGATTGGGTATTGCGACCCGCGACCTAAAAACAGTGAGTGGTGTTTATCAGCAAACTCTTCTGCAAGGTCTGCAATGCCATCAGCCAATAGTAGCGTTTCTTCTAATTTAGCTGGAAGCAATTTAATAGCGTTAACAATCGTACTTTGATCTAAGCCTTTCTCTTGCGCAATAGACGCAGTAAGCATTAACAAACCAACAAGCTGTGTAGTAAATGCTTTAGTAGAGGCTACACCAATTTCAGCACCGGCTTTGGTCATAAACGCAAGGTCTGATTCGCGTACTAGCGATGAGCCTGGTACGTTACAAATAGTCATTGACCCCATGTAGCCTTGCTCTTTAGCTAAACGAAGCGCAGCTAAAGTATCAGCCGTTTCACCAGATTGTGAAATCGTTACTAGCAGGCTATTTTCGTGTACAAACGACTGACGGTAACGGAACTCAGAGGCAATTTCTACGTTACAGCTAACACCTGCAAATTGCTCAAGCCAGTAGCGGGCAACCATACCTGAGTGGTAAGACGTACCACAGGCAATAATTTGTACGTGTTTTACGTCTTTAAATATTTGCTGAGCGCTTTCACCAAAGGCATCAATCGCTACGCGGTCGTCGTTTAAACGTCCTTCAAGGGTGTTACGTACAGCAAGCGGCTGCTCGTAAATCTCTTTAAGCATGTAGTGACGGTATTCACCTTTACCTGATGCATCTTGTGTGATGTTTGATTCAATGACTTCACGTTCAACGGCATTGCCGTCTACATCAAAAATTTCCACACTGTTACGGGTGATACGCGCTACATCACCTTCTTCAAGGTAGATAAAGGTACGAGTTACTGGTAATAATGCAAGTTGATCAGAAGCAATAAAGTTTTCACCAAGGCCTAAACCAATAACTAACGGGCTGCCTGAGCGCGCTACAATAATTTCGTTATCGTTGGCTTTATCAAATACTACTGTACCAAATGCGCCATCAAACTGCTTAACCGCAGCTTGTACTGATGCAAGTAAAGTGGTGTGTTGCTGGCGAAGTTGATGAATTAAATGCACCATTACTTCGGTATCTGTGTCTGATAAAAACTCGTAACCATCGCCTTTCAGCGCTTCACGTAAGCTGGCGTGGTTTTCAATAATACCATTGTGCACTAAGGCAATTTCGCTGTTTGAAATATGCGGGTGCGCGTTTGCTTTCGTCACGCCGCCGTGAGTTGCCCAGCGAGTGTGTGCAATACCGGTAGTACCTTTTACGCCAGCTTCATCAAGCGCGTTTTCAAGGTTAACTACTTTACCCACTGCTTTTACGGTATTAAGTGTATTACCATCTAAAAGTGCCACACCAGCTGAGTCGTAACCACGGTATTCAAGGCGCTTAAGGCCTTCAACTAAAATTTTATTTACTGGGCGTTCTGCAACTGCCCCAACTATTCCACACATAATTTCTCCTTTTGTACATGCCAAAGCGTCAACTTTGGGTTTGTATGTGTTGTTTAATATTTAAATGAACATCACAGGTGTTGTCGGCCTGTAATAAACACGAATTTTATAGCTCAGCGCAGATCAACTGCACACCACACGCTTGTATTGCTTGGCGAGTATCGAGTGCTAAGTTGCTGTCGGTGATAAGCGTAGTCACTTGCTGCCAAGGTAATTCTAAATTAGGGATTTTTCGGCCGATTTTTTCTGACTCCACCAGCACTATAACTTCACGAGCAGCGCCCGCCATAACTTGGCTTAGGCCCACTAGTTCATTAAAGGTAGTAGTACCACGCTCAACATCAATGCCATCTGCACCAATAAATAGCTGATCAAAATCATATGAGCATAGAACATTTTCGGCTACTTGCCCTTGAAACGATTCTGAATGCGGATCCCACGTACCACCGGTCATCAAAAGTGTTGGCTCGTTTTCCAGCGCCAATAAGCGATTAGCCACTTTAATTGCATTAGTCATCACTACTAAACCGCGCTTATTACCCAGCTCGGGGATCATTGCTGCTGTAGTACGACCACTGTCGATAATAATGCGGTTATGATCTTTGATTAGTGCTGCTGCGGCTTTGGCAATCGCCACTTTACGTTTTGAATCAATATCATCGCTTACAATTTCTTGCGGCAATGCTATCGCGCCACCATAGCGGCGCAGTAATAGTCCGCTTTTTTCAAGCGCTGTTAAGTCTTTACGAATGGTTACTTCAGAGGTTTGAAACTGCTCAGCTAAAATATCTACGGCTACTTCACCTAACTCATTAACTTGAGTAAGAATAAGGTGACGACGTTGCTGGGTGTTTCGTTTAGTCATTAAGCAAACCATTTAAGTTTCGTTTCGAAAGTTACGAGATTTTAAACGAAACTATGAAAATGGCAAGGTGTAGATCAAAAAAAGCGCAATATGCGCTTTTAATTAACCACAAAACAATGGATTTCAAACGCATTTAAAACTATTGCATTACAATCACTCACTGAATTTCAATTGTAATTATTTCACTAGTCCTACTACCTAAACGTTCAACTACAACCGTATTATTTATTTTGTCCACATAAAAATTTGGTCTGATCACACTAAAGTCAAACGTTTTAGAGCTTAGGCTAGAGCCATCAACATCATCTATATCGATTTCATTGAATGTTGTATTTATTAAGTTGTGGCTGCTCCATAAAATTTTACCGTTTACAACATCCCAGTTAGTGTTTTTTTCTTTTGAAACAGTTATCTGTAGTGGTTTTATTGTTTTTAAATTAACATCAAAACGAGACAACTTGCCTGTATTATCACCTAATAAATAACCGCCTTTAAATTGTCGGACGAAACGATACCCCTCAAAAAGAATGGATTCTGTTTCTTCCTTAATAGAGTATTCAAAAACCAACCATTCACCATTACTTTTTCTGGTGTACAAAATAGATTTTTCATCTTCTGAGAAAGCAATATCGCCAATCAATTCATCCGTTTTAGATATATCGGTTAGATTATTATTAAGCGTATTAAGTATAGCTATACGACCTTGGAGTTTAATTAATACATATTGCCCTGACAGAGAGGGTGCTATCAGCTCAAGCGACTTTTTCGTACTTAAAAACACCACCTTTTCCTTTGGCTTTTGTTTTTTATAAGAAGCTAAATCGCTTATACCTTTTAGTTTCTCGATCGCCCAAACCTTATCTCCCAATGGTTGATAATCTACAATACGACGTTGCCCTGATTGCTCACCATGAAACAATTCGATATCTTTAAAATTACTTAACGGCAATTTTTTCTCAGTAATTGTACTGATTCCATAGGTATCTCTAATAGCAAACAGCATGTTTGGGATCACCACATCAAGTGAGATAATACCTTGGCCTGTAGTGGCGATTTCATCTAAACGCCCAGTTTTAACATTTATTTTAGCTAGCTTTTTATCATCTAATAAAACAATGTGTTCATCATCAAGCCAATGAACATCATAAATAACCTCATTTTGATCATACTGAAAAAGTACACTGCCCGCCTTTAAATCTAAAACTCGAATAAAATTACGCTTACTATCCATATAAACTCGAAGTACAACCAACTTACCTGAATCTGGTGAAATATCAGCTCGGCTATCATGTTCTCCTTTTTGAGAGACAGAGGTCACTTCTTCTACCAAACCAGCGTCAGTATTGAATTTATAGATAAGCATTGCGCTTTCTCTACTTTTTTGAGCTGAAAAATAAATAACCTTACTTTCATTTTCATCGATAAACACATCTGAGATAAAATAAAAATGTGTCACTAAAACATCTATTTCATATTCTTTACTTTTAAGAGCTACCCGCTTTAATGATGCTGCATCACCGACATTATCAGAGAAGAATAAGTAATTTCCATCACGTGAGAAAGCTAAGCCCCCAGGTAACCTTGTATCATCAACTAGCACTTTGACTGTTTGACTATCTTGATCTTTTAAATAAATTTGATAGTCATTTCCACGTCTTAATTTACTTGTAAATGCGATAAACCGACCATCATTTGAAACTACCAGCGCTTTTTTATCAGAGATAATCGAGTCTATAACTTTTGTAACGAAATGTGATTCGTCATCAATATTTTCATATATAAAATAGGCTAACGAAATCAATAAAGCTATAATTGCAAAAAGCAGAAAAGTTTTCGTTTTTTTTGTGTTGTTACTTTCTGTGGAGCTCAGTTTTTTACTGTCTTCTGAGACCGACAATGTAGAAAATTTAGAGACAGGACAAATTAATTTATAGCCGCGCTTAGAAAGTGATTGTAGGTATTTAGGATTTTTGTGATCATCATTCAACACTAAGCGTATTTTACTAATAATCCGCCGTACAGCCGCATCTGAAACACAGCGGTCTTTCCATAAGTTTTCATGCAACTCATCCATTGATATATAACGCTCATGATGCTCAATTAAGTACATTAATACTGCAAATACTTGGGGCTCTAGTGTCACCACTTGCTTATCAAATTGCAAAGACATTCCATCTGTATCTAAGCAATATTCACCTAATTGAATCAACATACTTCCATTACAGCTCTTAACGGCCAATTTCTTTTACTTAGTCCAATCATAACCTACGCAACCTATCATTACCACAACAGCTTAACTACTTGATTTTAAACATAGTCACAGTTTGGTTACAGTAAAATTATTAATACATTATTGCCTAATTGATACGTTGCCGTATTTTCGTTTAAAAAAGGAATAACTATGAAATTTACATCCAAACTAATCTATCAAGGGTTGATAGGTTTATCTGTCGTTATGCTTATCTCTGGCTGGCAATTAGGCTTTGCAGATAATGCCGAAGTTATATCAAAAGACTCTGTCACCATTGCGAAGGTTGAGCGCGGTGATTTTTCAATTAAGGTTGATGGCTATGGTTCATTGCAATCAATCAATAAACGACTTCTCACAGCTACAAGTAATGCGGTGGTTGACGAAATAAAACTAAAAGCGGGTGCTGTGGTTAACCATGACACAGTGATCCTCACTTTAAATAACCCCGAGCTAGAAAGTAAGCTCCGCTTGGCGTTAGCAAAGCTTAAAAATGCCAAAACCCAAAAACGGCAAACCGTATTACTGCAACAGCGTGAGTTGTTAAATAACGAGTCAACCGTGTCAGAGCTAAAAGCACAATCTGAAATAGCCATGCTGCAAGTTGAAGCAGAACGTACACTGGCTAAATCAGGTATTGTATCGGGGATCAGCGCGAAGAAAAATGAGCTCGAAGCCAAACAGCTATCAAAGCGTATTAACCTTGAAGAATCTAAGCTTGATAAATTAGCACAGATGCAAAAAGAGTCGCTTTCAATTCAAGATGACTTAATAGCCCAAGCGCAAGACGAGTTTGATGTCGCCAAATTAATGGTAGAGCAACTTTCAGTTAAAGCGGGAATGAATGGTGTTATTCAACGCTTGCCTTTAAGTTTAGGGCAAAGTGTCAGTGCTGGCTCTGAACTGGCACTAATAGGGAGCCTCTCCCCTCTAGTTGGTGAAATAAAAGTACCGCAAATTCAAGCTCATTTAATTCAAATAGGTATGACAGCCCAAATTAGCACGTTGAATGACCAGGTGCGCGGCCAAGTAGTGCGTGTAGATCCTGTGATCAGCGACGGTGCTGTACAAATTGATATTGAGCTCGAGGTTTCTGAATCAGACACCATGAAACCCATGCAACAAGTAGATGCGACTATTTTTGCCGATGTACAAAAAGAGGTGAATTATATAAAACAACCAACAGGTGCAAGCGAAGGCAGTCATGGCTCATTATTTAAACTCACAATGGATAACAAAGCCGTTAAAGTTGAAGTGCAATATGGCAAAGCATCTGGCCAGCTCATCCAAGTGTTGTCAGGACTTGAGCCTGGTGAACAAGTCATTATTTCTACATTAGATATCCCCGCTGAAACAACAACAATAAAAATTGCTGGTTAAGGAAGAATAATATGAATACTGAAATTTTAAGAGTTAATAACCTAAGCAAGTCTTTTTCTAATGGCGAACAAGTCAGTCAAATTTTAAAAGGGATTAGCTTTACCGTGTACGACGGCGAGTTTATTTCTATTTCTGGGCCTTCTGGTTGCGGCAAGTCAACACTCCTTAACATTATGGGGCTGCTCGACACCCCTCAAAGTGGTGAATATTACATTGACGGTTTACTCGTCTCTGATATGGACTCAAACCAACGTGCGAAAGTACGCGGTAATCGCATTGGCTTTGTGTTTCAATCGTTTAACTTAATTGATGAAATGACCGTACTTGAAAATGTCGCTTTACCATTAAAATATCGGGGAGACTCGCTATCTTCACGTCACGCAAGAGCGTTAGATTGCCTAGAAAAAGTAGGTTTGGCTGATAAAGCTGATTTACATCCGAATCAAATTTCTGGTGGTCAACAACAACGCGTATCGATTGCACGCGCACTAGCTGGCGATTCTGGCATCATGCTGGTCGATGAGCCCACAGGTAACTTAGACTCAAAAAACGGCGATGCAATCATGGCGTTAATAAAAGATCTTAATCAGCAAGGCACCACCATTGTATTGGTTACCCATGATCCCCGTTATGCCGATATGGCTACGCGCAATATCCAGTTAAAAGACGGTACTGTAGTTGCCCAAAACGATGAACTCGTGCCAAGCACACCTGCAAATGTAGAACAGGTTGCTCAGTCATGTTAAAAACTGCCTACAATACTTTTAAACGTGCCAAACAATACTATTTCACCACCGTTTTTACACTGGCACTTACACTGTCCATGGTGCTTAGTTCATTTAGCTTGGTTGATCTAGTGTTTTTCGCCCCACTACCTTATCAGCAGAGCGATAACTTATATTTGCTTGAAGGCACAATTAATTCTAAAGGTTATTCAGGGCCCGCTAGTAACTCAAAAATAATGAGCTACATACAGAGTGAAAATACCGTTTTTACTGATGTTGCTGCTTACCATCGATGGACTGACTACAAGCTACTAGATAAACCAACAAGACCTGCTGTGGACGTAATACTTGCCACACATAATTTATTTGATCTACTCGGCGTACAACCCAAACTTGGTCGGTTATTTAACAAAACAGAAGCACTCGGTACTCAGCAAATGTCGGTCGTATTAGGCTACCGCGCTTGGCAAACCCACTATAGTGGTGACCCGAATATTGTTGGTAAAAAAATACAGCTCAATCAACGTCGCTTTACCGTTGTTGGTGTCGCCCCCGATGATCTTATATTACCCACTTATAGCAATATAAATGATGCAATATGGCTTCCTATTGATGCAGACGAAGCTTTTAACCCTAAAACATCTAACGGTTTCATGGGCGCGTATAAGAGTGTTGTTAGATTTAAGCCCACAGCCTCAGAGCAAGAGATCACGGAACAATTAGCTGACTTATCACTTAAAGGTGCACAGTTACATGCCGCTGATATTTTAAAAGATTTTACTGTCAATGCGCGTGTTATTGCATTTAATGATGCACTTAGGGGTGACAGCGGTAAAATTGTATTAATGCTATTATTGGGTGTGTGCTTATTAATGCTCATTGCACTTATCAACCTTTCTAGTATGCAGCTCGCTAAAGCCATTACGCGCATCAAACCCCTTGCAATCAGCTTTGCATTTGGGGCAAGCAAAAAACAACTAATTATTGAAACGTTAAAACACAATATTTTACTTATTAGTATTGCAGTGTTACTTGCTTTAACACTTACTCAAATCGGCTTTATCGTTATTCAAAACCTAGCAGCTGACGCCATTCAACGTTTAGACACGCTTTCTCTTAGCTTTAATACTTTGTTATTTTCAGCTTTTCTAATTATTAGTATTGCCTCACTCTATTCATTTATAGAACTTAGTGTAGTGAAAGAGCAAAACTTAATGAGCAGCCTACAAAGCAGCGGTAAAGGCACGGGCAAGCAAATGAGTTCAGCCACCAGCCATTTACTTGTTGGTCTGCAAATTTTGTTTTCGTTTTTAGTATTAACCACTGCTAGCCACGTAGTTTTAGTAACACTTTCGGAAGCACTCAGAGATAACGGACTGGATACAGAAGGTAAATATTCATTAACAATAAACTATAGTAATGTCGATAAATCCGGCGAACGTATTAATTTACACAAAGCAATTAACCAAAGGTTGCTGGCGCTTAACAATGTGAGCAGCTTAGCTGTGTCATCCGAAATGAGGCTGCCAAAAACGGTTAATGTCAATCAAATATATAACGAAGCTGGACAGTATATTGCCCAAGCACGTAATAGCTTAGTAACTGCCAATTACTTTACTGAACTTAACTTAACGATAACGGGTAATGGCTTTGCCAAAGGGGATGAACAACTCGAAAACCCACCGATCATTATCAATCAACGCCTTGCAGATTTACTTAATAAAAACAGTAATGAAGTACTAAACAGTAAAGTGAGTTTTGATAATAAAAAATACTACTCAATCATAGGTATTGTCAGCAACACCTATGTACCGGGCAGCCCTGAAAGTGAAGACTTTGAAGTTTTTACACCTAAAGATTACCCTGGTTGGCAACAATTTACATATTTGATTACTGTTGCTGATGAAAATAATGCAATTGCCCATATTCAACAAGCAGTATTAGAAGTAGATCAACGATTAGACATTAATAACATAGCCTCTTTAACAAGTATGTTTGATGAAAAAAGGCAACGTCACTTAAATGCAGCATGGCTGGCTATTGTGTTGGCATCAACATCGCTGCTGATGGTGTGTATTGGCATAAACGGTATTGTTAGCTATTTAGTTAAAGTGCGCAGATATAGCTTAGGCGTAAAACTTTCTATGGGGGCTGACAATTATAGGTTACTAAAAGAAAGCTTATTAGAACTCATGCAACCCATAATAATGAGCTTAGTGTTAGCCTTTTCGTTGGCATTTTTAATTATAGGCTATTGTATGTCATTACCTGGGGTTGACCTGCCTATAGACTGGTGGTTAACAACGGTCATTTGGCTGGGTTTATTAGCGATATCAGTACTTGCCAGCTTTTTTCCGATCAACCAAACGTTACGACAAGATCCAATAAAGGCATTACGAAATGAGTAAAAAATGATACTCAGTCGCCGAGTATTTATAAACATCACCCGACTTTAATTTATTTTGCTTAAAGTCGGGTTTCATTGGATCACAACGGGTAATCCCGTTTGGTTAGCAGTCAATTTTGTTTTATTATCAATACATACTCATTAACTCCCTAAAACGATGACTCATCTAACTAGATTCAATAGCCTAGAAAAACCACTGATTGAGCAACGCAAAGTCGCCCATGAGACTTGTCGCTTGTTTGCAAAAAGTCCCAGCAAAGGAAATTTAAAACGCATTAAGAGTTTGTTTACAGTGTGTGGTGAAGGAGTGATCATTGAGGCTGGCTTCCACTGTGACTATGGCTCGCAAATGCAAATTGGTGATCGTACTTTTATAAACATTAATTGTACGGTGTTAGATGCCCCCATTAGTGAGGGGGCAATTACTATTGGCAGTGATTGTTTAATTGGCCCGAACGTTCAATTATTAGCGGTCTCTCATGCAGTTAACCCCACAGAACGGCTCAATAAAGAGAACTTTGCAGCACCGATTACTATCGGTAATAACGTCTGGATTGGCGCGGGCGTTATTATTTTAGCGGGTGTTACCATTGGCAATAACGCTGTAGTTGGTGCGGGTTCTGTCGCCACCAAAGATGTTGCTGCAAATACTGTTGTTGCAGGTAATCCCGCAGTGAAAATTAAAGATATTTAAACATTGCAGCATATAAAAACTCGGCTTAAGCTCCTGTCGCGGGATAAACCCGCTGCTACCAACTTCCTCAAATTTTTGGTCAACATTTATGACGACAAAATATAAAAGGCCTATCTATTATTCCGATAGGCCTCAAGTAGGGAGCTGGTTTAATAATTATTCATAACGTAAAGTAAGCGATGGCCGTGTGCTTGCAGCTTTAAATGCAAGGCTTGCAACCGTGAGCCAAGTAATCGCAGCAATAACCAAAGCTGCTAAGCTATATACCCACCAAACTTGATCGATGCGGTCATTAAAATTAGCAAGCCAATCGCCCACCAACCAATAGGTAAGTGGAAATGCAACAACGGCACTTACAAGCACTAATAGTAAAAACTCTTTTGCTAATAAATTCACTATACTCAAGCGTGATGCTCCCAACACTTTACGTACCGCAATCTCTTTTTGACGCTGTAAAGTAGAAAACGCAGCTAAACCAAAAGTACCTAAGCAGGTCAATATAATGGCCAACATACAAAATATTACAACCAAGGTTGATACGCGCTCATCGCTTTTATACAAAGCTCGGTAATTATCGGCTACTAAATCAATATCTGAGTTATGTACATTAAGCACATCAGTGACTATAGCTTGCACCTGAGTTTTTACAGCAGCGAATTGGTTAGGATCGAAGTTAATAATTAATTTACCTTCATTAGCCCAACTAAAGCCACAAACAAGGATTAAAGGCGACGTAGAAGCTTCTCGGGCTGAGCCTATAGTGACATCTTTAATGACACCAACAATATTGAGTACCTCTTGATTATCACCAGAGCTTGTATAAAGTTTTTTACCAATAGCTTGCTCGGCACTGCCATAGCCTGCAAGCTTAACAAATGACTGCGATACTAAAACGCCAGCACTGCCATTACCATCTTCGGTTTGACTATACCAATCACTGCCATAACTGGCACTTAAATCACGTCCAGCCATTAACGATAGACCGACGCCTTTAGCAATATCAAATCCTACTCCAATAAAAGGAATAACAGCATTTTTCATCTCACCATTGTCTGAAGTCACATCAAAGCTGGTATTAAATGACGACGTGAATGAAGCATCTGTAATGCTGCTTGATTTAACACCTTGTATCGCATTAATACGCTGAGTAAGTATATTGTTCTGTGTAAAGTACAACTTACGCGAAGGGATGCCATCTACCTCTAAGCGGTGTTGTTTCTCGTAACCCACATCTATCGATTGTAAATGGTTAAGTTGTTGATGTAAGAATGAAGCACTAATTATCAAAGCAATAGATAAAGAAGCTTGTAGAGTAAGTAATACCTTACGTACAACTATTGCTGTGCGTCCACGCTGAATATCACCACTAAGTACGCGCTTGGCACTGAATGACGACATAAACAATGCGGGATATGCTCCTGCCAATAAACCCACTAAGAGCACAACAGCAATAAAAATTGCACCAAACTCTGACAAGTAATCAAAAACTAAAACACGTCCAACCAATTGATTAAAAGATGGCAGAGCAAGCTCCAATAAGACACAAGCTAAAATAGCAGCAAAACTGGTAACTAATAATGACTCCACCAAAAACTGAATAACTATCTGCGGCTTACTAGCTCCCAGCGCTTTCCGTACGCCAACCTCTTTAGCTCGCTTAGCTGATTGAGCAATACTCATATTAACAAAGTTAAATGCTGCTATTGCAATCAATAAAATACTTAGAGAAAAGCTAATCATTACTACAGTATATGATCCATTTTCTTTAAGCTCATAGCGACTATCCGCGTGCAAGTGAATACTAGGCAAATGTTGAAAAGACAAGGTTACAAATCCCAAAGGTTGACTAGGATAAACAAGCGCTGGATAGGCCTGTGCTAACTGCGCTTGCTCAGCGACAAGATTAATATTGGCTGAGAAGCGTACATAAACATAAAAGTTATTCATTTGGTAATTGGGTGTCTCATTTTGCATTGCCACCAATCCCGAAAATGCAAAATGAGTGTTATCTTGCAAGTTAGCAAATATGGCAGTCACAGTGTAAGTCACTTGATCTTTAGTTAATATTTCGCCAATAGCATTTGTGCGACCAAATATCCGAATAGCTTCACGCTCACTAAGCGCTATGTTATTCGGTTCACTAAGCGAGTCCTGTAAATCTCCGTGGAGCACATCCAAACTTATAAAATCATTAATGTTTTTGCTCGTAGCGAATAAGTCTTCCATTTTATAGTAGTTGCCATTAGCGCTAAAATCACCCGATAACCTTGGATGCATCTCTAATGCAAAAATATCTTCAATAGCAGTATTTTTAGCAAGCTCTTTTATAGCGTAATAGTTGGTAATTGGTGCATCAACGCCCATTTCCCGAAAATGCTGCGAAAGACGGTATGTTTGCTGTGCATTTGGTTGATGCTGATCAACGTTGGCCTCAAAGCTTGCAAATAAACCCACTAACATTGCTGAAGCTAAGCCAATACTTAAACCTAATACATTTAAAATAAAATGTTGCTTTTGCTGTTTGAACGAACGCAGCGCTGTAATAAAGTAACTTATAAACATGCTATGCAATCTCCATCGTTTGTTGTACGTTATTTGCTTTATCAAGCATCACTTGGCCATCAAGTAGGCGTACTAAACGATCTGCGTAATTACCCTCTTTATCAGAGTGCGTAACCATAATTACCGTGGTGCCTTCTTTATTTAATTCGCGCAGCATCGCCATCACTTCATCACCATTTTTAGAGTCGAGGTTACCGGTTGGCTCATCGGCTAAAATTAGTTTAGGATTAATCACTAATGCACGCGCTACTGCAACCCGTTGTTGCTGACCACCTGATAACTGCTGGGGTAAATGCTCGCCTCGGTGATCAATACCTACGCGTTTTAAAATGGCTTCTACGCGTTGTTTACGCTCATTTTTTGATATTTTTTGATACTGTAACGGCAACTCTACGTTTTCATATACAGTTAGCTCATCAATCAAGTTAAAGCTTTGAAAGACAAACCCGATCGATGCTTTACGTAGCTCTGCTAGTTGCTTTTCGCTATAGCCTGCAATGTCAGTTCCAGCAAATTCAAAGCTGCCTGAAGTAGGTGAATCGAGCATACCCAAAATAGACAGTAAAGTTGACTTACCACAGCCAGAAGGCCCCATAATCGCTAAAAAGTCACCTTCGTTTACGGTTAAGTTAATGCTACTTAGCGCTGTTGTTTCAACATCTTGAGTACGAAATACGCGGCTTAAATTAGTTAGTTTGATCATTGTTATTTTCCTTAAAATTGTAGTTGCTGTGCTTTATCAAAGTTACTGTAGCTAGAGGTAATCACTTGCTCCCCAGCATTGAGCCCTTCAAGCACTTCAAAATAGTTTTGATTCTTTTTGCCTAAGCGAATATCACGACGCACTGCTTTATCGCCACCTTGCTCAATAACATAAACCCAGTTACCGCCCGAGTTGGTAAAAAAGGCGCCACGTTTAAGCAGTAGAGCATTGTTTTTGTCACCCCCCAGCATTAACTCAATATCAATGCTTTGCCCGCGCTTAATGCTTTTGGTATTACTTGGTAAATCCACTTCAATTTGAAATTGCGACTGCTGTACGCGGCTATCAATTTTGCTCACCTTGGCGTTCACTGTGCCGCTTTCAAGTTCAATCATCACGGTCATGTCACGCTGTACTTGGTTTAAATAAAACTCATCAAGGCGTACCACTAATTTATATTCATTTGGAATATCAATTTGGCCTAATCGCGCGCCACTGTTTTTAGATTCACCAATTTCCACATCAAGCTCGCTTAGGTAGCCTGAAACAGGCGCTTTGATTAATAAATTGTCGAGATTTCGACGCGCAAACTGCAGGTTTTTTTCAAGCATTTTAGCGCTGTCTGATAACTGTGCGACTTGCACCTCACGGATTGAGTTTTCTTGCTTTTGACGCTCAAGCGTGAGCTCTTTACGAGCGTGGTAATAATTTAAATCTTCTTCTAACTCTGCAAGTTGCTCCTGCGCTAATACGCCACTTTTAACCAAAGGTTTAGTTTGCTGTAAACGACGGGTGAGGTGCGTAATTTTTAGCTCTATTTCTAATAAGTCACGGCGTAAATTTAACCGGCTGGTTTCCATAGTCATTTGCGTATTGCGTAAAAAATTTAGCTGCTCAGTTACTTGGGCTTCGCGACTCATTACATCTAGTTGTAAGTTGGTATTGCTCAAACGCACTAGTGGTTGGCCTTTCTCAACATATTCGCCTTGCTCCACTAAACGCTCCTCAACTTGCCCACCGGCGATGGTATCAAGGTAAATACTGGTTTTTGGTACCACTTGACCGCGTAAACTTAAGGCATCTTTAAATGCACCTTGTTTCACCGTGCTAACGGTTAAGCTACTGCGTTCAATATTCTGGCTACGACCTGTATTACCTGTTTGTGTAAACCCATACGCAGCGGCAGCAACACCCAATGCCAATGCTGCAAAGGTGAATTTCTTTAAATACTTTTGAGTAAATGAGCGTTCTATTTTCTTATCCATGTTGGCCACCTTGATACAGGTTTAATAAACTAATTACCGATAATTATTACAAACGCTGTGCCAACTTTATTTAATATTAAAATTCAATACCTTATAATTAAATGAAATTATTATTATGTTTGTAGTGTCCGTTAATAGAACACTTTTTTATTTTATAAACGTCCACTTATGGACACTGTTCCTTTTTTGTTTTAGGCTAAATAAAACTCTATAAAAATAAAAATCATGAAACACACAGGCTCGCTTTTAATCGTTGATGACAACCCCGATATTCTAATCGCCGCACGGTTATTGCTAAAGCAGCATTATCAAAGCGTTAAAACCACTGACAACCCATTTGAAATTGCAGGCATCATTAACGAGCAACGCAAAGCTGATCAGCCAATTGATGTGATCTTACTCGACATGAACTTTACCCAAGACTCCATCAGCGGCAAAGAAGGTTTTTATTGGTTAAAAAAAATCATCGAGCAAGACGCTAATATCGTTGTTTTGTTAATGACCGCCTACGGCGACATTCAACTCGCGGTGGATGCTATTAAAGCAGGCGCATCTGATTTTATTGCTAAACCTTGGCAAAACGAGCAACTACTTGGCGCTGTGGCGGCGGCTTTTTCACATTCCAAAGACAAACAGCAAGTGGGTAAGCTTACCCGTCAAAAGGACGGCCTTAATCAAGTACTCAATAATCAGCCATTTGAGTTTTTAGGTCAAAGCGCCGCTATGCAGCAGGTATTCACCACCATTGAAAAAGCCGCACAAACTGATGCCAATATACTGATCACCGGCGAAAGCGGCACAGGTAAAGAACTCACCGCGCATGCCATTCATCAAGCAAGTATGCGCCATAATCAAACCTTTATGAGTTTAGACATGGGTGCTGTGGCACAAAACCTATTTGAAAGTGAGCTATTCGGCCATAAAAAAGGCGCATTTACCGATGCCAAAAGCGATCGAATTGGTAAATTTGAGCTCGCCCAAGGCGGTAGTTTATTTTTAGATGAGCTGGGTAATTTACCCCTAGAGCATCAAGCTAAACTGCTTGCCGCATTACAAAACCGCAAAATTACACCTGTTGGCGGCAGTAAAGCAGTTGATATTGATATCCGCCTAATTTGTGCCACTAACGACAATCTTGATCAAGCTGTCGCCGAGGGGCGTTTTCGCCAAGATTTGTTATACCGAATAAACACCGTTGAAATTCGCTTACCGGCTTTACGTGAACGCAGTGATGACATCCCAATGCTAGCAGATTATTACCTCAATCATTTCGCACAAAAGTACAAGCGCAACTTAACCATAAAAACACATGATATGAGCTTACTTTGTCAATATGCATGGCCAGGCAATGTCCGCGAGCTTGCTCATGCTATTGAGCGGGCTGTTATTTTAAGTGATGGCGATAATCTTGATGTTAGCTCAGTGATTGGTAGTGCTGGTGCTACTAATCATACAACCACCAATGACAACGAGGCATACGACACCTTTGATCTTGAGATGCTCGAGCAGCGCACTGTGCGTGCAGCGCTAACACATTACCAAGGTAATGTTAGCCATGCGGCCAAAGCCTTAGGGTTAACGCGTGGTGCTATGTATCGCCGTCTTGAAAAGTATGGGCTATAACAATGCGCCCTCATTTATTATTAACTATTAATATTGTGGCACTTATTAGCGCCAGCGCACTCGTTAGTTATCTATTACAAAATAATGGGCTTTCAGCAACTTCGCTGTTAATTATATTAGTCACTGCGGCCTTGATAACGCATATTTTTACGCTCTTTAAGCGCCAGCAAAAACAAGCAGAAATGGTGATCCGCGCCTTAGCCAATGGCGACAGCACCTTAGGTCTTGGCCAACAACACCCAATGCTTAAGCAATTTGAGCAAGTAAAAACGCAAATGCAAACAGCACGCTTTAATGCCGAACAACAAGCGCAGTTTTTGCAAGCATTGCTTATTCATGTTGATTTAGCGGTTATGGTATGTGACGACAACGGCAAAGTGATTGAATCAAACCCAGCAGTCAGCAAACTACTGGGTAAAAGCTTCCAGCATCTACGAGAATTAGGCGCTGTTGGTGAACTAATTTTGAACGCCAAGAACAATATGCGCAGCACCACCTATTGGCAAAATGGCGAGCAGCACGACACGCTTTCTATCCAACTCAGTATCGCCGAAATACAAGGCAAAGTGCGTCGCGTAGTAAGCCTACAATCAATTCATGACCAACTACAACTCAAAGAACAACAAGCTTATAAGCGCTTAACTAAAGTACTTACGCACGAAATTGCCAACTCTATTACCCCGCTTTCATCGTTAGCTGATACGTGCAGCTATTTACTGCCACAAGAACTGTGTTTTATTAATATTGAAGATAAACAAGACTTACAGCTTGCACTAAGCACCTTAGCATCAAGAACGGCACATTTAGGCGACTTTATTGCTCGTTTTCGCCAAGTTAGCAGCTTACCTAAACCTAATTTAGCGCCTGAAAATTTAGCCGATATGCTAGCGCGTATTGTCACCTTGCATCAACAACAGTCGCGTGAGCTGCAAATCAATATAGAACTTACAATTAAAAGCCAGCAATTAGTGATGCTAGACAGTAGTCAAATAGAGCAAGTATTAGTAAACCTGATAAAAAATGCACTTGAAGTGTTAAGCAGCAACAAAAAATATAACGCGCAAAGCCCCGCTCAGCCAAACATCAAACTCAGCTTGGCACAAAACGCCAGCCAACAACTCTATGTTGAAGTCAGCGATAATGGCCCAGGCATCAGCGAACATGTGGTGGATATGATCTTCGTACCATTTTTTACCACTAAACAACAAGGATCAGGTATTGGCTTGAGCCTATCAAGGCAAATTATGCTCAACCACGGCGGTGATTTAATTTATGTACCAAAACCACAAGGCGCATGCTTTAGATGTGTGTTTGGTTAAAACACTAATATCACTAGTAATCTAGTGACACTAATTTACCTCGCATGCTATCTTTAACTTAATTAAGTTTGAACATACCAATTGATGGGACTTTTGATGAATACCCCTAAAGACTTTCATAATGCATTCCTAGATACGGCTAAACGCGATGATATATTAAATTACTATGTTAATCGTGCTCCTGATGATGCTCACGACAGTGTTGAAGATATGAAACAGGCCATCGAATGGGAAGATACTCCTGGCTGTTATTTATTCTCTGGACTTAGAGGCGCAGGTAAAACCACTGAACTCCAGCGTTTATTAGCTGATCTCAAAGTAAAAAACATACCGGCTTTTTACTGCAGTGCAGACTCCTTTTTAGATTTAAATGAGCCTGCAATTACTCAAACTGAATTGATTTTTACTGCATTAGCTGGCTTATCTCACGCTGTTAAAAAAGCATATGGTGATGATTTCCTTACTGAAACAATTTGGGAACGCACAAAAAAAGCAATGGACTCAAAAGTAGAGCTAAAACCTAAAATAAAAGCAGCTGGGGCTGAGGTTGAGTTCTCCCTAGAAGAAAATATAACTTTTAAACAAGAATTAATAAAATTTGCTAATAGCTCAAATAAGTTTTTTCAAGAGGCCATCAAGTTTGCAAACGATGTCGCTGCATCAGTTAAACGACATACCAATCAAGATAAAGTTGTTCTTGTTGTTGATTCATTAGAAAGACTGTCTGCACCTAATGGTCAAGAACACGTATTATTTGAATCTCTTAAAGACTTGTTTTTTAACTCTCCTGCCCGATTATCTTTTGAAAATATTACCGTAATTTATACTGTTCCCCCGTATATCCATGCTGTACTTCCTAGCATTGACCAATTTTATTCTGGGAGCTTTTCGCTACCAAATTTTAAAGTTATACAAACACCTAAAAAAGAAAAGCCAATTGAGAAAAACCCAGAAGGTATAGACAAAATGGTGTGTGTAGTCGAAAAACGTTTTCCTGAGTGGGAAAATTATATTTCAAAGCCCGTGATAGAGGAGTTTGCATGGCTATGCGGTGGTAACGTTCGTCGAATGTTTGCTTTAATACGCCATACCACTAAAAAAGCAGTACTTGGTAAAGTCAATTTTCCTGTAAATAGAGTTAATAGCACTCCTGTGAAGCAAGCAATTTTAGAAGAAACTAAAAATATCCAATGGTTAAATGCACAAGATAGAAAATGGTTAATTCATTGCAGAGAGCACAGCGGTAACCTAGCACAATATATAAATGACCTTGCCAGCGACTTACCACCAATTATTCGTTTATTTGATCATTCATTAGTTTTAAATTATCAAAATGGTAGTATTTGGTACCAAGTTCCTCCAATTATGAACGACTACTTTGATGAACAATCATGACTTTGAGGCCATCTGGTCAGAGTTAAAACTCACACTTGAGTGGCACAAAGACTTCTCTCTTTTTTTTGTATTTGTTGAAAATACTCAAGCGAGTTTTGCCCTTAAGCAGCGGCTAGATGACTTTATGCGCAGTCACAGTAAACCGTTACGCCGTATAAAACCAATAACTCAAACAGATTTACCAAATAAAGTTATTGATGAAATTTTTGACGCTAACGCAGGCCACTCTCCCGTTTGGTTAGCGCTAACACAGGTAGATCAAGAAGGGATTTGGGATACGCTAAGAGCCAAAACCTTAGCAACTTTAAATAAGCGCCGCTCGCAGTTGGAAGATATTGTAAAAAGCCCTATTTTCATTGAGCTACCTTATACATGTGCAGCTAATGTTGTCACTTGGGCGCCTGATATCTGGAGTGTTCGCCAACAAATAATTGAACTACCTTCTAATATTCAATTAAATATCGAGCTGCCACACTCTGAATCTGAAACCTCAAATGAACTACTATTGTCATCTTTACAACTTGATGAAGCTATCTACCAGACTAGGGCCAAGATAGAACAATTGCAAAGTACGGTTACAAACCAAGGAAAAAGGCATTTGAGTATCGCCTTAGATAGATTAGGTGACTTACTAAGTAATATTGGCCAATTACCTGAAGCCAAAGCCGCGTATACGCAAAGCTTAGCAATTTGCCAACAATTGCAAA
>NZ_VXCS01000003.1:0-280068 GCF_052850545.1 Pseudoalteromonas sp. 1181_04
GTTGCGGTTAAAGTTAAACTTTATCTCGCTAGGGCTGCGCATACTACGCTTTCCTATTTTTTTGTCAACACTTAATTTTAAACTTTCTTAAAAATCTAAACTTAAGTTTTACTCGACTAACTGATTAACTCTTGCAGCTTAAGCGTTGCTGTCTGCCGTCTCAGTGGGGTCGCATTATAGGGCGCGGCGAATTTTACGCAAGCGTTTTTTAAAGAAAACTTGAAATAAAGTGCTGTTCGTTCAATTTACGCGCTAAACACGCTAAAACCCCTAGTCAACTGTACAAAATAACAACGACTTTTCCCTGAAAGGATCTTCAGTATTATCTATTATCGATATTTCGCAAGTTTTTGGCATAAAAAAAGCGCCATTAACTTCGGCGCTTTCCATAAAACAAAATAAAAACGTGTTAATAGAGGATACTGTAAAGCTTTCTTCTATATTTAGCCGCTAAACTATCACCATCCGGTAAAGAGGCAATAATAGCTAAATAACTTACCTTGGCATCGGCAAAATTCAAATCTTTTTTCAACACTGTAAATAGTAACTCTAACGCTTGCTCTTTTTTGCCTGCTTGGTCGTATGCTGCACTTAGTTCAACTTTTAATTCAAGATCGTTAGGATACTTTTCAACTTTCGCTTGTAATGCTTTTAGCTCTGGCGATTCTTGTGCTTGAAGTGCTTGTGCGCACTTTGCTTGAATATTTGTAAAGTATGCATCTTGCTCATTTTCATTTACTGAAGCTAACAAAGCTTGCGCGTCATCCAGTTTATGAATTTGAATGCATATATCTGCCAATACTAATTTTATACGCGCATTTGTATTGTCTAATTCGTAAGCCTGCTTGGCAAAATTAAACGCTTGATTTAAATCCTGAGCGATCAGTGCTTGCTTGGCTTGTTCTAACAACATTTCATGAGGCTGCGGTAAATGTTTACTTAACGCTTCTCTGATTTGAGTTTCAGCTTGTGCACCGGCTAATACATCAACAGGTGCTGAATCTTTTAATAGCACTAAGGTTGGTAATGTTTGTAGTCCAACTTGCTGTGCTAGTTGTGCTGCGAGTGCTTGCTCTAAATCACAATCTAATGTGGCAACTAATATATAGTCACCATAATCTTTGGCTATTGTCTGTAAAATAGCTGCTTGAGATTGACACTCTGGACTTTGTGCTGAAAAGAAACTTAACAGGACTAGTTTTTGTTGTGATGTTTCACCCAGCACTTGTTGAAGATTTTGCGGATTAACATTTACCATATTATTCATTGCTATTGATTGCCATATCAGACTATTTAGGGTTTTATATGGAGGCAAACATAATAATTACAAGCCCAGAATCACAAGCCATAAATCAAAAAGGTCTTTTATGAAATTTCATAGTCTATACGCTGCACTTATACTGCTTAGTCCATTAGCAAGCTCAACAACCTTGGAGCTGAAGTTAGATAAAACGATGCCTGCCATTGAAAAGTTTTACTTAGATTTACACCAGTCCCCAGAACTTTCATACCATGAGCAAGAAACGGGAGAAAAGCTTGCCACCAAATTACGTGCGCTTGGCTATGAGGTGACCGACAATGTGGGTGGCTTTGGTGTAGTAGGCTTATATAAAAATGGTGATGGCCCGACAATAATGATCCGTACTGATACAGACGGCTTACCAATCATAGAACAAACTGGTAAATCATATGCTTCAACAGTCACTGTTATGAATGATGAAGGAGCAAACGTTGGTGTGATGCACGGATGTGGTCATGATATTCATATGAGTTCATTTATTGGTACTGCGCAACAATTAATGCTACATAAAGATGCATGGCAAGGAACCTTAATGATGGTGGCACAACCTGCTGAAGAGGTGGGAGGCGGTGCAAAAGCGATGCTCAAAGAAGGTTTATTTAGTAAATATCCGACTCCTGATCACGTTATCGCTTTGCATGTTAGTGCGAGTGTTCCTGCAGGACAAGTCAGTATGAAAAATGAGTACACCATGGCCAGTGTGGATTCAGTAGATATTACGGTTAAAGGTAAAGGTGGTCATGGTGCTTACCCACATATGACTATTGACCCTGTTGTTATCGCATCACGAATAGTGTTGGCACTGCAAACAATTACCAGTCGCGAATTATCACCTCTTGAACCCTCAGTAATTACAGTGGGTTCAATTCACGGTGGAGCTAAACATAATGTAATTTCGAATGAAGTAAAGCTACAGCTGACACTTAGAAGTTATAATCCTAAAATTCGCGAGCAACAAATTGCAGCTATAAAACGTATAACTAAAGGCATTGCATTAAGTGCAGGATTGGATGAAAGCTTAATACCTGTGGTTTATGTACATGAAGATGAGTCAATCCCATCTACATATAACGACCCTGCACAAACTAATATTGTACGTAGTGCGATTAGCTCGGCGATTGGACAAAGTAATGTACTTGAAACCGAAGCGGTTATGGCAGGGGAAGATTTTGGTTTATATGGCCGCACAGATAAAAACATCCCTATCACCTTATTTTGGTTAGGTGGTGTAGAGCAAGCTCAATATCAAGCGGCACAAACATCAGGGGCAACTTTACCTTCACTACATTCAAGTAAATTTGCACCTGACTATAAAGTTGCAATCCCCACAGGTATCACTGCAATGAGTAACGCTGCGGTGGCTTTGTTTAATCAATAATCTTAGCAATGGATGACTAAGCCGATTTTGTTTTTGGTTTAGTTTTTCTTGTAAAACGCCGCTTTTGCGGCGTTTTTGGTAATTGTGCAAATACGTTGCTATCACAATTTTTGGCAAGTTCCACAAAAGCCGCTAAATCCACTAATAAAGGATTTAAAAATTGTTGATAACTCATTTGTTGTTCTGCTATGTCGCCCAACGATACTTCCCATTTTGCGGTTAGGTCTGGGCTGGCTAAACCATGCGGTAACGCACTGATCAATGCTTTACCTGTATCGGTTGCTAAAATGAGTTTACCTTGACGTCTTAAAAATTGTCTTCTAAATAATAACTCTAAAATACCCGCTCTGGTTGCTTCGGTTCCTAAGCCATCTGTTTCTTTGAGTATTTTTTTGATTTCTGGATCTTTAACGTACCGACTAATACCTGTCATTGCACTAAGCAGCGTTGCATCATTGAAATGAGCTGGCGGGCTGGTCATTTTATCAATTACTTCACCGCGTTCACACTGCAACTGTTGCCCTTTAATTAATGGCGGCAATATCTGCTCATCTTTTAATGCGGTTTTTCCCATTAACGCTTTAAAGCCTAAACTTACATCTTGTTTTGCGTTGGCTTTAAAGATACCACCATTAATTGTTATTTCAGCCTTTGTTTCATTGTAAATGTAGTCTGGATAAAACTGGATCAGATAATGACGGCTAATAAGACCATACACTTTACCTTCTTCAACGCTCAAACTTGCTGACTTTTGCTGCTTAGCGGTAGGAATAATGGCGTGATGCGCAGCCACCTTAGCATCGTTAAAACACTTACTGCGTTTACTCACATCTGCGCCTTGGCAATGAGTGTCATTTTGCCCGCCATTGATGGCAATTGCCTTTATTATACTGGCTGCTTCTTGGTGATGATCTTTGGGCAAGTAACGATTGTCTGAACGTGGATAGGTAATTAGCTTGTGACGCTCATATAAATTTTGACAAATATCCAATACCTTTTGTGCAGGCATTGAAAAAGCTTTCGCAGCATCAATTTGTAACGCTGACAAATTATACGGCAAAGGTGCTTGTTGCTTTTTCTGCTTTTGTTCAAGCGCAGTAACTTCACCTGATTGATTAGAAATTCGCGACGCAACATTCTCAGCAAGGCCTCGATGGAGCACTCGCCCCTCTTCATCTTGATAAGGTTCACACGCTTTGCTTGGTTGCCACTTTGCTGTAAACGGCTCTTTATTTTCGGTACTTAAATGGGCTAATACTTCATAAAAAGGTTTTGGCACAAAATTAGCAATCTCGTTATCACGCTGAACAACCAATCCTAATATTGGTGTTTGTACACGCCCTACTGATAATACATTACCAAACCCTGCTTTTTGACCTGCAAGCGTATAGGCGCGCGTTAAATTCATACCAAACAGCCAATCAGCTCGCGAACGCGCCAAAGCAGATACACTAAGTGGAATAAATTCACGGTTAGAGCGAACGTTTTGCAGCGACTTTTTAACCGCGCTAACATTCAAATCACTGATCAATAAACGTTGAATTTGCTGTTTTTTGGCTTGGCTAAGTTTAACTTGCTCAATCACCTCATCAACAAGTAATTGCCCTTCTCGGTCTGGATCACCAGCATGAACAAGTTGATCAGCTTGTTTGATTAACTTTTTAAGTACCGTAAGTTGCTTACGAGTTTTAGATTTTGCTTTTAACTGCCATTGCTGTGGGATAATCGGTAAGTCATCAAAGCGCCATTTTTTATATTGCTCATTATAATCATCAGGCTCTGCCTGCTCGAGCAAGTGACCTATACACCAAGAAACACAATCGCCATTAGCCACTTCAATATAGCCATCATGTTTTTTATGAGGCTTTGGTAGCGCATCAGCAATGGCACGACCTAAAGATGGCTTCTCGGCTATATAAAGTTTCATAGGGCACTATCAACAACTGGTTATTTACACAGTAGTTTAGCACACGTAATTTAATCTACAAATAGTTAATGATTAGCTCTTTAAACTGCGATTTTTTCGCATAAATAAATACAACAGAGGAAGGTAGCACACAACGACAGTGCCAATATTGATTAAAGGTAATAACGTTTTATATAGCATAGTGCTATACGATAAATCCCAAAGGTGGCGATCCACTAATCTAAATAATTGTAAGATAGGCGCACTAATTACAACCAACTGACCGATCACACTTTGCCAAAGATACACTTTATCTTTAATAGCCCAGTAAGCAATCAAAGCCATCCAAGCAATATCATTAAAAGCCCAAACTACATAACGCCAAATATAAGGGTCATCTAACTCTCTAAGGCTTGAATAAATCACAGCGCCATACAAGAAGAAAACAGCTGTAATCAAGACAAAGCGTAATGCCAACCAATCCTTACGTATGTAAAATACAAAAATAGCTGGGAGTAAAAATAACACCCAGCTATATTCAAGTATAAAAATTAAATTGTTCACCCAATTAGGCATTGACGTTACTTAACATTCTTCTCTTCATCATCGCCACCAGAACCATTGCCCGGCATATAACTATATTTATCAACGTTTTTCATCAGACACTCCGTTACACTTGTTAAAAAACTACTTTAAGCTAAATTAGGTACTTTGCCAAGCATCTTAACGAACATCTATCGGATCTGATTCCTTAGCCTTGCCTTGCATTATTGAAATTTCCACGCGGCGATTACGTCGTCTATCCGCATCAGAATCATTTGGAACAAGTGGTCGAGTTTCGGCATGACCGACAACAACCATTCTGGTTTTATCAAAGCCTTGCGCTTTTTGCATTTCAGTTGCAACCGCAACTGCACGCTTCGATGATAAGTCCCAGTTATTGGTATACAGCTCATTCGAAACTTGAAAATCATCAGTATGACCAGACACCGTAATTTCACCTGGCACATCTTTTAGTAACGCAGCTATATCACGAATGATTGGTTTAAACTTAGGTTGTAAAAATGCACTCCCAGATGGAAATGAACCATTTTCACGAATACGAATAATAATTTGCTGACCTAATGATTCCAACTCAACAGCACCATCCATGATTTGTTGTTCCAATTGCTGGGCTATCTTTTTAACTAACTCATTAACCTGCTCTTGATCAGCTGCAGAAATAGATTGTTCTGATGCTTGTTGTTGCGCTGTACTTTGTGACTCACCGCCACGCTTATTACCGCGTTGCTCTTGACGACCGCCAGCTGAGCTTTCATCACCAGCCTGAAACTCAAGCATTTGCTGGGTCATTTCGACAGTTTGCTGTTGAATGGTTTCGATTGGAGTAGGTTCAGGTTTACCTGGGGTGAACTCCATCGCGATAACGGATGTTCCTTTGGGAATATCTTTTACTTCTATTTTATTTTGTACACCAAAGGCAAACTTCATTGAGCCTGCGATTTGTTTAAATTTAAGTACATCCATTTCTGAAAACGCGAGTAAAAGTACAAAGAAGCACATCAATAGTGACATCAAATCCGCGAAGGTACCCATCCATGCTGGTAACCCGGGTGGTGGACACTTGCACTCTTGATCTGACATGCTTACTCCTCAGTATCCACTTTTCGTTTTGATTCAGCGAGGTAGTTTTTCAAAATACCTTCGATGACTTTTGGATTTTGGCCATCTTGTATACCTAATACCGCATCTAAAATTAGCCGCTGATTCATTGCTTCTTCGTCTTTACGCAATTCCAATTTTACTTGGATAGGAATTGCCACCACGTTTGCTAAAAACGCACCATATAATGTTGTTAAAAGCGCTACCGCCATCGCAGGACCAATCGCTTTAGGGTCATCCATATTCGACAACATCGCAACTAGACCAATCAAAGTACCTATCATACCCATCGCAGGCGCAATATCGGCAAGCGCTTTAAACAAACCGGCCCCCGATTCATGACGAGTAGAAGTAAGAGAAATATCTTTTTGCAAGGTGGCACGAACAACATCAGCGTCATGACCGTCAACAAGCATATCAACCCCTTTACGCATAAACGCATTGGGTATTTCTGCTTCCTCAAGTGCTAAAAATCCGCCTTTACGGGCCGAGTCTGCAAGTTCAACTGCTTTTTCGATAAGCTCTTCAGGTGACTCTATTTTGAACATGAAGGCTTTAGCCGCGACTTTACCGATACCGAGGAATTGACTCATCGTATAGTTTGATAACACTATAAAAATCGAACCACCGAAAACAATAACCACCGATGGCGTGTTATAAAACATAGCCACTTCGCCGCCACTACTTAGTACCATTGACATAGCAATAAGACCAATAGCTCCGAGAATACCTATAATGGTTGCTAAATCCACTTACCCCTCCAGAGGAATCGATGCTTTGTTGCTACCAGCAACAAATTTTTATTATTAACAGCTTATCGGCAATCTATTGAATTACTTAAACCATTTAATGAAAAAAATGAAATGAAAGTTTTCAACCCTGTTTAGCATTTTAAGCTACCATTGATAACCTGCAAGGCTTAAGTAAAGGTATAAATAATTAAAAGTGGCAAGAAAACAATTAATTATTCAAAAAAAATGCATCACCCTTTGACCTAGTTTAGCATTCCCCCTAAAATTGGCCTCACATTTCTATCATCTAAGTTAAATCAGTATGGCGACGAAAAAACCAGAGAACCTAAGCTTCGAGCAAGCGCTTGATGAATTATCCTTAATCGTCACAGAAATGGAGCAAGGAGAGCTTTCCCTTGAGCAATCATTAAAACAGTTTGAACGCGGTATTGCTTTAGCCGGCGCATCTTCAAGTAAGTTACAACAAGCTGAACAAAAAGTAGCTATTTTAATGGGTAGTGATAGTCAGTCACCACTTACTAACTTTGATAATGATTTGGAATAACGGGTGTTAATAACAGAGCAAATAAAATGTGCTCAACAAGATGTTGAAGCCACTCTCAATCGGTATTTTGAGCAACCGCTCGATACCGAGCACAGCATCAAACAAGCCACCCACTACAGCGTTTTAAATGGCGGTAAACGATTACGACCATTTTTAGTGTATGCCACGGGAAAAATGCTTGGCGCAAATAAACAAGATTTAGACGTGTTGGCTGCTGCTATTGAATGTATTCATAGTTATTCGTTAGTTCATGATGATTTACCCGCGATGGATGACGACGACCTGCGACGTGGTAGACCGACTTGCCATATTGTCTATGGCGAAGCTCATGCTATTTTAGCCGGTGATGCGCTGCAAACATTAGCGTTTGATTTAATTGCTAACCATTCATTTAACGTTCCTGCACAGCAACAGTTAAAAATGATTGCAGCACTTGCCAAAGCATCGGGTATTGAAGGTATGGTCGGTGGTCAAGCACTGGATATTGCAGCGACTGACAAATTAGTCAATTTAGCTGAGCTCGAACGTATCCATAAATTAAAAACAGGTGCTTTGTTAAATTGTGCAATTACTTTAGGTGCATTATGCGCAGCTGATACAAATCAACAAACATTATTACAATTAAAACAGTTTGGTGATGCAATTGGGCTGGCTTTTCAGGTGCAAGACGATATTCTTGATATCGAAGGTGATACCCAAGTCTTAGGTAAACCACAAGGCTCCGATGTTGCAGCAAATAAAGCGACCTACCCTGCTCTACTTGGGCTTACAGGTGCAAAACAAAAAGCACAATCATTACTAAAATGCGCACTCGATGCGTTAGCAGCAATAGATGCTGACACTTCTGAGCTAGAAAACTTGGCAAAATATATTGTTGAACGCGATTATTAATTCTAGGCTCTAGCTTGAGCAAGTAATGATGTACAAAATAACTAAAGAATCAGAGTAATATTACGCTATAATGACCTCTGGTTAGCGAAGGATGTATTAAAAATCATGACACTTGATAGTAGCAAGTATCCATTATTAGGTTTGGTTGACGAACCAGCCCAGTTGCGTGATTTAGCGCAAGACAAATTACCTGCTTTTAGTAATGAGTTACGTGATTACTTACTAAACTCAGTCTCGCAAAGTAGTGGTCACTTAGCATCAGGTTTAGGCACAGTTGAGCTTACTGTAGCGCTTCATTATGTATATAACACCCCTGAAGATCGCTTAGTATGGGATGTAGGCCATCAAGCATACCCACATAAAATTCTCACAGGGCGCCGTGATCAAATGCACACGATCCGCCAAAAAGACGGTTTACATCCGTTTCCATTTCGTGAAGAAAGCCACTACGACACTTTTAGTGTTGGCCATTCAAGCACCTCGATTTCTGCTGCTTTAGGCATGTCAATTGCGGCGCAAAAAGAAGGCAAAGGACGAAAAACAGTAGCGGTTATTGGTGATGGTGCGATTACCGCGGGCATGGCGTTTGAAGCAATGAATCACTTAGGTGATGTTAAATCTGACATGCTGATCATATTAAACGATAACGAAATGTCGATTTCTGAAAATGTCGGTGCACTAACTAATCATTTCGCTCGTATCTTATCAGGCAGTTTTTACACTAACATTCGTGAAGGTAGTAAAAAGCTGCTATCTGGCGTGCCACCAGTAAAAGAATTAGCCAGCCGCATGGAAGAGCACTTAAAAGGCATGGTTATCCCAGGCACCTTTTTTGAAGAGTTAGGCTTAAATTACATTGGCCCAATTGATGGTCATGATGTAAACATGTTGGTTGATACACTGCGCAATATGCGTAACCTAAAAGGGCCGCAGTTACTGCATATCAAAACCCAGAAAGGTAAAGGCTATAAACCAGCAGAAGCAGATCCAATAGGCTATCACGGCGTACCTAAGTTCGACCCTGCGATTTCCAGCCTACCAAAATCAAAACCAGGCGCTGCGACTTTTTCTAAAGTATTTGGCGATTGGTTGTGTGACATGGCAAGTCAAGATGAAAAGCTTATGGCAATCACCCCGGCTATGCGTGAAGGCTCAGGCATGGTGCGTTTTTCAAAAGAATACCCTGAGCAATATTTTGATGTTGCCATTGCCGAGCAACACGCGGTTACTTTAGCCGCAGGTTTTGCCTGCGAAGGCTTAAAACCAGTTGTCGCTATTTATTCAAGCTTTTTACAACGTGCCTACGATCAGCTTATTCACGATGTTGCTCTGCAAAACTTACCCGTGTTATTTGCAATTGACCGTGCTGGTATTGTTGGTGCTGATGGCGAAACTCATCAAGGCGCATACGATTTAAGCTTTATCCGTTGTATCCCCAATATGATTATCATGGCACCGAGTGATACTAATGAATGTCGTCAAATGCTGTACACTGGTTATCGTTGTAACAGCCCTGTTGCAGTTCGTTATCCTCGTGGTAGTGCTGGCACAACTGAAATCTGCGAGCAAATGACTGAGCTTGAAATTGGTAAAGGTCGTGTGATTAAACAAGGCGCTAAAATCGCAGTTTTATCCTTTGGTACTTTACTTGAAAACGCTCAACTGGCAGTCAATGAATTAAATGCTAGCCTCGTTGATATGCGTTTTGTTAAACCTCTTGATAGCGCACTAATCGACACTTTATTAGCCGATCATGACGTCATTGTAACCCTTGAAGATAACGCGATTGTTGGTGGTGCAGGCTCTGCTGTTAATGAATATTTAGCAGCTATAAAAGCAACAGTAAGCATCCTTAATTTAGGTATTCCTGATGAGTTCATCAAGCATGGCACGCAAGAACAAATGCATGATGAAATGGGCTTAGGCTCACAAGGTATACTCGATAGCATAAAAAACTTTATTACTAAGTAACCAAAGTTTAAGTTAATAAAATAACAAAGGAGCGTAGGCTCCTTTGTTATTTATTTTCAAACATTTAAAAAAATCTCACTTTTTTTCAACTTTCTTGCATCCAATTATTTCCCTGCCACGTTTATTCACTGAGGTTAGCTCGTGAGCAAAGTGTTCACGCTTTTATATAATACCAATCGACTTAAATATTTAGCCTTTCTAGCGTGCTAAATAAAGCGCTAACGGCGTTATGAATTTTTCATGTAGAACAACTACATATAAAAATTTATGCCTTGTTATCACTCTATTTATCCGTCGCTATAAATGACTAACAACTTAACACGATTGGTATAAGCTGTTTTAAGCCAAGCTCTTTGTATGTTCACATTTGATGGAATATTTAAGAAGGTACAAGTTATGAAAACGTTAAAATCAGGCGAAAGCACCAAATCTATTCACGCACAATTAATGACCAGTAAACTTTGTTTGTCTGCGCTTACTCTAGCAATTTTGATTGGCTTAACCGGCTGTAGTGGCGATGATGGAAAAGATGGTGCTGTAGGCCCGCAAGGTGAAATGGGCATGGACGGCGTCGATGGTAGTAATGGTGCTGATGGTACAAATGGTAGCGATGGCACGAATGGATCAGATGGTACTCCAGGATTTGCAGCAGCAACTTTTATTTTGGCTAATAATGGTGCTGATAATGCAGGCACCGTTGATTTGATTAATCAAAATGCTGCAAAGTTAAAAACATTTAATAGTGGTGCAAATGAAGGTGTTGCATTTGATAGCTTAGGTAATTTAATTCAAGCCAGCGATTCTGGTAATGGCGCTCTTAGCACCGTTTGCCAAGTATTAAGCCGTGCCGATGGGGGTATGTTTGACAGTAATCGTGATCGTACCATTACCGGCAGCAACACTACGTTAGTCAATCCCAAAGGTATTCATATATCAAATAAGCGCGGACTCATTTTTGCCGCTGACTTTAATGCCATGCAGATCACTGTCTTTGGTGCTACCGCCGCAGGAAATGCAGCGCCTTTAGCTAGTACAGTTACAGACGCAAAACCGTGGGATGTAACATACGATGATATAAACGATCGCTTATATGTGGCACTCACTAATGGTGATGTTGCAGTATACGATAATTATGTAGATGGTGGCTTTACCGCTATGGCAACTCGTACAATCACACCCAGTGATGCAAGCGGTAACAAAGTTTCCGTTAATATTCATGGTATCGTTTATGATGCTGATACAAATAAATTAGTACTTTCTGACGTCGGCAGTGCCAGTGATGCAACCGACGGCGCATTATTTGTGATCAACAACGCATCCCTTGCTACTGGCAATACCACGGTTGCTCGCAGTATCGCTGGCCCTGCTACTATGCTTGGTAACCCTGTGGATATCAGCCTGACTGGTAGCGACTTACGCGTTGCAGAAAAATCTAATGATGCAATTCTGGTATTTAGCAATATCTTTAATGGCGTCAGTGGTGACATTAGTCCAGATAGCGTCACCGCAACGATTAAGCCAGAGTCAATAACCGCAACAGTGATGCATAATGATATGCCTGATGTATCTGACAGTTATATGACTAATATGCCATTGATGGGTATTGCTGTAAGTAGTAATCCAAGCGCGGCAGGCCCTACAACAGGACAAATTTCACGTCTAAATGCACAGTTAACAAGTGAAATTGGCAGTTATAATGCAAGTCAAACAATCGAAAGTGTTGCCTTTGATAAAGCCGGTAACAGCTATGCGAGCTTTGATAACAGCACAACCTCTGTAGGTGGAATTGTTATTTCCAATAAAGTCGCGATGCACCGTGATGGCGAGGTATTTACACTAAGCCAAGATTCTATCATCAGCGGCAGTAATACCGGCCTAATCTCGCCAAAAGGTATTGATGTAGCATCAGACAGTGGGATGATTTTTGTCGCTGAAAACAATGCCACAACACCGGGAATATTAATATTCTCAACATGTACTACGGGTGATGTAACGCCCCTTTTGACGCTCACAGCAAGCGGTGGTGCACGTCCATGGGATGTTGACTATGATGTCACTACTGATAGAGCATTTGTGGCATTAACCAATGGGACTATTGCTGTTTTTGATGAAGTTAAAAGCAAGCTAATGGCGGGTATGAGCACTGTAACCGGGGAAGATCGCTTAATTACACCCGCAACAGCAGGAGTCGCATTCCCAGCCCCTACCAATATACATGGCATTGATTACGATCCACTAAGTGACTCATTAATTGTCTCAGATGTAGGCAGTGCCGCTGACGCCACTGATGGTAAATTGTTTGTATTAAATAATGCAGGAACCGGATCAGGTTTGAACAATGTCAGTGTCAATATCGCCGGACCTGCAACCATGCTCGGTAATCCTGTCGATATTATGTTTACCGGCAATCATTTATACGTAGCCGAAAAATCAAATGGCTTAGTCATGCGGTTTGATAATATTCTCAATAGCCCCAGCGGTGATATTGCAGCCAGCGTAAGCTACTCATTCACAGCTCCTGAGTCTGTTGCTATTTTACCAAGCTGGCTAAATCGCTAACCATCAAGGACAGTCAAATTAACTGCCTTTAGTTGGCCTCCCAATGCCTTAACTTTTCGAGTTAAGGCATTTCTTATCTTTAACTAACAGCAGTCTTAGAATAAGCAAACGCATAATTAGCCAATTAGCGCATCCACACTTTGATATCTGCTAAACCATTAGCTTGTAATACACTCAGTTGTTGCTCAACATTGTTGGTTTGCTCAAACTCAAAGGCATCTAATTGTTCATCAAAGGTGATGTTTGCAACACCATCGCCACCGCGCTTTTTAACTTGATGTAGCGCGATATCCGCTAAGTTGACAGAGGTTTCCCAACCAATAACCTGACCACCTAATAATGGTAATGGGTAAAATGAAAAGCCAATCGATGCAGTCAAGTTTATACTGTCACCACTGGGCAACTTAAATGTGTGATCAGCAATTACTTTACACAGCTGCGCAACATAACTATCGATTGCAGTGCGTTTAAAGTCACGTAGCAGTAACAAGAATTCATCACCACTCCAACGGGCAACATAATCAGATCCTTGGGTACGAGAGTTAAGCAATGCAGCCATTTGCTGCAAACAACTATCACCACCAATCGGTCCATAAGCGTCATTAATGCGGCTAAAATTATCAAAATTAATGATTAGCAACACCAAGGATTTTCCCTGCGCTTGTAATGATTGTGAGTTACGCTGAAAGTGCTCTATATCTTTTGGTAGTTGATCAAATAAGAAGCGACGACTTCTCAGCCCAGTAAGCTCATCTGAGTGACTCATAAGCTTTAGCTGTGAGTTAACTTGATTTAGCTTATCATTAGCTTGTCGCAGCTCCCCGGTGCGCTCCGTGATCAGACTTTCAAGCGCGGTTTGCTTACGACGCTCTTGCTTTCTAAATACCCAAAACACTAAATAAAATAATAAAATAAAACTACCAGTGATCAACAACCGAAAATAAATTGTTTCATCAAACCGTCTTGGTACCACAAATGAATATTCCGTACGTTGCGCCTTCTGCCAGCCTTCACCTTGTCGTTTAGCCTCAAGTTGAAACAAAAATGCACCAGGCGGTAAATTGGTATAAATAGCTTCACGACGGGTATTAGCATAACGCCAATCGCTGTCTAAACCAGTTAAACGATAGCGAAACTCAATACTGGTCGGTGCATAATAGTCTATCGCTGTATATTTAAGGGTGATATCACGTTCATCGATTTCTAATTCAGGATTACGCCCTAATGCAGCTGTTGCAAGTTTACGTATCCCAGTATTTAAACTCTCAACCTTTGGCTGTAATGGTTTAACGCCAAACAGCTCAATATCCTTAGGGATCTCCACGACCCCCTGTAGGCTCGGATACCACATTGAATTACCTAACTCCGCCACAGCGTCATGGCCAAGGCCGGTACAACACTGGCTGGCCTTACCGTCAAGTTGACGATCGTATGACGAAATAACCTGCTCTACTTTTAAGCTTTCAATATCGGTACTAAACTGTTCAACCGGCATTCGGTAGACACCTTTCATGGTACTAACCCATATGCGCTTGAGCTTTTCATCATAACGTAAACTAAAAATAGAACCGTAAGGTAAGCCATTGGTAGCATCTAACTGACGCCAATGCCCTTGTGTGCTTCGATAAAATAAACCATCATTTAATGAGCCGATTAATATACCAACTCCATCAATGTTTAAGATGCTTGTAACATAAGCACCTTCAAGACTCGTTTGATCGCCAATTTTTTCAATACCACGATCGGTAAAGTAGTAAGCGCCTTTGCTAGTGCCAATTAAACCAAAATTAGCTTCATCAACGACATAAGTAATAAACTTACTGCCTAAAAATGCGTTATAAGCAAATGGGGTTAAACCACCGTAACTAAGCCGATACATACCCCGGCCAGTACCAAGCCAAAAGCCTCCTTTGCTGGAGCGACTAATCGCAAACACCGGGTTATCTTTTAAAGCGCGTCCAGGGACAGTGAACAAGGTGTTGTTTTCATAAATATACACACCACGTCCAGTGGCGATATATAAACGTGAGCCATCAAACTGTAAATCATGCACGGCTGCACGTCCGTATTGATTACTTGGGATTTGATTGATAAAGTTTTTATCTAAATCAAAGTAGCCTACACCACTGCGGTTAGCGACCCACAATCTCCCATCGGGCGCTTGGCTAATGGCCATAACCGCTTCGGTCATTTGTGATATAGCTGAGTGACGTTCTATTCGGCCTTCGTGCGCAAGCCATAATCCTTCACTAAAACTCGCAAGCCAAATATTATTATCATTATCGCGATATAAATCAGCAAACCAAATACTTTGGTCAAGTTGGCTCGGTTCAACCCATTGCCAATCGCCGGAGTTGTCTCGAAACAGTAAGCGCCCATAGGTCGAAATCCACAGTGCTCCATTTGAGTCACTCATAAATTTATAAACCGCTGAGTTATTCGCATTGGGCAGTGGAAAGGGCCTTAACTCGTCATCTAAATCTAAAAAGTAAGCACCGAGCTCTGACGCTAAATATAAGTTGCCTTCCAGCCATGCTAAATCGTGAATAATCGTTTGTGCTAAACGCTCAGGTATAGATACCTTAGCAGTTAGTTCTAAGCGTAATTTTGCAAAATCAGAGGAGGAATTAGTTAACCGTAGCAAGTATCGTTCATTCACCAGCCAGATCCCTTCTGGCGATAATGCCAGCTGACTGACAGTACCAACAATCTGCTTTACTGAACTGGCACTCATTACAGGGACTAGTAAGTCATGCACTGCGCTGACATTGATCTGATTGCGAGATACAAAGTACAGGCCATTCGCTGCTATCCAAATACTGCCTTTCGCATCTTCGATAACATCGCGTACAGGGCCTTTTACACTAAACTCTTGCGCTGCCATAGTGGTGGGATCGATGACCACAATACCATCTTTAGTACCAATCCATAAATAGCCTTCGCTATCGACTAGTAATTTATTAATGCCGTTACTGGGTAAGAAATTACTATTTAAGGTGTTGTAATTAGTGAATGTATTGCCATCAAAGCGACTGAGGCCAAACTGAGTTCCCAGCCACATATAGCCTTGCTTATCTTGCACGACACTTTTAAGTGACTGCGATGGTAAGCCATTTTGCATATTCCATTGTTTTACAACATAGTCGGTAATTGACGCCTTACTTGGCATACTGCAGAACAGCACAATAATAACCAATAAAAATCGCATCATAACGTCAATACCTCGTTGCAAAACTAAGGTTAAAAGGGCAAATAACCCATTTTAAACAATGCCTGAACACAAATTAAAGAAAATATACCAGCTAAAACATCATCCGCCATAATACCTACACCACCATGAACCCGCTTATCAAGAAAGCGAATAGGACCTGGTTTAGCGATATCAAAAAAACGAAATAACAAAAAACCCACTAACAAAGACTGCCAACTTAATGCAGCTCCGATCATGGTAATGTAAAATCCGGCAACTTCATCCCATACAATCGCGGGATGATCATGTACTCCCAGATCATCAGCGGTTTTGCCACATGCCCATATACCAAAAATACTAATAACTACCGCAAATACAATTTGTAACCACAGCGGGAAATACATAGTAGTAAAAATAAACGGTAGCGCAGCAAAGGTACCAAACGTACCCGGCGCTTTAGGCGCTAACCCTAAACCAAAGCCCAAACCAAAAAATTGATGAGGGCGCTTTAAATTAAATAATGCAGGTTTATTCAAACCGACTCCTTGGTGAAGTGTTCAAAACCAGCATCATCATATGCTAATTTTTCGCCATCGAGCATCAGCTCAACCTCGCCTTCACCACTTTTTATTTGTCCAATGCAGGCTGCATCTACACCATACTGGCGCAATTTCATTTCCAGCATACTTTTATTGCTATCAGGTACCGTAAATAACAACTCATAGTCATCGCCATAATTGAGGATAAACGGCAGTTGTTGATCTCGTTCTAAAGTAGCACGCAATGCATCCGAGGTTGGTATTTTATTCACATCAATACAAGCGCTAACTTGCGACAGAGCTAAAATATGCCCAAGATCTGCCAATAGACCATCTGAGATATCAATCGCTGATGATGCTAAACCGCGTAATACTTGCCCCGCAGCAACACGCGGAGTTGGGTAATCAAATCGTTGATTAACGTACCTTAAGTGCTCTGGAGCAATCTTAATCTCTTGCTTACGAGCTTCAATCGCAAGCCCGGCATCACCTAGCGGCCCTGTAACATAAACCCAGTCACCTACTTTAGCACCGCTTCGGCGCAGTGCTTTACCTGCAGGCACTGTACCTTTAGCACAAATAGTAATTGTTAACGGCCCTTGCGTGGTATCGCCACCAATGATTTGCACATTAAAATACTCTGCGATTTCATGCATGCCTTCGGTGAATTCTTCCAGCCACTCAACATCAATATTTGGCAACGTTAAAGCAACCGAAACCCACGTAGGCTCAGCCCCCATAGCAGCTAAATCACTTAAGTTTACGGCCAGGGCACGATGGCCTAATGCACGCGGATCGATGTCATCAAAAAAGTGTACGCCTGCTACCAGTGTATCGGTGGTAATCGCTAACTGACAATTTTCAGGAACAGTAACCAATGCACAATCGTCACCAATCCCTAAATTAACATCGCGACGAATTATGCCACGACCTTTAAAGTAGCGATTTATTAATTCAAATTCCTTCATACACAAAAAAGCCGGCCTATGCCGGCTCTCCTTTTACGGTCGCATTACTTACGTAAATGCTTTACCGCTTTATCAAGTACACCATTAACAAATTTATGGCTGTCTTCAGCGCCAAATATCTTAGCAAGCTCAATACCTTCGTTGATAGCAACTTTATAAGGTACATCTTCACGGAATTTCAGCTCATAGCTGCTTAAACGTAAAATAGCGCGTTCAACTTGGTCTAACTCGTTAAATGGACGAGTTAAATGTGGCGATACTGCTTCGTCTAGTTGCTTATGATTTATAGCAACACCACGCGAAAGATCTTTAAAGTATTCAACATCAATTTTAGTCACATCGTTTTCGATCAACATTTGTTGTTCGATATCGGCAATGGCATTGCCACTTAATTGCCAAGAATAAACGGCTTGAAGTGCTAAGATACGTGCTTTACGTCTTGCTGCTGGTTTCACAAAAATTCCTTAAACTTAAATTTTATCTAACACATTAACCATTTCAAGTGCGCCTAAAGCAGCTTCGCCGCCTTTGTTGCCCATTTTAGTGCCAGCGCGTTCAATCGCTTGCTCAATGCTTTCAGTGGTTAATACGCCAAATGCAATCGGGATATCATACTCAAGCGACACTTGCGCTAAGCCTTTATTTGATTCGCCAGCGACAAGATCAAAATGTGGTGTACCACCTCTGATCACAACGCCTAAAGCGATGATTGCATCATACTCTTTTTTTGCTGCAACGCGTTTCGCCGCTAAAGGTAATTCTACCGCACCTGGTACATAAACTACGGTAATATCATCATCAGATACACCACCAGTACGTTTTAATTCATCAACAGCACCAGCTAATAGGCTGCTACCAATAAAGTCATTAAAACGAGAAATAACGATAGCGAATTTCTTGCCAGGAGCGTATTTATTACCTTCAATAATTTTCATTCGATAACCCTAAAAAATAAGTTCAAGCGGTTGCGATTGCGCAAAAATTGCTGCGCATCATACCATATAAATAAAATAATAGCCTAGTTTAAGCGTTGTGCTTATTGTGGCTCTACGTAGTCAACCACTTCTAAGTGAAAGCCCGATAACGCATGGTACTTTTTAGGCAAGCTCATCAAACGCATTTTTTCAATGCCCAAGTCAGCTAAAATTTGTGACCCTACGCCTACGGTGCGTGAAGTACCTTGGAATTTACGATGCGCGACCGTCTCACCAGCATCTTCTGCAGCAAACGCTTTGACTGTCGCTTCTAGTTCTTCGGTGCATTCTTGCTTACCTAGAATAACTAACACACCTTGATGCTTTGCAATATAAGCCATGGCATCTGACAAGCCCCAGCTTCTATCGGCACTGCGATCAGATAACAAAATATCATTGAAGGTACTTTTTAAATGAACCCGTACTAAGGTTGGTTCATTCGTTTTAACCTCACCATTTAACAGCGCATAATGTAACTGGCCGTCAATGGTATCTTTATAAGTAACTAAATCAAACTCACCATGTACGGTTGGCAACTTACATTTTGCCACTTGCTCAATGGTGGTTTCATTCATGTTACGGTATTCAATTAAATCAGCAATAGTGCCAATTTTGATATTATGTTGCTCAGCAAATACTTCTAAATCAGGACGACGCGCCATGGTGCCATCAGCATTAAGAATTTCCACAATTACTGATGAAGGCTCTAAACCGGCTAAGCGGGCTAAATCACAACCGGCTTCAGTGTGACCGGCACGCGTTAATACGCCACCTGGTTGTGCCATAATAGGAAAGATATGCCCAGGTTGAACGATATCACTTGGTACAGCACCTTTGGCAATCGCAGCTTGCACAGTACGAGCGCGATCTGCAGCAGAAATTCCCGTAGTCACACCTTTCGATGCTTCAATCGACATCGTAAAGTTAGTCGAAAATGCCGCACCATTGTTTTTTACCATTAATGGTAAATCAAGTTGCTCACAGCGCTCTTGAGTCATTGTTAGGCAAATTAAGCCGCGACCATGAGTGGCCATAAAATTGATCGCTTCAGCACTAATGTGCTCGGCTGCGATAATTAAATCGCCTTCATTTTCTCTGTCTTCATCATCCATTAAAATAACCATTTTACCGGCTTTAATGTCATCAATAATTTCTTGTGCGCTGTGTAAATTCATAATCTGCTCGTGTAAGTTGTGGAGTGCGTTTATTTAATAAAACCGGCTTGGGCGAGTAAACTCATCGAAATATCTGAACTAGCTGGCTGCTCTGCCCCTTTGATCAAACGCTCTAAATAACGCGCGATTTGATCTACTTCTAAGTTCACTTGCGTGCCTACTTTAAAATCAGCAATAGTTGTTTGCTCACTAGTGTGCGGCACAATTGTCAGTTTAAATTTATTATCTGCTACTGCATTTACTGTTAGGCTAATACCATCAATGCATACCGAGCCTTTATAAGGAATATATTTCATTAGTTCTACATCGGTGCTTAACCAGTACTCAACGGCACGCGCATTAGGCGTAATTGCGGTAATAGTCGCGATGCCATCAACATGCCCTGAAACTAAGTGACCACCTAAACGAGATACTGGCTGCATGGCTTTCTCAAGGTTTACAGTTTGCCCTTGTTTATAGTGAGCAAATCCCGTTAAACTGATCGTCTCATTTGATAAGTCAGCGCTAAATCCATCACTGTGCTTGGCCACAACCGTTAAGCAAACCCCATTAGTTGCAATGCTATCGCCTAAATTTACATCGGCCATATCAAGGTTATTACTTTTAATGCGGATAGCTAAATCGCCTTGCTTTTGTTGTAACTCGCTAATAGTGCCCGTCGCTTCGATGATCCCAGTAAACATAGTGGTTACTCTTTAGTTATTTGGTTTAGATGAGGCTTTGCGTGGTGTCGCCGTGATACGAATATCGTCACCGATACACACACTCTCATTAATTGATAAATTAACAACGTCCTGCATACTTGTCAGCTCTGTAAAGTTTAGTAAGCTTTTGCCGTCATTCCCTAACAACTTCGGCGCCAGATAAACAATATATTCATCAATTAAATTACATTCAGTCATTTGGCCCGCTAAGGTTGCCCCTGCCTCTAACCAAATATGATTAAACTGTTGCTGCGCTAGAAGTTTCATGGCAGCCACTAAATCAACTTTATTATTTTTTTCTGGTACTACAATATGGCTTACGTAATGAGGCCATTGCTGTGATTTATCAAGTTCAGTGGTAAGAATAATTACTTCACTGGCAATGCTAAATAATGCTAGCTCAGGTGTTAAACGATTTTGTGAATCAATAATAATACGTACAGGTTGGCGTACAGGTAATTGCGTTGGTAACGGCTCTGGCAGCTCTTCAACACGAACATTGAGTTTTGCATTATCAACTAATACTGTGTCCGCACCGGTTAAAATAGCGCAGCTTTGTGCGCGCTGTAGTTGCACATCTTGGCGAGCCTTAGGGCCCGTTATCCATTTACTTTGACCGTTTTTAAGTGCCGTTTTACCATCAAGGCTTGCGGCCATTTTGCAGGTAATAAATGGCATACCTTGCTCCATGCGCTTTAAAAAGCCACGGTTTAACAGCCTTGCTTGTTGTTCTAACAAACCTGACGCAACCTCAATGCCCGCGTCCGCTAAAATAGCTAAACCTTTACCGGCTACCTGCGGGTTTGGATCAACCATAGCAGCAATTACTTTTACCACGCCAGCAGCTTTTAAACCTTCGGCACACGGCGGTGTGCGACCAAAATGGCTACAAGGTTCAAGCGTGACATAAGCAGTTGCGCCAAAGGCTTGGCTACCCGCCATTGCTAATGCATTCACTTCAGCATGGCCTTGGCCGGCAACTTGATGAAAACCTTCACCAACAATAACGTCATTTTTTACTAATACACAGCCAACATTTGGGTTTGGGGTGGTAGTAAAGCGTCCTTGTTTGGCAAGCTCAATCGCTCGGGTCATATAAAAGAAATCTTGTTCGCTAAACTGATATTGGTTCATATCACTCTCCCAAACGGGCAATTTCTTCACCAAATTCACGAATATCTTCGAATGAACGGTATACCGATGCAAATCTGACGTAAGCGACTTTATCAAGTTTTTTCAACGCTTCCATAATGCATTCGCCAATCAGGTGACTGGAAATCTCACGCTCGCCGGTGGCACGTAATTGCGATTTAATAATATTGACCACTTCATCAACTTGCTCGGTACTGACGGGGCGTTTTTCTAATGCACGATGTAGACCATTAAGGAGTTTATCTTCATTGAAAGGTTCACGGCTACCGTCTTGTTTGATCACCCGAGGCATTACAAGCTCTGCACCTTCAAAGGTAGTAAAGCGTTCATGACATTCATTGCATTCACGGCGTCGCCTTACTTGGTGGCCACCTCCCACTAAACGCGAGTCAATCACTTTGGTATCTTTTGCGGTGCAAAATGGACAATGCATAGGTATCAGCTTCCGTTAAAAACAAAAAAGGCCGCTTTTAGGCGGCCTTTATAATAGCAAAAAACTAGGCTATTGTGATCTAAATTACTGTTTGTAACTCAATTAAGCGTAAACAGGTAATTTTTTACAGATTGCTTTAACTTTCTCTTTTACTTGTGCTTGTACTGACTCATCGTTGATGTTGTCTAGTACGTCACAGATCCAGCCAGCAAGCTCTTTAGACTCAGCTTCTTTAAAACCACGGCGTGTGATTGCCGGTGAACCAATACGTAAACCAGACGTTACAAACGGTGAACGTGGGTCATTTGGTACTGAGTTTTTATTTACGGTGATATTAGCATTACCTAAAGCCGCATCTGCGTCTTTACCAGTGATGTCTTTATCAATTAGATCAAGTAAGAACAAGTGGTTTTCTGTTTTATCAGATACGATCTTATAACCGCGCTCTTGCATTACTGCAACCATAGCTTTAGCATTTTTCACAACTTGAGTTTGGTATACTTTAAACTCTGGTTGTAGTGCTTCTTTAAATGCCACTGCTTTGGCAGCGATAATGTGACATAAAGGACCACCTTGGCCACCAGGGAATACTGCACTGTTAAGCTTTTTATAAATAGCTTCGTCGCCACAAGCAGAAATAATCAAACCACCACGTGGGCCGGCTAATGTCTTATGCGTAGTTGTAGTAACAACATGTGCATGTGGTACTGGGCTTGGGTAAACACCAGCAGCAATAAGGCCTGCAACGTGAGCCATATCAACAAACAAGTAAGCGCCTACTTTGTCAGCGATTTCACGGAATTTAGCCCAATCAACAATACCTGAGTATGCTGAGAAACCACCGATGATCATTTTTGGTTTGTGCTCAAGTGCAAGTGCTTCAACTTGTGCGTAATCAATCTCGCCAGTCGCTTCGTCAAGTCCGTATTGGATTGCGTTATAAAGCTTACCAGAGAAGCTTACATGTGAACCATGCGTTAAGTGACCACCATGAGCTAAGCTCATACCTAACACTGTATCGCCAGCATCTAATAAAGCTAAGAACACAGCAGCATTTGCTTGTGAACCTGCGTGAGGCTGAACGTTAGCATAATCTGAGCCAAACAATTCGTTTGCACGGTCAATCGCTAGTTGTTCAACCACGTCAACATGCTCACAACCACCGTAGTAACGCTTGCCCGGATAACCTTCAGCATATTTGTTTGTTAGCTGTGAACCCTGCGCTTCTAGTACGCGTGGGCTACAGTAGTTCTCAGATGCGATAAGCTCGATGTGTTCTTCTTGGCGAGCAGTCTCTTTAGTGATTGCTTCAAATAACTCTGGATCGAAATCCGAAATATTCATGCTACGTTCTAACATGGGGGCTCCTAGGGCAACGTGTATGGTATTTTGAAGGCTGAATTATACGCTGAAAACGTCAATTTGCCTATGGTGTAAAGATGAACATATTTAAACAGGGATTGAATTTAATTCACAGTGTTTTTGTAATGATATTTTTTTATTAAAGCATCAGAAATTTTAATGAATAAAAGCAAATAACATTTACATTATTTATACCTTAATCTGTTGCATTCGCGATTGTTTACACTATTATGATACCAATGTAATCATGGATGATGAACTAATTTACTATGCTAGCTAAACCTATCTACGAATCAATTCCTTATTGTTATGTCATTGTTGGCGGACTTTGCATTTTACTTTTCAGCACTGTTTTACCAACAGCCATTGGTATTTTTTTATTCTTCAATGGTGCCAACATTTGGCGATTACGCTCAAATTCACGGCGTAAAGATCATAAAGTAAATCGCATTAAAGTTAACAAACACTTTTATTATTATGAATTTAAACCATTTATTTTATTTATGTGCGGATTACTCCTAATCCATTGGGTAGCGAATGAATTAGTTATACTTGCAGGGATTATGATCTGCCTTATAGCCATTTTAATTTTTTGTTTACGAGTTCTAAACCGCCGTTCACGTTCAATAGTTTAATTTTCCATTACTGCTATTAAGTACAATTTAAAGCAATAAAAAACGACATTGCTTTCACATATGCCGTTTATTTTTAGTTTTACTGAGCGGGTAAAAACTAACCTAGTTTAGCTAATAATATTTCACGCAGGATATCGTAATCATCTGCGATATCTTCGGCTAAGCATGGTTTAGCTAATGCATCAGCTAGTGGTTTTGGCATTTCAAGTTCAATATTTAAAATCTCTTCAACACTTTCTTTAAACTTAGCCGGATGCGCTGTTGCCAGAAAAATACCAGCAGAATCAGTTGCTAAGTTAGCTTTTAGGCCCTGATAAGCAATCGCTGTATGTGGTTCAGCAACATAGCCTGTTTGATGAATTTTTTTCATCACTGCTTGGGTATCATTTTCATCAACACTAGTTGAATAAAAATCATCATAACTAAACCATTTGTTATCAAGCATGGTTTGTACACGTGGCCAATTATTAGGTTTACTCACATCCATGGCATTAGACAATGACTCGATTGTGGCATTAGGCGCCCAGTTTTTATCAAGGATAAAGCGCGGTACAGTGTCATTTTGATTGGTTGTAGCGCTAAGTTTAGCGACCGGTAAACCAATCACCGCACCGATCATCGCCGCACATACATTACCAAAGTTACCACTAGGTATTGAGATATGTGCTTTGGCGCGCTGCTCTTTTGGTAATTGCGCTATTGCTTCAAAGTAATAACATACTTGTGCAACAAGGCGACTTATATTGATAGAATTAGCTGAATTTAAACCTAAGCGAGATTTAACTTCATCATCTAAAAAGGCATTTTTAACCATCGCTTGGCAATCATCAAAGCTACCATCTACAGCGTAGCAATGGATATTATTACCCAAAGTAGTAAACAATTTTTGCTGTGCTAATGAGATTTTACCTTTTGGATACAGGATAACCACATCAATATTTGGCTTGTTATAGAACGCATGCGCAACAGCTGCCCCAGTGTCCCCTGAGGTTGCTGTGAGTATTGTGGTTTTTTCACCTTGGCTAAATTGTGCCAAGCACTCAGCCATAAAGCGACCGCCAAAGTCTTTGAATGCAAGCGTTGGCCCATGGAACAACTCTAAACAATAAATATTGTCTTCAACTTCAATTAATTTAACCGGAAAGTTAAAGGCATTTTGCACCATTTGTGCAACCGTATCAGCAGGTAATTCATCACCAATCAAATGCGATAAAATCTTACTGCTACGAGTAACAAAGTCCATATCGAGTAAACTATCAACATCAGCTAAAGGCGCGAGCGATTCAGGGAAAAATACTCCTTGATTACGTCCTAAACCTGTTTTAACCGCTTCAACAAACGACACTTTTTGAGAATCATCTTTTAAATTATGTAATTGCATTATTAGTTCCTTAAATTCTTATAGCTGACGCGTGCCGGCGTTATCGAGTTTACAAATGTGGCAGAAGCCTTGCTCATTAATATAGTTTTGTTCAAGCCACTGTGCGCATTGCTGTGCAGCTTCAAGCGTTTTGCACACGGTAAATAATGTAGGACCAGCACCTGAGATACTGACAATCTCAGCACCAAACTCTGGCAGCGCCGCTTTAGCTTCACTAAAACCATTGATCAGTGGCGCACGATGCGGCTCCGCTATTTCATCACTCATGATAGAGAGTGCTTCATCAAATCGGCTAGTTAACAATAAAGTACTAAACGCTGATAAGCGCTGCGCAAATTCAACGCTCGCATGCATACTTAGCTGTTTTGGTAACACTGAACGCGCTTTGGCGGTATTAAGTGAAAAACCAGGAAAAGCCGCTACGTAATACCAACGCTCATCAACCGGTAAAGCAATTGATTTATTTGGAATTAAATCACCAGTAAGCTGCAAACCACCCAAGTAACACGGAGTGATATTGTCGTAATGACGACCGCCACTGACAATCGCTTCAAAATCAGCCATTAATTCAATTAACTGCACTTGGCTCAGTGCAGTACCTGCAAACTGATCCAGCGCCGCAAATGTGGCTACTACAGAGCAAGCACTTGAACCAAGACCCGAGCCAATTGGTAAGTTCTTTTTTAATTCCAGTTTAACGCTTGGCATTGTTGGCGCTACATGTTCACGAAAATGCACTAAACACTGATACGCTAAATTTTCACTGGCATCGCTTGGTAGTTTATCTGCGTAATCGCCAGAGCATATAAATTCGTCAAGCTCGCTAGGACTTACCGCAACAACATCACCTAATAACGTGCCATCAATAGGAGCAAGCGCCGCACCTAAGGCATCAAAACCAACTGCAAAATTACCGATTGAGGCTGGAGCATATACTTCGATCATTATACTCTCCTAGCGCGATAACGTTTTTAAAATGTCAGCAAATACCCCGGCCGCAGTCACTGCTGAGCCGGCACCATAACCACGAATAACAAATGGACGTGGTTGATAGTATGCACTCAAAATTGCTAAGGCATTTTCGCCATCACGAATAACAGCCAGAGCATGCTTTTCATCTACCGCTTCAATACCTACTTTGCAGTGGCCTTGTTTGATAGTACCGACATAACGCAACACTTTGCCTTCACTTGCGGCACTTTGAATACGGTCATTAAACGCAGCATCTAAACTTGGCAATTTAGCCATAAATTCGTCAACGTTATCACCTTGGGCAAAACCCGGAGGAAGCACTGATTCAACTTCGATATCGCTCAACTCTAATTTCATACCTGCTTCGCGGGCAATAATTAATAACTTACGCGCGACATCAGTGCCCGATAAATCATCACGTGGATCAGGCTCAGTAAAACCACTTTCTTTGGCTTTAATGGTTGCCTCAGACAGTGATAAACCATCTTGCAATGCGCCAAACATATATGACAATGAACCGGATAAAATTCCGCTAAATTCAAGTAACTCATCGCCAGCACCAAACAGTGACTGTAAGTTATCGATTACAGGAAGACCTGCACCGACATTTGTTTCGTATAAAAACTTACGATTATTTTTTTGCGTTGCTGTAATTAAATCTTGGTAATAAGCATATGAACTTGTATTGGCTTTTTTATTTGCAGCCACAACGTGGAAACCGGCATTCAAAAAGTCTACATACTGAGCCGCTAAAACATCTGAAGACGTACAATCAACTAGTACTGGATTGATTAAATGATTTTGCCTAACAAATTGTTCAACCAGTTTGAGGTCAAACGGTTGTTCTGATGCTGCCAACTTTTGCTGCCAATCGTCAAAAGCAATTCCTTCGCTATCAAGATGTAATTGACGTGAATTAGCAACACCATATAAGTTTAGTTTGATATTACGTTTTTCAAGCCATGCTTGCTGACGCTCTAACTGCTTAATAAGTTCTTGGCCAACTAAACCACAGCCTAATAAAAATACATCAATTGATGGGATATGAGTGAAGAAATTTTCGTGACACACTTTTACAGCATCATTACACAGCTCGCCGTCAATCACTGCTGAAATTGCACTTTCAGTTGAATCCTGGGCAATAGCGACAATGTTAACTTGTGCTTGGGCGAGTGATGCGAAAAATTTAGCAGCTAAGCCTTTATGAGCGCGCATATTATCACCCACTAAAGTAACGATTGCTAAATTACGCTGCACTTGTACAGGTTCAATTAGTCCCGCCTGTGATTCAAGCTCAAACGCAGTTTGCAATGCCTCAAGAGCCAATGGCAAATCTGATTCATGGACACAGAAGCTGATACTAAATTCACATGACGATTGAGTGATCAGTACAATCGAAACATTATCGTGAGCAAGGGCATTAAAAACTTTTGATGCCATGCCTACTTTACCTTTCATGCCGGGGCCTGAAACCGTTAGCATCGCAAGATTTTGTAAACTAGATAACGCTTTTACCGGCTCCGATGACACATTATCATTACTGATCAGTGATCCTTGTGCATCCGGATTATGGGTATTTTTAATTTCACACGGCACGCCAGCTTTAGCGCACGGTAGAATTGTTTTAGGATGGAGAACTTTGGCACCAAAGTAAGAAAGCTCCATCGCTTCTTTATATGATAAAAAATCAACTTTAGAGGCTTTTTTGATATAACGCGGATCAGCACTGTACACACCATCAACGTCAGTCCAAATTTGACATACTTGCGCTTCTAAACACGCTGCTGCAATTGCGGCTGAATAATCTGAGCCATTACGTCCCAGTGTAGTTAGCTGGCCTTGTTCGTTGCTAGCTGTAAAGCCAGGCATAATATAAATAGTCGCAGGATTAGCTTTTAAAGCCGTTTGAAAACGAATTTTACTCGCCACTAGATCAGCTTCCGCATCAATATGACCATTAGTTGATACAATGCAATCGGTTGCTTCGAGGTAGTGGGCGTTATGTGAGCTTAATAAACACTGCATCAGTGATACACTGATGCGCTCACCAAAACTAATAACATAAGCACGCACTTGATCTGGACAACATTGGATGAGTTTGACACCCGCTAGCTTATTTTGCAGTTCGTTTAAATCAGGCCAGTTTTGAACACTACCATATTCAGCTTCTACGGCTGCTTTTAAGCTTTGGCAACGCTCAATTAATGCGTGCCACTGTGTATCATAATCAAGTCCTTGTTCAGCAGCGCTTGCCAGTGCAACCAATGAATCGGTCATGCCACCTGGAGCGGATAGCACCAATAACATTTCGTCTTTTAATTGTGCTTTAACTAACTGTGCTACCTGTTGTAGGCAGGCAAAGTCAGCAAGTGACGACCCACCAAATTTTAATACTCGCATTTTTTATGTTTCCTCATCCCATAAAACGAAAAAAGGCCTGTGTTCGTTGTGAACACAGGCCTTTAAATTTGTTGCACCGACCTATGCCACTATCCAGTAAGAATGGTGGTTGTAATAATAATGGTCAATGCGTGATTATTTGTTTTCATAGCCCTTAGACTGCCTTAAACAGGCCTATTCTGTCAACCCCAAATAAAAAGATAAATTATGCTTTTTGATTATAAAGAAATCTAATGAATGCCGAATTTATGCAGTATTTCATTTAATCTTGTTTTATCTATCGGCTTATCAACGAAGGCTATAGCTCCCAACTTAGCGACACGTTGTTTCATTTCAAGTTGAATATCTGCCGAGATAACCAGCACAAAGCATTCAATCTTTTGTGCTTTAATACTCTCAAGAACTTGTACTCCATCGACTTCGGGCATAGTTAAGTCAAGACACAGTAAATCGAAGTTATGTATATGCATTAACTCCAACGCTTCACGGCCATTTTTTGCTTGCATAATATCTGCTGCGATACACTCATTTAAACAGCGTATAACTTGTTTGCGTGCTACTGTTGAATCATCACACACCAGTACGGAAAAATTCATAATATAGACAACTAAAATACGTATAATAGATTACTGAGTAGACAACAAATCACTCAGTAAATAATAATGTTATAATACTGTTGTGATTTTATAACACAAAAATTTAACAGCGATAAGCTTAAGTTTTTGCTGAAAAAAGAAAATTAACAATGTTTGTACTGTTAAATAAGATTATTTTATTTATTTTTAAACATTTATTAGCTAACTTTAGTACTGAGTGTACTCGTTGCTAGGGTATTAATTAAGCTTTGTGAAAAAAATAAAGGAGCTATAGGCCACCGATGCTACAAAAAAGCCTATCAAAAAAGCTACTTACCAGCGTGTTATCCGTCTACTTTTTATTAACTTTTGTAGTCACGTGCGGGCAAGTTATTGCAGAATATGTAAACACGAAAGATTATATACGTGACGAACTGACGACCTTACAAAAAACATTTAGTCGTAGTTTAACCCGTGCTATTTGGGAGCTAAACACTAAACAAACCATCACCACAGCAGAAGGCTTATTAGCAATTCCAATGATTGAAGGTATTATTGTGCGTGACGATAGCGGCGAAATAATCTCACAATTAGGTCGCTCACTCGATATTCGCGAGCTATACAGCCAACAATTAGTACAAGAAGAAGCCATTATCGAAGATACTCCATCTGGCTTATTCGGTTATACCTTTCCATTGATCTTTGAATTTTCTGGCCGCGCCACCCAAGTTGGTGATGTCACGCTATTTTCGAGCCGAGAAGTGGTATTTAGTCGCATTATGATCTCAATTTATTTTTTAATTGGCAATGCGATGATCAAAACTACATTTTTAATCATCTTATTCTTAATGGCATTTAGAAAACTACTCACAGAACCTCTAGCACAACTAACAGAGCAAATTGAAGATCTTCAATTAGATGACCTCGAAGGTCAACATATCGAAATTGAAACAACTGAGCACAACGAATTAAAAGTAATGGAGCAATCATTCAATAAGTTGATCGATAAAGTTGTGCAATACCGCAAAGAGCTTGAACAAACTCAAAAAGCATTAATAATAAGTAACGAAAAGCTCGATCAGCAAAATCTACAACTTGAACAAGAAGTGGCACGTAAAACATCAAATTTAAGTCAAGCTATGATGGATTTACAGCAACAAAAATACGAGTTGGAAAAACAAAAACTAACGCTCACCGAAGAAGTTGATTTGCGTCGCCATACTGAACAAGAGCTGCTCACCAAACAAACTGAAATGCAACGCTATGTTGATGAACTCAATATGGCGCAAGAGCGTTTAGTCAGCTCAGAAAAAATGGCTGCTTTAGGTGGTTTAGTCGCCGGTATTACCCACGATATAAATACCCCGGTCGGTATTGGAGTTACAGCCTCATCCTTTTTGCAAGAGCGCCTAATACAAATTGAAAATGCTTACAAAGATAAAACACTCTCGCCTAAAGCACTTGAAGAGTTTATCAATGATGCCAAACAAAGTACTAGCCTATTAACCACTAACCTAGACCGTGCTTCAGAGCTGGTTGCCAGCTTTAAGCAAATTGCGGTTGATCAAGCCAGTGAAGCCGTGCGCACAATCAACCTAAAAGAATACCTTGGTGAAATTATTCGTTCGTTACACCCTAAGATAAAAAATACCAGCCATCATATAAATTTAGATTGCCCGGTAGACTTAACCTTAAATCTACCTGCTGGTGCTATCAGTCAAATATTTACCAACTTGATTATGAATTCATTGATCCACGGCTTTGATGGTGTCAGCAATGGCATTATAGACATTGCTATTAAAGATGAAGATGACCAAGTAATTATCGACTTTAAAGATAATGGTAATGGCGTTACCGAACAGCAACTTGAAAAACTATTTGACCCATTTTTTACGACTAAACGCGATCAAGGCGGCAGTGGTCTGGGCACACACATTACTTTCAATTTGGTTAAGCAAACCTTGAGCGGCGAAATCGATGCGACAAGCTCACCGGGGAACGGCTTGCATTATCATATTAGTTTCCCTAAAGACATGCCAAAACCTTTGTCTATATTTAATAACTAAATGCGCCGAGACTGTTTGCCTAACACTTTGCTTAATTGCTAAACGTTTGGCCAATCAGTCATTTGCGCATCAGCTTTTTATTGTTATGATTGGGCAAATTTACCGAATGGATCAATCTCCCTATGTGGTTTAGTAACCTTATTTGTTACCGCTTTAAGCAAGACGTGTCGTACACCCAAGAAGACTTTGAGAAAGCCTTAGAGCAAGATTTATTTCGCCCTTGCGGTAGTCAAGATTTAAGTACATTTGGCTGGACCAAAGCCTTTGGTAAACATGGTGATACCCTTTCTCATTTCTCACAAAAGAGTATTTTGGTTTGTGCTAAACGTGAAGAAAAAGTACTTCCTGCATCCGTTATCAACGACATGGTTGCTGAAAAAATAGAACTTATCGAAGCCGAAGAAAATCGCCCTGTTAAGAAAAAAGAAAAAGACGAGCTCAAAGAAAATATCCTCCATAGCTTATTACCGCAAGCCTTTAAAAAGTCGAGTTTACAGTTTGCCTTTATTGACCAAGAAAATGGCTGGGTAGTCGTTAACAGTGGTAGTTTTAATAAAGCAGAAGAGTTACTGGCACTACTGCGCAAATCATTGGGTACATTGCCGGTAGTTCCTGCATTTGCAAACTATGATTTAGATGTGTTTTTAACGGACTGGTTAACTAACTTCAGTACACCTGAAGGCTTTGCTATAGGCTCTGACGCAGAGCTTGAAGAAGCAGACGATAGCGGTGCTCAAGTTAAGCTTAAAGGCCATGATTTAGCTTGTGATGAAGTTAAATCGCACCTTGAAAGCGGTAAACGCGTAACTAAACTTGCACTAGATTGGCAAGAGCGCCTGAAGTTCATGCTGCAAAATGATGGCTCTATTAAGCGCTTAAGCTACTCTGAAACATTAAAAGAAGAAAACGCCGACATCCCTAAAGAAGATATGTTAGTCAAACTTGATGCTGACTTTATTCTCGCTTCTGAAGAAATTAAGCTAATGCTAGAAGAACTTACGGCTGGTTTAGGTGACGTTGAAGATTTAGCCTAAATTTTGACTAAGTTTTAAATACTAAAAAAGCGCCCTATTGGCGCTTTTTTTAACTGACGACTTAGCTTAATTAAATACTGATTTCACATCATCAAGCATATCGTTGTATTCATCACTTGAGAAAATATCCAGTGATGGGATCACACCTTTATCAATGTAAGTTTGTAATGCCGCTGACTTATCTGAAACTTGTAAAATACCTTCCATAATCGCACCGATACGAATGAAATCAACATAGCTAATATGTTCTGGACGATAGTTAGGATTGGCCCAGCTTTCTGCTACTTCAACAAATTCATCAGTAAACTCCCAAGCGCGCATGATGGCTCCCCCTACTTTACCGCTAAGCTTTTGAATCGCATGCGCTAAAAAGCTTGGATTGGCAAATACTTCTGGGTGACGTTCCGCTTCCGTCAAAATAGGCAATACACCAATGTTATAAACCAATGATGCGAGTGTAATGGTGTCACGATTCAATGAGGTCTGCTTGTTTTTCTTAAGGAAAAACTCCATCACAGTAATTGAGTGACATGCTACTTTTAAAGTTTTCTGCCACGCCTTATCCATATAACCTTTGATCAGCTCATTATTTGAAACAAATAGTTGCTCCATCGCCATTGCTGTTGCGATATTTTTGATCTGACGCAGACCAATTCTCGTTACCGCTTGATTTATATTAGAAACTTTAACTGTGCGCCCCATAAAAGCACTATTTGCGACTTTTATCATCCGTGCTGCTAATGCCGGATCATGAGAGATCACATCAGCCATTTGCGCTAAATTTACATCTGGATTATCGGCAGCTTGACGTACACGAACCGCAACCTCAGGCAAGGTTGGTAAAACTAACGTGTCATTATTAATACGATCAACCAAAATGGTCAGTAGTGCGTTTTCTGTTGACATAAATGTGCCATCCTTTTGTATTGATTTTTTAATACATCCAAACCATGGAATGTTTATTTCTTATAGATACAGTATTGTCTAAGTTACCGCTAAAGTTAAGGAAATTATAGAAATTATGTTAGTTTATTTTTCTACTACAGTTTATATCCCTTCGCTTAGACCATCACAACACAGGAAACTTGCTATTTGCGCATAAGATTTGCTTTAATGCTGGCATAACAAGGAAGCGAAATACCCTCTCAAGGGTATCTATAATTAAACTTACTTTTTAACAGGCAATATAATGACTCTCAATAAAATTAGCCAAGCACTTATTCTTACCGGTGCCGTTTTTCTTAGTGCATGTTCAGATCAAGCCAGCGCACCTAAAGCGTCAAATGCTGCTGCAGCCCCTACAAAGCAAGTACAAGATAGCGGCCCACAACTTATTAACGCTGACACTAGTCGCCTTGATATCTATACCGATTTTAGTTTAACCACTGATTTATCACATTTAAGCGACAACCAAAAAGCGTTAATAGCAAAACTTATTGATGCGTCTAAAATTATGGATGATCTATTCTGGCGCCAAGCATTTGGTGAAGATAAAGCGGCATTTTTAGCCAAAATCAATGATCCTAAAGTACAAAAATTTGCCGATATTAACTATGGACCATGGGATAGATTAAATGGCGATCAAGTCTTTTTGTCAGGCTATGAAGATAAAACAGCCGGAGCTCAATTTTATCCAGCCGATATCTCTAAAGAAGAGCTAAACAAGGCTGACGTAGCAGATAAAAATGGTCTGTATTCAGTCATTAAGCGAGATGAACAAGGCAAGCTGTATAGCGTTGCCTATTCGGTTGAATATGCTAAAGCGCTTGAAAAAGCAGCTAACTTATTACGTGAGGCGAGCAAGCTTGCCGATGATAAAGAGTTTGCTAGTTACCTGAACTTACGTGCAGATGCACTACAAAACGATGATTATCAAGCATCAGACTTTGCTTGGATGGACATGAAGAACAACCCGATCGATATCGTTATTGGTCCAATCGAAACCTATGAAGATCAATTGTTCGGCTCTCGCGCAGCCTTCGAATCGTATGTCTTAGTGAAAGATTTAGCATGGTCAGAGCGTCTTGCAAAATTTGCAGCATTTTTACCAGAGCTACAAAAAGGCCTCCCTGTTGATGCCAAATACAAACAAGAAGTGCCTGGCTCTGATGCGGACTTAAATGCATATGATGTTGTTTACTACGCAGGTCATTCTAATGCTGGCAGTAAAACCATTGCCATTAACTTACCAAATGACGAACAAGTACAACTTGAAAAAGGCACTCGCCGTTTACAACTGAAAAATGCTATGCGCGCTAAGTTTGATAAAATATTGGTGCCAATCGCTGAGCAGTTAATTGTTCCTGAGCAACGTAAACACATTACTTTCGATGCATTTTTTGCCAATACCATGTTCCACGAAGTCGCTCATGGTTTAGGGATCAAAAATACTATCACAGGTAAAGGCACTGTTCGTCAGTCTTTACAAGAACATGCCAGTGCTTTAGAAGAAGGCAAAGCCGATATCTTAGGCTTGTACATGGTTGAGCAGTTACTCAAAAAAGGTGAGATCACTGAGGGAACACTTGAAGATTATTACATCACTTTTATGGCCGGTATTTTCCGCTCAGTGCGTTTTGGCGCATCAAGTGCCCATGGTAAAGCAAATATGATCCGCTTTAACTTTTTCGCAGAAGAAGGTGCATTCTCTAAAAATGAGCAAGGCCTTTACAGCGTAAATATGGAAAAAATGGGCCAAGCAATGGCCAAGCTATCTGGTTTGATCTTAACCTTACAAGGTGATGGTGATTATGAGAAAGTCGATCAACTGATTGCGACACATGGTGATATCAAAGTGGAACTTGCTAAAGATTTAGAAAAACTAAGCCAAGCAAATATTCCTGTAGATGTCACCTTTAAACAAGGTAAGAAAGAGTTAGGTTTAAAATAATATAATTAATACTAAAAAGGCGTTTTAGGGGCTCACCTATAACGCCTTTTTTAATTCAATATTGCTATTACGGGAATGCTAAACCATATTTTTCACTCATTTTTTTTACTTCACCATTAGCAATCATATTATTTAATTCTTTATCGAATGAGATAATAAACTCATTTAAATTACGTTTTTTTGAAAAACCAAAATAGCCTTTATTAACAATTAATGGTGGCTGTAACTGTTTCACTTGATTGGCTAAACTTAACTGCTTAATAACGGGCTGTGCGGCTCTTGGATGAGTCACTATAATATCGACACGGTCATGAATTAATTGCAAAAAACTGGCTTCAACAGTACCCACTTCAGAAATTTCTAACTGACTTTTATATCGCTCAAAATCGTCACCATAGTTCCAACCTCGGGTTAACCCTATCGATAACTCTTTTAATGTCTCTAAATTATTATGCCACTGAAATTCATTACTATTTTTGACATAAAAAACCAGCGGGTCTTGATAGAAAGCAGCCTCACTATAAACCATATACTGCTCTCTAATAGCCGACTTATAAGGACCTATGAATGCATCAGCCTTACCAAGCTCAACCATTTTTAGCGCCCGTTTAAATGGCAAAATATCAATTTTAATTTGGCAACCTAAACGCAGGCAAATTTCACCTGCGATGTCGGCGCCTAAGCCTTCTATTTGACCTTGTTCATTTTTTCAAGTACCGACGGAAAGGTGGTACCAACAAAGTAAAATGTATTTGCAGCACTGTGATGCGAAAATACACTTAGCAAGGTAAACAATACAAAAGCTTTCATCAGTTAGTTTGCAATCCCTATATACTGAGTGTAATAAACAGCCACGATTTAGTGACCCTAAGCATAGTCTATTTTTACCCAACGAAAAATCATAATACTGTGATCAAACTCTATTATGTAAACACTCAACCACGATTAAAAATGTGTTTTTAAACGTGCCAATTGCTCTTCACTATAAGGCACTGCGGGATATTTACCCCATACTGGCGCAGGCCATGCGACATCGGTTTTATAGCGAGCAATATGATGAATATGTAACTGTGGAACCATGTTACCAAGCGCTGCGACATTAAGTTTATCTGGGTTAAGTACCTCTTTGAGTAGCCGACTTAACTTCGCTGACTCTTGCATTAGCAATACCTGTTCAGACTCGCTTAGATCAATGCTCTCTTTTAAATTAGCTTTACGAGGCACTAAAATAAACCACGGGTATTGACTATCATTCATAAGTAACACTTTGCATAATGGCCAATCGGCCAGTTCAATACAATCACGTACAAGTTCTGGAGCTAAAGAGAATTCAACGGTCATTTTTATTCCTTACAAATTAAGTGCATTACATTTTCGCTACTTTATAGCATTTAGTTGCAGTTGCCCACGCTTGGCTTTACCATCGTTGCAGTTTTTATTCGAGCGAAGGTAAACACGTGTTAAAAAAAATTAAACACCTCTCATACTTGCTACCTTTGGTGGCAACAGCCATCACAGTGCAAGCGAAGCCTCTTACTTTAGAACGTATTTTTGATGATCCAAGTTTAGCGGGTAAAGCACCTGTACAGCTTAAGTTTTCACCAGACGGTAGCCGAGTTACCTACCTGCAAGGTAAAAGCGACGATTACAACCGTTATGATTTGTGGGAATATAATTTAAAAGATAACAAAAATCGTATTTTAGTCGACTCTGCCAAACTTTTTTCAGGCCCTGAAAACCTCTCTGACGAAGAAAAAGCACGCCGTGAGCGCCAACGTATTTTTGGTAAAGGTATTTTAGAATACAAATGGTCTAAAGACGGTAAAGCCTTGTTATTTCCACTTAATGGTGACCTCTATTATTACGAGCTAGGAGCAGGAAAAAGCCGTAAACTGACCGATACTGAGGCATTTGAAACCGACGCACGCTTTTCACCAAAAGGAAACTTTGTCTCGTTTGTCCGTGAACAAAATCTTTATGCGCTAAATCTTAAATCAGGTAAAGAAATTCAGCTGAGTAAAGATGGCGGCGGTGTGATCAAAAACGCCATGGCGGAGTTTGTCGCGCAAGAAGAAATGGGCCGAATGACAGGTTATTGGTGGTCTGGTGATGAATCAAAAATAGCCTTCACTCGCATTGACGAAAGCCCAGTTAAAGAAGCTATCCGCAATGAAATTTACGCTGATGAAGTGAAACTGTTTAACCAACGCTACCCATTTACCGGCACTAATAATGTAAAAATTCAACTTGGTGTGGTTAAGCTTGATAATCAAAAAACTGATTGGGTTGATTTAGGTAAAGATGAAGACATTTACATTGCCCGTGCAAAATGGTTAGAAGATGATAAAACGCTATCGTATCAGTGGCAAAACCGCTCACAGCACAACTTAGAATTGCGCTTTTATAACAGCGAAACTACAGAGCAAAAAGTAGCCTTAACAGAAACTAGTGATAGCTGGATCAACTTACATTTTGATCTACAGTTTTTGAAAGATAAAAAACATTTTGTTTGGGCCTCTGAGCGCAATGGCTTTAAGCATTTATATCTATATCGTACCAATGGTAAGTTAGTGCGTCAGATCACCGATGGTGACTGGGTGGTTGATAGCTTAAAAGGTATTGATGAGAAAAAAGGCATTGTCTACTTTGCCGGACGCAAAGACACGCCTTTGGAAAGCCAGCTATACAGTGTTCCACTGTTTAAAAAGGGCGATATTAAACGTATCACGGAGCAAGGTGCTTATCACAATGTGGTAATGGCAAAAGACAGTAAAACTTTTATTGATAACAGTTCATCGGTTAACAAACCAAACTCAGCGGCACTGCGTAAAGTAAACGGTGAATTTGTTACTTGGTTAGAGCAAAATAAACTTGATGAAAACCATCCACTGACCCCTTATCTTGCTGATCTAGCTGAGCCTGAATATGGCACTTTGACTGCTGATGATGGTCAAGTGATGCACTATCGTTTATTTAAACCTGCAACGGTAAATGATGGTAAAAAGCACCCTGTTCTTGTCAATGTCTATGGCGGCCCACATGCACAACGCGTAACCAATAGTTGGCGCAGCAAAAACTTATATTTCCAATATATGGCACAGCAAGGTTATGTGGTATTCCAATTAGATAATCGTGGTTCGTATAATCGTGGTAAAAAGTTTGAAGATGCCATTTACAAACATTTAGGTGTGGTTGAAGTGGCTGATCAAATAAAAGGCGTCGAATTTTTACGTACGCTTGATTATGTTGACCCACAACGCATTGGTATTTATGGTCACAGTTACGGTGGCTATATGGCATTAATGACCATGTTTAAAGCTGGTGATTATTTTCAAGCAGGCGTATCTGGAGCGCCAGTGACTGATTGGGCACTGTATGATACTCACTATACCGAGCGTTATTTAGGACATCCTGATACAAATGCCAAAGGCTATGCAGACAGTGCGGTATTTCCATATGCAGATGGCTTGAAAGGGCCATTAATGATCTACCATGGTATGGCCGACGATAACGTATTGTTTACCCATGCCACTAAGTTATTCAAACAATTGCAAGATAACGAAAAGCAATTTGAAATGATGACTTACCCAGGTTCCAAGCACAGCTTACGGGGTAAACAAGTGCAAACTCACTTGCATCAAACAATCACTAACTTCTTTAATCGTCATTTTGATGTAGAGTAAGTCAGTATTGACTCCCCAAGTTAGACTAAAGGCTGATTGAAAAATCGGCCTTTTTTTTGACTTAATGATAATCCTATTTATTTAAAATAATTTAGACCAAAACAAGGGACAGTTAACTAGATTTTAAAGTAATATTTACTACGCTTAATATATGCGCGCCTACTGCGAGCACTTCTAAAGGATTTTTTATGTCGTACCTACGCCGTTTTACTATTTTTCAGCGCTTAGCTATCTTGGTAAGTTTGGTCGTTGTTGGTTTACTTTTTTTAAGTATTACCAGTTTAACTCAGCAATATAGTTCACTCAAAGCAGGCCAATATACGAAAACAAAAAATCTGGTTGAAGCTGCTTATAGTGTTATTACCCATTATCATTCATTACAACAAAGCGGCGAACTCACCGAGCAACAAGCCCAACAAGGTGCACTAACTACGATAGCTAGTATTCGCTATGACAATGACAATTACTTCTGGATCAATGATTTTCAGCCAGCCATGGTTATGCACCCTTTTAAACCAGAGTTAAACGGTAAATCACTCAGCAACAGTAAAGACCCCGATGGCGTACCGTTATTTGTTGAAATGGTTAAAATAGTTAAGCAAAGTGGTGAAGGTTTTATCCCTTACAAATGGCCTAAACCAGGCAAAGATCAGCCAGTTGATAAAATAGCCTATGTGAAAGGTTTTACCCCATGGCAATGGATAGTCGGTTCAGGTGTCTATATTGATACTATTGATGAGGCTTTTGCCAGCTTACGGAATTTAGTTATTCTCAATGCCGCAGTGATTATTTTGCTATTAATTAGTTTAAGTTACTTAATCGCCAGAAGTATTTTATTACCAACTCGGCTTGCTGCAAATATGATGAAAAGTATCTCTCAAGGTGAAGGGGATTTAACCCAAACCTTAGATGAAAATGGTAATGATGAGGTATCACGGTTATCTCGCCACTTTAATTTATTTACTACCAAAATGCGTGAGTCACTTAAACAAGTGGCAAATAATGCCAATGATGTTAACCAGCATGCCCAAACAGTGGATGATGCGAGTAAAACCAATCATTCTTTTATTGAACTGCAAAACGATAGCTCAACGCAAGTCGCTGCAGCAATGGAGCAAATGACCCACCAAATTCATGATGTAAGTCGCAATGCCGAAGCGGCTGAACAAGCCGCTAACCAAGCCGCGGTGAATGCATCTGAAGGTAAAGAAGTCGTTGCTAAAACAATCCAAGCCATAGAAACACTGTCCAAAAATATTGAGATTGTGAGTCAAGTTACCGCTGATTTAGCTCAAGAAAGTAATAATATAGGATCGGTACTAGACGTGATACGCGGTATTGCGGAGCAAACCAATTTACTGGCACTCAATGCTGCAATCGAAGCGGCACGTGCTGGCGAACAAGGCCGGGGGTTTGCCGTTGTAGCTGATGAAGTACGCACTCTTGCAAGTCGCACAGGCAAGAGTACAGACGAAATTCAGGCGATGATAGCCAAATTACAAAAAGGCGCAAAGGCGGCCGTAGAGGCGGTAACAGCTAGCCAACAATTATCCACCAGCACAGTACAACAAGCCGGATCTGCCAATACCTCATTAACTGAAATTGAACGTCTGGTGTCAGTGATCACCGATATGAATGGTCAAATAGCCCGTGCGACTGAGCAACAATCAAGTGCTGCGGATGAAGTCAATTTGCGAATTAATGAACTATCGCAATCAACCGAACAGTCTCTGGCCAATACATCACAACTTTCTGGTGCGAGCGATAATCTTAAACACAGTAGCCAACAGCTAACTGATGTGGTTAATCGCTTTAAATTAGATTAATTAACAAAAACAAATTACAAAAAAGCCCCGTCATTTTATATAACGGGGCTGTTGTATTTAATACTGCTTATTATAAGCAGTAACGAGCAAATAAACTGCTTAGGCCTGCTGCAGTTGGTTTACCGTGCTGCCAATCACCACCTTCAACACCACTACCGGCAATATCCATATGCACATAAGGTAAAGGCTGTGCTGACTCACAACCATGCTTATCAAGGCCACCAACAATAGCTAAAAATGCCATAGGGAACTGATGACCACGTGCGGTAACTGCTGATGCTGCATTGTTACTTGATAATACGTCATCAGCTAAAGTACGCGGTTTAATAAAATCATAGTCTTCGCGACGGCTGCGAGAAACTTCTGCACCATCAGCCCATAAGTCACCACTGTCAGCCAGCTTACGAGAAATATTAGCCGCACGTGCAGGGCCATTTTCAACGTATGCACTGTAAGGTCCCATTGCACGAGCTGCATGTCCGGTTAAGGTTGCGACCGTAAAGATTTCAGGATTAACTTCTCCTTTTGCTAAATCTTTCATCTCGCTGAGTAAATCCCCCATAGCTAAGCGCCCTTCTGCATCCGTATTACCGATGCGAACACGTACGCCCTCACGGCTAGTAATAATTTCATCTGGTACAAAACAATCAGAACCAATTGAGTTACGAACTACCGCTAAGTATGCAATAACTTTAACGCCTTGTGGTTGAAAGTCTGCCACTGATTTCATAAAACCAGCAACAGAGGCTGCGCCGCCTTTATCACGGCTCATACCGGCCATATGCCCGCCCACTTTCAAATCGGCACCACCGGTGTCATATACTAAGCCTTTACCGACAAACATTAAGGTACGTGTTACTTCGCCCTCTGGTACATATTCAAGTTTTACAACCCGAGGGTGATGACGCTCAACCGCATATGAAGCGCGAGCTACGGTACTCATCATCGGGTACTCTTTATCAATCGTGGCAATATCTGCAATCACTGCAACATTGACCTTGCTGCCTTTAAATAAATCCACACAGTAATCAGCAAAACGTGGTGGCGCCATACGCTCAGGCTCAGTGCCACATAAATCACGAGCAGCATACTGCCCTGCGGCAATGGCATTCACTGCTTTAATTGTTTGCTCATTAGCACCAAACAAGGCTATTTGAGTGATCGGTTCAATGCTTTCGCCATGAAACTCGCGCGCCTCAAGCGGCTGCCACAACGCTTGGCAAGCACCAAGATAAGCAACTTCTAAGGCATACTGATAACGGCTATCTTGGCTTGCTTGTGGTAAGTAAATAGCAGGTTTTGTACTGCCTGATGCTTTAGCTTCATTAATAGCCAATTTAGCTGCATCAAAATAACGACGTACATCGTCATAATCACGATTTAATGGACCTGTCGGCGCTAAAATCACCCGTTTAGAATCAACAACAAGCAGCGTGACTTGCTTACCAATACGTGCATCAACCGCCATTTGCGCTTTAATAGCTTGGCTTAGATTCGGATCGTCTAACTCAGAAAAATTATCGGCAATAATAATAAGCGCATCATGTTTTGCGTTATCTAATTGCGGGGCTGCAACTGCGTGAGGATATGCCATAAAAAAAGGTCCTGTTGTCAAAAAACGTAGGAGCTTATTATCATTGATTTAAATAGCTATTGCCAGCAATGTACGACGAGCTAACATAACGCTGGCAACTTGGAGTTACAGTGTAAAATAAAGCAGTTACTCACTGCCCACTTATCGTTGATTGAAGCAAATAGCGCGCAGTATCTTAGTCTAATATACTCAGCTGTACATGTTGCTGCGGTTCATTTTTAACACCGACCCCTACACCGAGTAACCGCACTGGCTGCTGCAAGCCACGTTGATATGCTTTGCTCAGCAGCTCAGCCAAGATAGTTTCATCAAGTCGGTGGCAAGTTTGATCGGCCGATGTAACCACAAAATTAGCAAACTTCACTTTGACACTGAGTTTATTTATACGTTGCTCTAATTGCTGCTTTGTTAATCGACGTTGAAGCTCAGCCAATAATATTGGCAATTGATCTAAACACGCTTGTAAGCTGGTTTTATTATATTCGTAGGTATGCTCAACACTGAGCGATTTACGGGTACGTTCTGTGGATACTTTACCAATATGTAAACCGGCACATTTTTGATACAGCGAGACCCCAAAGTTACCAACGTGTTGCTGCATCCAATTAACCCCTTTAGCGCGCACATCAGCACCGGTGTATAAGCCTTTTAAATTGAGTTTTTCAAGGGTAACCTTACCGACCCCGGGTATTTTACCCAAAGGTAATTGCGCTAAAAAGTCATCCACTTGCTCAGGCAATACTACAAATTGACCATTCGGTTTATTTTCATCACTGGCAATTTTGGCAATAAATTTTATCGGCGCAATTCCAGCCGAAGCAGTTAAACCGGTGGCTGCAAAAATATCGGCGCGAATCTGCTCTGCCATTAAGGTCGCACTACCATGGCATGCATTACTGTCAGTCACATCAAGGTAAGCTTCATCTAAAGAAAGAGGCTCTATAAGATCGGTATAGTGCTTAAATACAGCACGAATTTGCGAAGAGGCTTGTTTATAAACTTGCATACGCCCTGGTACAATCACTAAATCTGGGCATAATTGTTTAGCACGGTAGTTAGACATCGCAGATCGCACACCGTATTCGCGGGCGATGTAATTTGCTGTAGAGAGCACTCCACGGCGACTATTGCCACCAATTGCCAAAGGTACATTAGCAAGCGCGGGGTTATCGCGCATTTCGACCGCTGAGTAAAAGCAATCCATGTCAATATGAATAAACTTTTTCATTCCTCAAACCAAGCACTGTACAAATGAACAGTTATTATTCATTAAGTTTGATTTATTAGCAAGTCATCAGCTCGATGATTCTTGCTGTGAAGATTTTTTACGATTAAATAACCTCGCACCGAATAACCAAAAAGCACCTTCTAAAATAAAACCAACTACGATTAGTATCACCATCCCAGAAGCATTGCCCATCGCATAACAAACTAATGCCAAACAGATCACCACCAGTAGCGCTAAGCGTTTCATTATTTTTGCTGTCACTGTATTCATAATTAGCTCCTTTAAATCAGATTAAAGTATTCATTTACGTAACCGTGAACTACTAAAACTAGCACATTTTCACTGTTTTCCTAATTATCTTGAGCTAAACAGCACCAATTGCTAATCTACGTTTTTACTTTAAAGAGCTGTCGAATATGCAATCATTCATAGAACAACATCCTATCCATACAGCAATTAATGTTGCTTGGGGAGAAATGGATGCCTTACAACATGTCAATAATGTGGTGTATTTTCGTTATTTTGAAACTGCTCGAATTGATTTTTTTAATCAAATAAATTTACTCGAAGATTTACAAACAACAGGTATTGGTCCTGTGATCAGTGAAAATAACGCGCGTTATAAACGCCCTGTCACATTTCCTGATACAGTGTTGGTAGGCGTTACCATCAGTGATATTCAAAAAGACCGTTTTATGATGCACTACAGAGTATTTAGCCAAGCGCAAAATGCCTTGACTACATTAGGGTCATCGCAAGTGGTGATGTTTAATTTTAAAACGGGTAAGAAAGCACAATTAAGTGAGCCATTATTGGCTGCATTACATAAGTACAGCCGAGAATCATAAAAGTAAGGAATCATTATGCGTTACAACCCACTTGGTAGCAGTGGTCTCAATGTGTCTCGTGTATGCTTAGGCAGCATGACGTGGGGCGTACAAAATAATCAAGCAGATGCTGATGAGCAAATTGCTTATGCCTTAGAGCATGGCGTAAACTTCATTGATACTGCAGAAATGTATGCCATCCCTCCCACTCCAGATACGTACGGAAAAACAGAGCAAATTATCGGTAATTGGTTAGCGCGTAATCCAAGTAAGCGAGACGATATTGTGCTCGCCACTAAAATTGCTGGCAATGGCCTAGCTTGGATACGCGATGGCGGCGATATTACTCGTCAAGCAGTCGTTCATGCAGTTGACGAGTCATTAAAACGCCTACAAACCGATGTAATTGATTTATACCAACTACATTGGCCGAATCGTCAATCACCGCACTTTAGCAAACAATGGCCAGGTATGATCCGTTTTAGTGACGCCAATACAGAGCAACACACAGCGGGTATGCTCGATATTCTTGAAGGTTTAAACGACTGTGTTAAAGCTGGTAAAATTAAACATTGTGGTCTCTCTGACGACACGCCATGGGGTATTAGCCAATTTTTACGATTAAGTGAACAACACAATTTACCGCGCATGGTCTCTATTCAAAATGAATTTAGTTTATTACACGCTAAAGATTGGCCTTATCTAATAGAGCAATGTATTCACGAAGATATTGCTTATTTACCTTGGTCACCCTTAGCAGGCGGTATGTTAAGTGGAAAATATTTAAATGGCGCACGTCCCGATGGTAGCCGCTGGACACTGGTGCAGCGTAATGGTTTATTCCGTGACACAGCACAATCGCAACAAGCAATCAGCCACTATGTTGAAATTGCCCAGCAATACCAAATAACCCCAGCACAATTAGCGCTTGCATGGTGTGACCAAGTTGATGGTGTTACTTCTTCAATTATTGGTGCAACCAGCTTAGTACAACTAAAAGATGACATTGCCGCGTTCAACATCGAATTAAGCGAACAAGCTTTAACTGATATTGGTAATGTATTTAAGCAATACCCAATGCCATTTTAATCAATAAAGCCCAATCATTATCAATGCTTGGGCTTTCCACCAGATTAAAACACTTGAAAAACAACCTACTCACAAATAGTGAATCAAAAAAACACCACTACAGCATTAAAAAATTAACTTAATGCAATAATTTACCATCCTTTAGTAGCGCAAAATATTAGTTATTGTATACTCGATTTAAATTGTTAGCGGATAAAGTAAATATAGCTATGCGTATTGTCTATTACTTCGTTACATTATTCTCTTTTTTTTCAAGCACCTATGTACTTGCTAATAATACCGATGAAGTAACTCACATAACTTGGCTCCAAAGTGATGCGGCGCCTTTTCATCTGGCTAAAACAGCGCAAACTCCAGATGGAGGCTTATGTGATTACTTAGTCGAACAGCTCATCATTGAGTTACCCGATATAGAGCATACCCGCGAAATGTTGCCGCAAAAACGTATAGGCAAGTACCTCGATGAAGGTCAACAAGCATGTTACCCTTGTATGATCCACCGTAAAGTTAACACCCCCCGAGTGATCTATTCGGTGCCAACAACGGTGTACCCACCATTTGCTATCATTGCCTCAGCTAAAACAGCGAAAGTAATTAGCCAACAACACAGTTCACCGATAAATTTAGTTAAACTACTGACAGATAATAAATTTATTTTTGGCCAATCCGCTGCGCGTAAATTTACTCCAGAGTTAAATACCATCGCTCGAAATACTAAAAGCGACCAACATACATCATTAAGTTGGAACAGTGAAAACGAAAGCAGCTCGGTGATCAATCGGCTCAATCATGGGTATATTGATTACACTATCGACTATCCTTTTTTAGCCGATTACTACAACCGCTTCAGCGAATTTGATAATGTAGTAACCTTACCTATTGCCGATCACGCCGATAAGCTGGTTTTAGGTGCGATTGGCTGCTCAACCAATGCCCCTAATAATTTTGCTAATAATGCCTTAAAAAAAATAAATCGAGTGCTAACAAATAGCATACTGCCGTCTGCAAAGTACCAGCAAACACAGCGTGTATTGCTTGAAAATACCTTTGCGGATTTTGATCAACAATATCAACAACAGATATTAAAACTTACTCAGCCAACCACTCTTGCTGAACCAATAAGTCTGAGCCCAAGTGTAACTGAGCAATAAATGTACTTCCTGCGTTCACAGCTCCTACTCCTGCAGGTGTGCCAGTCATAATAATATCGCCATCAATTAAAGTCATAAACTCACTAACTTGGGCTGAAATAACCGCGGGTTTATAAAGCATTAACTCTACGCCGCCTTGTTGTCGCACCTTATTATCTATCAGTAAGGTTAAACTTAAATGCTCAATAGCTTGTTCGTCTATTTGTACAAACTCACTAAACAATGCAGAGCCATCAAAGGCTTTCGCGCGTTCCCACGGTAAACCGCTGGCTTTTAATTTACTCTGTAAATCTCGCTTAGTTAAATCCAGTCCCACCGCCACAGCAGCTAAACAGCCATTGTTAACTTGAAAACAAATTTCAGTCTCAAAATGTAATTGCTCATCCTTATGAGTACACATTAAGGTATTTGTTATCGCGCTTGGCGGCTTTAAAAACACCACCATTTCGTCTGCCACTTGATTACCAAGCTCAGTAATATGCGCAGCATAGTTACGACCAATACAAATGACTTTTGATGGATTCACTGGTTTCATTTCGATCTTTCCTATTCAATAAAAAGCAGCCTAGACTACTTTTTATGACGTTTATTGGCAATTAATTTCGTATTGCTATTTATCTAGATCGATGTCAGTGGTGTTAAGCCTAACAAAGGCATTACTGGCATGAAATAACCTCAGTAGATACATGCTCGCTGGTGATGTTGAGTTTCGCAATCGATACCTGCCATGGCGCAGCTGTACTTAACTGCCAAGGTGAGAATACTTGCCCTAAATTAACACCTTGCTGTGAAAAACACCGTAAATCAATGCTTAAAGTCTGCCATTCATTGGTTGCATTTAGCTGCTTAGCAATATCCAATTTACCTTGGCAATCATCACCACATTGCATACCAAGCCAAAGCGGGGCATCGGCACTTTGCTCAACCTTAATTTGCATTTGTAACTGCCCTGCTTTTTCAACAAACGAACGTAAATCAGATGGGAATGCCGCACTTAAACGCACTGCTGCTAGTTCATCGCCGCTGAAGGTAATTGCACGCGCATCTTCTTGAACGTCTTTATCAAAGGTTTTAACGCTAACAGCTCCGATTGATTCGCGACTACTTGCCATCACTTTTTGCTGCTCACCACTTTGTAAATGCAGACTCCATGGCGCTTTAACCGCGCGCTCAAACAAGACTAAATCATCAAGCTGTTGTGACGTTCCCATTTGTTCAACAAGATCATCTTGTAAGGTGTTTTTATCTGAATAAGTTAAGCCAAAACCATACGGTAATAATGGCGAATAATCTTTATCACCACGATTTTCGTTATCAACTGGGTTATTCGGCCAAGAAAACGACAGCTTGCCTTTAAAATCATGATTTACTGAGCCATCTACATTTGCAAATAACACATCGCTAATTGCATCCCCTTCGCTACCTGGCAACCACGTCGCAACAAACGCATCACTGGCATTAAGCTCTGCGTTTACCCACATTGGGCGGCCGCTAATAAATAACGATACAACGGGAATACCGGCTTGCTTGAATTTTCGCAGTAGCGCTAAATCCGTTTTATTACCCCGCTGATATTCAAGATTATCTAAATCCCCATTGCCTTCTGCGTAAGGTTGCTCACCAAATACTACAATAGCGACATCTGGACGAGTATTGAACTCACCGTTTAAGTCATACTGAACTTGCCCGCCCGCTTGCTTAACAGTGTGTTCAATACCATCCAAAATCGACGTGCCACCTGGAAAATCGCTATTCTGATTCCCCGTACCTTGCCAAGTAATGCTCCAACCGCCAGATTGCATACCGATATTATCAGCACCTAGACCGGCTACTAACACATTTGCTTTTGGCGAAAGCGGCAGTAACTGTTGTTTGTTTTTTAGGAGTACTAAAGATTCGCGAACTGCTTGTTTTGCGATTTTACGATGTTCAGCACTACCAATGACCTCTGTTTTTCCTGAAAGTGGACGATTTGCAGGACTTGGTTTTTCAAATAAACCCGCACGCATTTTTACTCTCAGAATACGCGTTACCGCATCATCAATTCGTGATTGCGCAATTGTGCCATTGTTAACTTGTGCGATAAGGTTTTCATAAAGTGGCTTCCATGCATCAGTAGGCACCATGTATACATCAAGGCCTGCATTAGCGGCTTGTGCACAGTTTCCATTGGTACAACCAGGAATTTGTCCATGACCATTCCAATCACCCACAACAAAGCCATCAAAACCCATTTTGCCTTTTAGCACATCAGTTAAGAGATATTTACTGCCATGGATTTTTTCGCCATGCCAGCTATTAAACGACGCCATAACTGTTTGTGCTCCAGCACCTAAGCCTCCCACATAACCTTGCGCATGAATGGTAAATAACTCTGCTTCGCTGGTAATATTATTACCTTGGTCATCACCGCCTTGTGTACCACCATCACCAATAAAATGCTTAACCGTACTGATCACCCGTTTATCTGATAAAAAGTCTTGATCAACTGCGCCTTGTAAGCCTTTTACTATTGCGGCTGAGTAATCTCTAACAATTTGTGGATCTTCTGAATACCCTTCATAAGTACGGCCCCAGCGGTCATCTCGTACCACAGCAACGGTAGGTGCAAACACCCAATCAATACCGGTTACCATCACTTCTTGGGCGGTCGCTGCAGCAATTTTTTCAATCAACTGTGGATTGTTAGCCGCACCTAAACCGATATTGTGCGGAAATAACGTCGCACCAATAACATTATTATGACCATGAACTGCATCGGTTCCCCACATAGTTGGGATACGGCTACCATCAAGGGAATCATCTACTGATGCTTGGTACATTTTTTCGGCTAGTTCAATCCAATCAGCAGCCGTGGCATGTTTATTATTATTAGGAAAAGCCCCACCGCCATTAAGGTAAGAACCAAAACCATATTGACGCATATCTTCCACTGTAATATCGCGAATTTCAGGTTGGATCATCTGGGCTACTTTTTGCTCTAAGCTCATTGAGCCGAGCAAGTCAGCAATTTTTTGCTCCATATTGGCATCGTCTTTAACACCGCTTTTGATCATCGGCCAAATCTCATTGGTCGCTGCTGTTTGTTCTGATTGCGAACAGCCATTCATCGCCATTGCTGCAATCATCATTACCAAAAGAGTACGTGGTTTTGTTATTGTCATGTTGTCCACCTAGTTATCAATGACGAGTTGAAGTTGTTACTTTTGAGCCAAATAGCGCAAAGTAAGTAATATATAAATAGCAGCCGATCGGCAGTAATAGTGCTAATTGCACACCAAAATTGTCAGCTAGGACGCCTTGTAATAATGGAATAATTGCACCACCGACAATGGCTAAGCATAAAATACCTGAACCCTGAGAGGTATATTTGCCAAGGCCTTGTAGGGCTAAACTGAAGATGGTTGGGAACATAATTGAGTTACATAGTCCGACCAACAAAATAGCCCACATTGCTAATGCCCCTTGTCCTGTCATCGCCATTAACACCAGTACCACGGCAAGTAATGCATGACATGCCAATACCTTACCTGCATTGAGTTTTTGCATGATGGCAGCACCAATAAAGCGTCCTATCATGGCGCCCGCGAAGTAATAACTAATATAATGTGCGGCTTGCTGCTCAGTAAAACCCGCAATATGGTCTAAGGTTAAAAAGCCTACTAAAAAGCTGCCGATTGCGACTTCAGCACCGACATAAACAAAAATGCCAATGGCTCCTAAAATTAAATGGCGATACTGCCAAACACTACCTAAATCAATAAAGTTCTCAACATATTGATTTTCACTCTCAGCATCAGCTGCTTTGCCAAGTTTAGGTAATTTTAAAAAAGCAAAAATCACCGCAAGTACCAGCAAGCTTGCTGAAAGCATTAAATAAGGAAGTTTAACTTGCTCTGCGGTTGCTTGGCTGACTTCAGTTAGAATAAGCCAGCCACCAAAGATTGGCGCAACCGTAGTACCTAACGAATTAAATGCTTGGGTCATGGTTAAACGCGACGACGCTGTTTTTGCTGCGCCAAGTACACTTACGTATGGATTGGCTGACACTTGTAAGATGGTAATACCCGAAGCCAGTACAAATAGCGCCAATAAAAATAGCTCATAAACATGCGCTACGGCTGCGGGATAGAATAATGCACAACCAACCGCTGCTACCACTAAGCCCACCACAATGCCAAATTGATAACCTATTTTACTCACCAACTTACCAGCGGGTATCGACATCACAAAATAAGCCCCAAAGAAACAAAATTGGATTAGCATCGCTTGGGTATAATTGAGTGAAAACATCCCTTTTAAATAGGGGATCAGAATATCGTTTAGACACGTAATAAACCCCCACATAAAAAATAAGGTGGTCAACGACGTTAAAGCAAACGTTTGTTTGCCCATTGGTTGTAGGCTATGTTCATTCGTTGCCAAATTGTGTGTGACGTTTGCCATATTAAACTCTCTAATTATTTTAATTATCAGTTCGTTACGTTTATTAAAGTACTTTTTCATTACTTAAAAAAAGCAAATAATAGTTGCAACATAAAATGTAAGCGCTTACATTTATATCATATAAATCAAAATTAGCAATTTATTTACAAACATTCTGCAAGCGCTTCCATTTTTAATAACTATGCTGTGCTTAATGTAAAAGTAATTGCCAAAACTGAATGTTAAAGGATGCACCTAATCGTGTTTAAAACTATTTCTCTGCCGCCTAGCTCTGCGCTACTTAAACCTCAGTTTACCTTTGGTGTAGCCACAGCCTCATTTCAAATTGAGGGAGCTCGCAGCGCCCGCCTGACATCTATTTGGGATACTTTTTGTGACCAGCCAGGAGCTATCACCGACAATAGCAATGGCGATACAGCCTGTAACCATGTTGAACTATGGCAACAAGATATCGCAATGATTGCTGACTTAGCCGTTGATGCGTACCGATTATCAATTTCATGGCCGCGCGTATTGCATCAAGATGGCAGTATTAATCAGCAAGGCATTGGCTTTTATCGTGATTTATTAACGGCTTTAAAAGCACGCAATATCAAGACCTATGTCACCTTATATCACTGGGATCTACCCCAGCACTTGGAAGATAACGGTGGCTGGTTAAACCGTGACACCGCCTATGCATTTGCTCACTATACTGATTTAGTTACCAAGCAGTTGACAGGTTTAGTTGACTCTTATGCGACTTTAAATGAACCTTTTTGCAGTGCCTATTTAGGCTATGAAGTGGGTGTACATGCCCCCGGTATTAAAAGCCAACAAGCAGGTCGTCAGGCGGCTCATCATTTATTGTTAGCCCATGGTCTTGCCATGCAAGTACTGCGCGCCAATTGCCCTAATATAGAAGCTGGTATTGTTCTTAACTTCAGCCCAGCTTATCCACTGACAGAAAACGATACACAAGCAGCATTATTAGCCGATCAATATCACAATCAGTGGTATATCAAAGCAGTTTTAGAAGGTCAGTATCCGGCGCTTTTAAATAGCCTCAGTAGTGAAGTGCAACCCCATATAGCTGCTGATGATATGGCGATAATAAGTCAAAAAATCGACTTTATTGGCGTTAATTACTATACCCGCATACACTACAAAAACACTGATGATAACTGGTTTGCCGAAGCACAAATCGACAACATAGCTGTGACTGACATGGGCTGGGAAGTCTATCCACAAGGTTTAACTGAGTTGTTAGTATCATTAAATGAGCTATACCAACTACCTAAAGTTTATGTAACTGAAAATGGTGCGGCCATGGCAGATACACTACGAGATGGCCAAGTACTCGATACAGAGCGTGTTAGTTATTATCATACCCACCTCAATGCAGTGCATGACGCAGTTGAGCAAGGAGTTGATATACAAGGCTATTTTGCATGGAGCTTAATGGATAACTTTGAATGGGCATACGGCTATGAAAAACGCTTTGGTCTCGTTTATGTTGATTATGAAAACCAGCAACGCATACTAAAAGAGAGCGCAATACAATATCGCGCATTGCTCACACAGCGCAAAAAATAATAACAACATGAGTGCCAATTATGCTAACTAGAAAAGAAAAAATAGCCTATGGCTTAGGTGATACTGCAAGTAACATCATTTTTCAAACCGTGATGCTATTTTTAACTTTTTTCTATACCGATATATTTGGTATTTCTCCGGCCATCGTTGGTACTCTGTTCCTAGTGGTGCGAGTTATTGATGCAATCACCGATCCGTTAATGGGGGCGCTCACCGATGCAACCCGAACCAAATATGGTAGTTATCGGCCTTACCTATTGTGGCTCGCGATCCCGTTTGGGCTGGTTAGTGTAATTACTTTTACCACACCAGATTTAAACGCGACAGGAAAAGTCATCTACGCGTTTGTCACCTATACGCTATTAATGCTGGTTTATACCGCAATTAATATTCCTTATTCAGCTTTGGGTGGAGTACTAAGTCACGATCCGAGTGAACGCGTATCCATTCAATCTTATCGTTTTGTATTTGGTATGCTCGGTGGCTTACTCGTCAGTGCTTGCACATTGCCATTAGTAAGCTGGTTTGGTAAAGGCGATAATGCTCTTGGCTATCAGCTTACTATGATACTGATGAGCTGTTTCGGTGTGATATTATTTTTGTTCTGCTTTCGCTTTACTAAAGAACGCGTGGTTGCACCACAGCAACAAACCCTTAGCCTCAAAGCACAAATGGCAACGTTGTGGCAAAACGGTCCTTTTAAAATACTCTGTGGTGCTGCCATTATGCTGCTCACGAGTATGGTGCTGCGTACGACTTTAGCAATTTATTACGTAAAATATGTTCTTGGTGAAGCCGACTTAGTTACGCAATTTGTTACCTTGGGAATGATCGGTAATATTCTTGGCTGCGCCTGCGCACAACCACTGAGTAAACGGGTTGACAAAAAAGCAGCATATATATATCTCCAATACATCTCTGCGGCCATAAGCTGTTTTGCATTTTTCTTATCTGACGACCAATTAGTGCTCGCGTTTGCAGTCTATTTTTTATGGTGTTTTTTCACCCAAATGGCAACTCCATTGTTATGGGCAAAAATGGCAGATGCAATTGACTACGGACAATGGCAAAATGGCCATCGGCTAACTGGCTTGGTCTATGCAAGCGTGGTGTTCTTTATTAAACTAGGCCTGGCACTGGGCGGAGCTATTGCTGGTTGGTTACTGGCTTACTATGGCTATCAAGCTAACACTGAGCTTAATGAAGCAACTAAAGTCGGTATTTTAACCTCGTTTACACTGTTTCCTGCAATTGGTAGTGTACTTGTCGCGTTGATCATGAAAAGGTATATTCTTGATAATAATACCTTAGAGAAAATAAACGCTGATTTAGCCCAAAGAAGTAGTACTTAACAAGGAATATCATGGCGACCATTTATGAGGTGTCAAAACTTGCAGGGGTCTCATTAGCGACCGTTTCAAGGGTAATGAATAATAATACTAATGTCAGTGATGCAACGCGAAAAAAGGTAACCGTTGCGATGACACAGCTTGGTTACCGGCCTAATTCCATAGCACAATCTCTCGCATCTAATTGCTCGAATAGCGTAGGCTTGCTCGTTTCTGAGCTACACGGGCCATTTTATGGACCGATGATGAGCGACATTGAAAATGCGTTTCGTAATCAAGGTAAACACGTCATTATTACCGCAGGCCACAGTGATGCCGATCGTGAACAGCAAGGGATTGAGTTTTTAATTAGTCGCAATTGTGATGGCTTGATTTTACATGTTGAAGCCATCAGCGACGACTACTTGATAGAACTGAGTAAAGGCAGCACCCCCTTTGTACTGATCAACCGTTTGATCCCAGAGCTTGCCGATCGGTGTATCGTTTTAAATAATATCAAAGGTGGATATTTAGCAACCAAGTATGTCCTTGAGCAAGGCCATCGTGACATAGCTTACATTAGCGGGCCACTTTGGAAAAAAGATGCTCAGGATCGCTTAACCGGCCATAAACAGGCTCTCGCTGAATTTGACTTAGAATTTAATGAACAATTGCTTTATCAAGGCGATTTTATGGAAACCAGCGGCTCGGCAGGTTTTAAGTTATTCCATGAAAGTAACCACGCTTTTACAGCTTTAATTTGTGCTAATGATGAAATGGCCATTGGTGCAATGGCCACAGCCCGAGAATATAGCATTAAGCTTCCCGAACAATTGTCGATCATGGGTTATGACAACGTATTTTTTACCCGTCATATTTACCCGCCACTAACGACTATTAACTACCCAATTAATGATATAGGAAAAATGGCAGCAAAGTGGATTTTAAGCAAAGTTTACGGTAAGGGTGAATTACCGTTACAAACATTATTTGAGCCAGAACTGATCGTCCGTCAATCAATTATTACTAACCCTCAATAAGTTGGGTTAGTAATGCTAAATTAATCGGTTTAAGTAATACTTGCTCTATCTCAAGGAGTTCAATTTGCTTCGGTTCTGGCTGTATACCACTGACGATTACTCGCTTTAAATCTGGATAATACTGCTTTGTATAACGAGCTAAATCCAAGCCACTGCCATCAGGCAAATGCATATCTAATAACACTTTATCAAATTGAGAGTCATTTTTTAGAATTGCTAAAGTATGCTCATAACTAGTTGCAACAACGGTTTCAACCCCTAAACTTTCCAGTAATAACTGGGTGATTTGCGCCGCATCTGCATCATCTTCAACCAATAAAAAACGCGCACAACTTTTTACTCGCGCTGGTTGCGCTAATTTATCAACGGGCTTATTAGCTGCCATAGAGTAATTAGTTAAGCACTGATAAAGTAAGCTTGAATCAACAGGTTTGCCTATCACATCGTTAAAGCCCAGCGCCAATAACTCGCTATGTATACCTTTCATCGTGGCAGCAGTAAGCGCGATTACCGCACCCTTAAAACCCATTTTTCTAAGTTCAATCGTAGTTTCTTTGCCCCCCATCACCGGCATATGAATATCTAAAAATATAATGTCGTACGGATCACCTTGCTGTTGTGCTTTAGTTACTTTATCAAGTGCTTGCTTACCGTGTTCAGCATAATCAACCTTTGCACCAGCAGAAGAGATCATATGCCCAACTAACACCCGTAAATCTCGTAAATCATCAACCACCAATACTCGGCCACTGACTTTACAAGGGGCCATTTTTTGCTGCATATTAGGTGTCAAATCGAGCTTCAATACACTGCGCTCTACATATTGAATATTGCCCGGATACACTGAAATAGTAAATTCAGATCCATGACCAATAGCAGACTCTAATGTGATCCCGCCCTGCATACGACTCAACAATTCAGAGCAAATAGCTAAACCTAACCCCGCGCCGCCAACTGAGCGCGATTCTACATCGGCTATTTGTTCAAATGGTTTGAATATAAGTGCTTGTTTCTCAGGGGCAATACCCATTCCAGAATCTTTAATACTAAAAAACAGCATTTCACGGCCATCAATAACTTTTGTCCATGCGTGAACAATGATATCGCCTTGCTCGGTGAACTTAATCGCATTATTGATGATATTAATTAAAATTTGCCGAAACCGTGTCGCATCAATACTAATTACAAGAGGCAAAGGTTGTAATGACTCAAAACGCAGCGACAGCCCTTTATCCAGCGCAGATACTCGCATTAAGGTAAACACATCAGCCATTAAACTATCAAGGTTGACATCACTGCAGCTGAGCTCCAGTTTATCGGCAGCTATTTTTGATAAATCGAGAACATCATTTAACAAGCTAAGTAGATGCTTACCATTACGATAAATAACCCCTAACTCATTATTGGCATGATTGTTAAATTCACTTTGCATAAGCAACTCGGTATAGCCCAAGATTGACGATAACGGGGTGCGTAGCTCATGGCTTAAATGTGCTAAAAAGCGGTCTTTAGAACGATTCTCAGCCTCTGCTTTAAGTCGTTCAAGGCGTTCATCTTCAACATCGCGTCGGGCTAATGCGTAGCGAATAGAGCGGGCAAAGCGACTTGAGCTCATTTCACTTTTTACGAGGTAATCAACAGCTCCTGCATCCAAAGCGGCTAAATCAAGGGCGTCGTTTGATTGCCCGGTGAGCATAATGATAGGGCCATTAAAACCATTTTCTACAGCTTGTTTTAATACTGCTAAGCCGTCTGAAGCCCCTAAGCGGTAATCAAGCAGGCAAATATCATGATGATTTTTACTCAGCACCTTAACTGCCTGCTTGGGATCACTGATCCACTCTATATCAAATGTATGCGAACTCAGCTGCTCTAGATAATCACAGGTTAAAATATAATCATCTTCATCGTCTTCAACAAGTAACAGTCTGGTTGCCTTATCTAACATAGCGTCTCCAGTTTTTTATTTAGTCATTAAACGTACTAGGTAACTCTACAAACTCCACCCAGTACTTACCTAACGTTTTCATTAGTTCAACTAAGCCATCAAACGTAACTGGTTTAGTAATGTATGAAGCCGCGCCTAAATCGTAACCCTTAACCATGTCTTCCTCTTGCTTAGACGTGGTTAAAATAACTACAGGAATACCTTTTAAGTTTGAATTGCCTTTAATCGCTTGCAACGCTTCGCGTCCATCCATGCGTGGCATATTCAAATCCAATAAAATCAACCCAGGTCGTGGCGATGAGTTTTTGTCTTCAAACTTACCTTTACGCTCTAGGTACTCCAAAAGCTCCACACCATCTTCAACAAAGTATAACTCGTTTAATACACGGCTTTCAGCGAGTGCGTCTTGCGTTAATAAACGATCATCTTCATCATCATCAGCCATTAAAATGGTGATTGGCTTTACTTTAGAAAATGGCATTTAAGCCTCTCCTTGCAATGTGAAAAGCTCGCTTTCCACAGGTAGTTTTATGATGAAGGTTGCTCCCTCACCGGTTTCACTTTGTGCCGCTATCGTACCGCCGTGACGCTCTACAATACGTCGGCACACGGATAAACCAATCCCAGTGCCTTTATATTGCGAACGCCCATGCAGACGTTGAAACGGAACAAAAATTTTGTCGGTATATTCTGGCGCAAAACCAATACCGTTATCTTTAACTGTAATGATTTGCCATTCCAGCTCTGTATTATAATCATCATTAAATTCAGTCTGATGCTGATACTCAATAGTGATAATTGGTGCCACATCTGGACGTCTAAATTTCACCGCATTTGAAATCAAATTCAAAAATAGCTGCTGCATTTGGCTCAGATCTGCTTGTATTACTGGCATTTCGCCCACGTTGACCTGCGCATTTGACTCTTTAATCGCAATTTCTAAATCGCTTAGCACATCATCAAGTACTTGCTTTAAATCCGTATCGGCAAAGTCTTTACCACGTGTTGTCACTCGCGAAAACTCTAACAAGTCATTAATTAAATTAGACATTCTTTGCGCTGCATTTTTCATACGCGCGATATAATCAATGCCTTTTTCACCCAATTCGTCTTTAAACATGGTTTCTAAGCGATCACTAAATGCTTGAATTTTGCGCAGTGGCTCTTGCAAATCATGACTCGCTACAAAGGCAAACTCTTCAAGCTCACGGTTACTGCGACTTAGTTCATCAGAGTACAAGGTCAGCTCTTGTGTACGCTCGGTCACTTTACTAGCCAGTGTTTCGTTTTGATATTCAAGTTCCTGCTGATATTTTGCCGCTGTATGTAAGTTAATACGCGTGAGCATAAACATACCAAGGATCAATAAAGCACTGGTTACGGCAGTAATTGCAAAAGTGAGTTTGGCTTCTTTTTTAATTTGCCCTAACTTTCGAAACTGCACAGCTTTAAAAGCAGACTCCGCATCTTGAATTTCATCAGCGAGCTCTCTAATTTGCTCGTAAAGCTTACGGCCTTGATGCGTCTCTAGTAAATAATGAGCACGGCGTTCTTTATCTGCTAATGCTAAATCAACGGTTCTGGTTAATACCGCAACTTTATCATCAACCAAAAATAGTAATCGCGCTACTTTATCTGCTTGGCCTGCAATTTCAGTACGTAAATTTTTAACCAGTGTAGCTTGTGAGTTGAGCTGCATAATAGCGTCGTTGTAGGGTGCTAAATAATCTTTATCGCCCGTTAATAAGTAACCACGTTGTCCTGATTCTGCCTGCACAATTGAAAGATGAAGCTTCTCAATTGCGGTGTTTAACATATTAGTATCATCTAAACGCTGTTGGGTTTGAGTCAGGCTTTGAATGGTATTCATTGCCAAAATCGCATTCCCCACCACAATACACAGCAGCACCGCGATAAAACTGGCCCAGGTTACCTTGACCTTACCTTGTTGCTTTTGCAGCTTCATTTATAATCCTTTTATATTATCTTATTCAACGACGCCGAGATTCGATATTTGTTCTAAGCTGTCACTGCATTGCTGGCAATTACTTATTATTTTATCAAGTGCTGCCAATGCTTTTTCTTTTGGCATATCATTTTCTAGCACTAATTTAATCAATTCTGCATTCATCGATATACGATTCAGTGGTCCGCGTGCATCATGAATCAACTTATTGATTTTATCGTTATTAGCCATGCTACCCCTTTATTGATTACTTGAGTTTAATTTAGCTATATTCGCCAATACCACCATAGGCATTTAGACGGTTGTATAAAGTTTTAGTACTTATACCTAGCATTTGCGCTGCAAGCGTTTTATTACCTTGTACTTTATCCAACGTAGCGTGGATCAGCTCTTTTTCAACTTCTTCAATAGTTTGCCCTGCAGTCACTTGATTTGCTTGAGTTTGCTTATTCACTCGTGAAAATGGTGACTCTAAGTTATCTGGCAAAGTAATCGCTTTACCTTTTGGATCACTCATAATAAAAGCACGATGAATGCCGTGGCGCAGTTCTCGAACATTGCCTGGCCAATCATAGCTTTCAAGTAACTTTAATTGTGCAGTTTGCCATTGAAAGTCGGTATTGTTTTCTTCATTTAATTGATTTAAAAAAGCATTGGCTAATAAGGCAATATCTTCTTTTCTTTCACGCAGTGGTGGAATATCAATAGGAAATACCGCTAACCGAAAGTAGATATCTTCACGAATAACATTATTTTGCGCTAAATCTTCTAATGAACGGTTAGTCGCAGAAATCACTCGGCAATCTACCGCACTTTCTTTACTGCCACCTACTCGGGTTACTTTTTTAGTTTCTAACACGCGCAATAGATTAGGCTGCATATCTATTGGCATTTCAGTCACTTCGTCTAGAAATAATGTTCCGCCGGTTGCTTGCTCAAATACACCGTCTTTACGGGCAATAGCACCAGTAAAAGCCCCTTTCTCATGGCCAAATAATTCGCTACCAATAAGTTCTTTCGATAACGCACCGCAGTTAGTAGCCACCAAAGGTCCTGTACATGCGCTAGCATTGTGAATCGCTTGTGCGACAACTTCTTTACCAGCACCACTTTCACCCATTAACATTACGTTGGCGTTGGTGTTAGCAACGCGCTCAATCATGGTATACAAATGCTGCATTTGCGGCGATTCACCTATTAAGGTGCCAAAATGCTTTTTAATACTTGGCTCGGCTTTTTTCTTAGCCGTGGTTTTTTTAGGGTTGAGAAGGCGCTCAATATCTTCGCGCTGCAAGGGCTTAACTAGATGACCAACGTTAGGCTCACACATTTCAGCCAACTTACCTTTGACTGAAGGATGACCTGAAATAAGGGTTATTTTTGGTTTTTGACCAATACTTTTAAGGTGCTCAACCAAGTGTAAACCACTTCCATCAGGCAGCATAAAGTCTAACAATACATGGTCAAAGGTATTATTTACAAACCACTGCTCAGCCTCTGCTAAATTAGCAGCAGTATTAATGTTATGTCCTAAAAACTCTACGATATGACAAACGACATCACTAAACTCGCTATCATCATCAACTAACAGTATGTTTAACATGATAAATCCCTATGCTTATTATCATTGCCCAGCCCCACATCTTAACTGCCTTATTCTACAAAATCGATGCTTAACTGGAAATTTACGCTATCTAAATAGATTTAGATCTTTTTTGAGATATAATTTTTAAATTAAATTTTAAGGAACATTCTGATGCGCTTACTTAAAAGCACCGTTCATCCCAGTGTGAGTGCCAGCGAGCCACGTCAATTTACTCGCCTAACGAGCCGTGCTATTGCCTTAAAAGGCACTGATATTTTATTAATGTACACTGCCCGCTATGAAGATTTCAGCTTGCCTGGCGGCGGCATTGATGAAGGTGAAAGCATAGAGCAAGGATTAATCCGCGAGCTACAAGAAGAAACTGGCGCACAAAACATCAAAGTACTCGGTGAGTTTGGCCTTTATGAAGAATACCGCCCTTGGTATAAAGATGATTATGCAGTGATCCATATAAAGTCTTACTGCTATTTTTGTAGTCTTGATACGCAATTAGGGCAAGCGCAACTAGAACATTATGAGCAACAAAATGGCATGGTTGCTAAATGGGTTAATATTTATGATGCCATTGCTCATAATGAGCGAACGCTAGCAAACAGCGATAAGCAAGGGCTATCAATCATTCGCGAAACCTATTTACTAAAAGAGATTGCCAAACATATTACTAATTATTGATAACTATCACCCAGTAATAAGTTAGGGCTTTGATTCAATTTAAACCAATCACTTTTTCATAAGTAAATAGGTGATATCTTCTGCCGACATACCTACACGAGGGACATGCTTTTGGCCACACCACAGTGGTGAAAAATCATCGTGCCCTGCTTTTTCAGCGCTTGCTCTAAGTGCCGTTATCGCGGTACTGGCATGAGGGAATTCAGGCACACCTATAGCCAAAGCGCCTAACTCATCCATTACACGATTTTGAATGCCTCGTGCCGCCCGACCAGAAAATAACGTAGTAAGCGCAGTATTATCCGTTTTCTGATTTAAAATTGCTTGCTTATGAAGCGCTGAAGTTTGTGCCTCGCAACATAATAAGTAAGCACTCCCGACTTGCACAGCGGCTGCACCTAAAGCTTGCATTTGCTCTACATCATCAGCGGTTGCAATACCGCCTGCGGCAACAATAGGTAAAGAAAGACGTGCCACACAGTTTTGAACTAATTGCACAGTTGATTGCTGCAGACTTAAATCCATTGATAAAAAATGCCCTCGATGGCCTCCTGCTTCTAAACCCTGCGCAATAATAGCATCAGCGCCATTTTCACTCAGCCAAATAGCTTCATCTAAAGTGGTAGCGGTTGAAATCACTTTAGTGCCCCAGCTTTTGATTTGCGCCATAATCGTTTGCTCAGGTAAACCAAAGTGAAAACTTACCACCGCGGGTTTATAAGGGGCAATAATATCAACAACCGATTGACTAATAGGTTGACGAGAAGCCCCTGCAGTTAAGCTTTCAGCATCAATACCATACTCATCAAAATAAGGCGCAAGCAAATTATGCCATTGCTGCTTTTGTTGGCTGGTGTAATCACCGACCGTATGACAAAAAAAGTTAAGGTTATAGGGATTACTGGTCGCTTGAGTCAGTTTATCAAGCTCGCTCACTAACTGTTGTTTTGAGAGCATTGCACAGGGTAATGATCCTAAACCACCTGCGTTACTCACCGCAGCAGCTAAACGAAAATCTTGCACACCCGCCATCGGCGCTTGAATAAGCGCTAAATGCGTATTAAAAAAAGATAACGCCACAACATACTCCTTGTAACTTTTTCAGCCACCAGAACTTTTTACCGATACAAAAATAATAGCTGAGTAAAAATAATAATGAAAAAATTAAAAGCTGTTTTATAGCAACAACTTAAAATAATTAAATAGTTTAGCGCAGAGTTGGCGTTAGCTTTGCACTCCTTTACTCAATATTATTTGTAAGGAGATGAAAATGACTAACACAGTAACGACAATTAATCCTGCCACTGAACAAACTATTGCAGACTATACATTGCTTAACCTAGAGCAAGCAAAAAATGAGATAGATAAAAGTCATGAGGCTTTCTTAGAGTGGCGCCATATTTCATTGACCGATCGTGCTAAGTATTTAAACAAACTTGCACATGTATTCGAGCAACAAAAAGAGTCACTAGCAACATTGATGACTCAAGAAATGGGCAAATTATACAATCAAGGTCTACAAGAAGTAGAGCTTTGTGCAGCTATATGTCGTTACAGCGCCGAACATGGCCAAACGATATTAGCGGATGAAGAACGCCCTATGGAAAACGGTCGCGCTATAATTACATATCAACCGACAGGTGTGTTACTAGGCATACAACCTTGGAACTTTCCTCTCTACCAAGTAATTCGTTATGCCGTGACTAACATTATGGCTGGTAATACGGCAGTACTTAAACATGCTAGTAACGTGTTTGGTATGGCTGAAAAAATTGAAGAAATGTTCTCCGATGCAGGTTTCCCTAGTCATGTATTTAAAAATTTACTGATTGACGGTAAAACAGCCAGCGAGCTTATTAGCCATAAAGCAATCCGTGGTGTTACCTTTACTGGCAGTGATGGCACTGGTAAAAAAGTGGCTGAGCAAGCAGGTAAACACGTGAAGAAGACTGTCCTAGAGCTTGGTAGTAACGACGCTTACTTAGTACTTGATGATGCAGATTTAAAGCTGGCAATTAAAACCTGCCTGCAAGGACGGATGATCAATAACGGGCAAACCTGCGTATCAGCAAAACGTTTTGTGGTTGTTGAAGCCTTATACGATGAGTTTAAAAAAGGCATAACAGAGCAATTTAACGCCTTAATAGTTGGCGATCCTATGGATGAAAACACCGATCTTGGCCCAATGGCACGCGAGGATTTAAGAGACAAAATTCATAAACAAGTAATGCAATCAGTTGAGGCTGGTGCGTCTATTGTGACTGGTGGCGAAATACCTAAGCAAACGGGTTATTTCTATCCAGCCACATTACTTGAGAATCTCTCTCCCGGCATGCCGGCCTATGACGATGAATTATTTGGCCCGGTCGCTTCACTCATCAAAGCCAAAGATAACGAAGATGCGATGCGCATTGCCAACGACTCTCGCTATGGTCTAGGTGGCGGCATACTTTGTAAAGATGAAAAGAAAGCCATTGAGCTTGCTAAAAAGCATTTTGATACCGGTATGGTTAACATAAATGGTTATGGGCTGGCCCAGCCAAACTTACCATTTGGTGGTGTTAAAGACAGTGGTTATGGTCGTGAGCACGGCGGTTTTGGTATGAGAGAGTTTGTTAATATTAAAGCGATTATGATTAATAGCTAACTACTCCTAATAAAAAATACTCTAAAGGGCCTTAATTGGCCCTTTTTTTTATGACTAAATAAGTTAAGTGTACAATAACTGTTATTCGCTATATTTTACTTACTTCATCATTAAAGGTAGGCACTTCTCGGCTAGAAGTATTCTCCATTTGCAATTCATTAACCGCCTTTTGAATGTCCATGTCGTCATCTAGTTGCTGGTTACTATTACCAGGTTTGTGCACTAACTCAGTTAAAAGAGCAAAATGGTCCGAGCCATATTTTTCTAGCCGTTTTATACGTTTAACAGTAAAGCCATGGCTATGGAATAAGTGGTCAAGCGGCCAGCGCATAAAGAAATACCCAGCATGAAAGGTATTAAAAAAACCTCGGCCTTTGCGTGGATCTAAAAAGTCACTGATTTCCATAAATAAACGGGTACTTCTTGACCAAGCAACGTCATTTAAATCGCCGGCAACAATTGTTGGACGTTTGTTGTTCTTTAAAGCCTTAGCAAGCAAAATAAGTTCGGTATCTCGTGGCCTAGAGGTATCTTCTTCAGTAGGACTTGGAGGAGCAGGATGAATAAAATGACCTTGTACTTCAAGACCTTCTGCAGTTTCAAATAGAACGTGAATTGAGGGAATATCGTTTTCTACAAGCTCACATACTTGTTGTTTTTTTATCTTATATTTACTGTATAAATGCATGCCGTAGCGATTATCTTTCGGGCAAAATATTTTGTATGGATAATCTTCTTCAATGGCTGCAAGTTGCTGTTGCCATTTAGTATCTGACTCAAGCGTAATAAGTAAATCTGGCTGGTGTTCACGGACTAAATCTATTAAGTCTTGGTAGCGAGTGTTCGACATCAACACATTAGCCGACATAATACGAATACTATGCCCACTGCCTGCGGGACTTTGCGCCACTTCTTTTTTAGCAAGCCAAGTATAAGGATATATCCATTTACCTTGAATAAGCAAAATTACAGTTGCCATGATTAGCGACGATACAACCAAAGGCGATAGTACACTTAATGCAAAATAAACACCTAAAAGCAACCCAGCCAATGCAAGATAAAAAACCTGTAAACGAACAAAGTCGCAACTACGAATTAAATAATGCTGGCTGAAAGACATAGGTAAAAGTGTCACAACTAATAACACACTTAATATACTTACCAGCACAATTAGCATTCAATAATCCTTTATTAATAACGACTTAAAATTGACAAAATTTCGCGAGTATCATGCACCATATGAATGATGGTATCGTCTATTTCAATAGTAATACGACCATCACGGTCTATCGGTTTTACTACTCGACCATGGCGATAGATATCGTAATCTAATCTGTCACCTTTGTGGTACTTTTTTTGCCAACCAGGAGGCAATTGACCACCATTATCAACTTTTTTTTGTAATCTTGGCGGTAAACTCCCTTTACCTTTATTTTTGTCTTTGTCATGGTTATCATTTTTTGCAAAAGCTGCGCCGCTGCAAAGTACTAAGCCAAGCAAAGCAGTAGATAGAAGTGCTTTCATATTTTACTCCCTATTTAGTTCATTTAAAGAATAGCAATAATTCATGAACTCGTTATGAAGTAAATTAAATAACCGACATCAAGTTGTGACTTGGTAAAAATTTAGTGACGAGTAACAATAGAGAGAATCTCTCGAGTGTCATGCACTAAATGAATTAGCTGATCATCAACTTCCAGTAAAATTATCCCCTTTCGGTCATGACGCTCAACAACTCGACCACGGCGGTAAATATCTCTATCAAGGCGATCGCCACGATGATATTTTTTATACCAACCCGGCGGTAAGCCATGCCCGTAGCCTACTTTCTTGTATAAACCCGGCGGCAACTTTTTATAATCTGCTGACTTATGGTGTTTTTTATAATATTTTTTATGGTACTTTTTACTGTGCTTTTTATGCTCATGATGATGCTCATGGCGATGTTCATAACGATCATGTTCGCGCTCGTGCTTAGCATTTGCTGCAAACGGTAATAGGCTCAAACCAAGTACAGCCAAAGACAGGGGGATTAATTTATTCATAGCTACTTCCTAGCATAATCTGTGTGAATAACTAAAGCCTAACAAGTCAGCCTGAATGAAAGATGAAATGAATTGTAAACTTTGTAAAGATAGTGAGTGCTTACAGTTTTGTGTTTTAACAAACAATTAGTTAGCTATATTAAAGAAAATAAAATGCTGTAAAACAATAAATAATAAAAACTGGCTGACAGCTCACAACATATTCGTATATTATTAACTCACTGACCTTACTGGAGTTTGCGCATTAATGAATAACTAACACCTGTTGAAATTCGTTTTATTTTTTGAATTTACAGGGTTAGTGGGCGCAAAATTCGTCATATATCTTGCTATCGACTTAACGATACCTAGTTAATTTTAATTGCTTTGCGCGCCATGCCCTGAACACTCCAGAGGCATTATGCATACATTACACATCCACAATTTAAGCTATCAACACCCAGATGGCCAAACTCAATTTAAACAACTTAGTTTTTCAATAAATGAAAAGCTCACCGCGATCATTGGTGCTAATGGCAGCGGTAAATCAATATTGTTGAGTATATTGGCAAACCAACAACAACCTAGTTCGGGACATGTTGAATTTAGTGGTACTCGCGTGCTTATTTCACAGCAACAATTAAGTGAGCAGCACCTTCAAACATCGTCATCCACGATTGCACAACTATTAGGAGTTGATAAAAAGTTAGCCGCCCTTAATCGTATTGAACAAGGAAGCTGCCATGAGGCTGACTTTAACCTAATCGATGATGATTGGTTATGCGAGCAATATTACAAACAACAACTTTTAGCCCTTGCTATTGATACCTCATTAAACCAGCCAATTAAGCATTTAAGCGGCGGTCAACAGCGGCGTTTGATGCTATTTTGCGCGTTGCAAACAAAGCCTGATTTACTGATTTTAGATGAGCCAAGTAACCATTTAGACCAATCAGCAAAGCAATGGCTAATTGACCAATTACATGCGTTTAAAGGGCAAGTAATTGTAGTAAGTCATGACCGCCAATTACTTAATCAATGCGATGCTATTATTGAGCTCAGCAGCCAAGGTGTTCATTATGAAACGGGTAACTATCGGCATTTTAGCCAACAGAAATCGCTGCAACAAACTGCGCTTACAAAGCAAATTAATAATCTTGACAAGGAGCGACAAAAACACCTTCAGCAAACCCAGCTTAATCGTGAAAAAGCCCAACAAAGAGCAGCACAAGGTAATAAAAAACGTAACACCACCAGCCAACCAAAAGTGATGTTAGACTTTAAGAAAAACAGTGCCCAAGCAAGTAAAGGCGCTTCTGAGCGGCTAGCCTCAGCCAAACGCAAAGCCCTAACCGAAAAACGCCAAACACTTCAACAGCAGTTACCAAATAGTAAAGCTAAAACAGTAAAGTTTACGCAACCGACTAGCAATAAACGCCTACTATTTATTGAAAAACTTACTTTGCCATTTTCAAGCGCTAATAAAGCAATCACCCTGCAAATTTTTAGTGGTGATAAGTTACACCTAAAAGGATCCAATGGCAGCGGTAAGTCAACATTACTCCGGATGATTAATGACTCGGCAAATTCACCAGTATCAACAGCGCTTCAATTAAATAGTAAAGTGCTTTATATAGATCAACACAGCTCTTTTTTAGGAGCAACAGACACTTTATGCAATGCATTAGAAAAACACTGTCAGCTAAAACAACAAACAGTACGCCATTTGCTTGCGAATATTGGCTTTAAGGGAGAGAATATTTATCGGCCAATTAGCCAATTAAGCGGCGGCGAGAAAATGCAATTAGCCATGCTTATAGCGGCGCAAAATGCGCAGCACTCTTTATTGTTACTCGATGAACCCGATAACCACTTGGACTTGGCTAACAAGCAACATCTTGCGCAAAATCTGGCTGATTTTACTGGCAGCTTTATATTGGTGAGCCACGATGAGGAGTTTATTAAGCAATCTAATGTACTAACTAACATTATCTTAAAATAGCACAGCGAGAACTTTTTCATCGTTTCAGGTTCAAACTCATCGGATCACTTAATTATAAAAAGGAATAATATGAAAACTCTACAATTGGTTTTGGTGATTGTAATTACTTCGTTAGCTGGCTGCAGTAGTATGCTCAGCCAAAATACGAATCAAAAAACTCGCTCAAGTAGTCTCGTGGATTTTCTATACCCTGATGAACAAAGCCGTCAGGCTCATCAACCAAGCATACCAACGCTTAACTTACCCGCAACTGTAGGTATCGCATTTATTCCTAACCAATATGACTCTGGCATTCGCAGTAACGACGAAATTGCCTTGCTTGAGAAAGTAAAAAAACAGTTTATGCAATATGACTACATTGACCGTATTGAAGTTATTCCTAGTAGTTATTTAAAAGGAGGTCAAGGATTTACCACTCTTGAGCAAGTATCTAGATTATATGACGTTGATATTATTGCGCTGGTATCATATGACCAAGTATCACAAACTCTCGAAAATAATGCTGCATTCTTATATTTAACAATTGTGGGGTTATACGTTATTCCTGGCAACGAAAACACCGTACAAACTTTTGTTGATACAGCTGTTTTCGATGTGAAAAGTAGAAAAATGCTGTTTCGAGCTCCGGGAATTAACAAAGTAGAGCAACGCAGTACAGCCGTCGGTATTGATGAAACCTTAAACGAGCAGTCGCAAGGCAGCTTTAGCTTAGCTGTTGATGACATGATCACAAACTTAGATGCTGAACTTGGGTCATTTAAAACCCGTGTCAAAGAAGACAAAATAGCCAATGTTAATCATAAAGACGGCAGCAGTGGTGGCAGTTTATATTTCTTATTAATGTTACTAACTGCTATGTTAATTTTAAAACAACACGAGCAAATAACTAAACAGCTCTACATTAAACTAACAAGCGTTTATCGCTAAAGCTTTAGAATTCCTAAAAAAGGTTATATCCTGCCCTTTTGAAATATCTTAGATAAAGGGCTTTCATGCTTTCTCGATTATTACCTCTGGCGCTGATCACACCTACAGCCTTTAATTCTTTCGCCGCGCAAAACGACATTGAACGCATTACCACTACAGCATCTCGTGCTGAGGTACGCGCCGATCCTCTACCTTTAGTAATAAGCAGTATCACTAAAGCGCAGTTAGATTTAATCGCACCGACCCATATCGAGCAAGTATTAAAGCAAGTTGCAGGTGCCAATGTACAACATGGTAACGGTCAAGAATATTTGCCCGCACTGCGCTCTCCGGTGCTTTCTGGCGCTGGCGCCTGTGGCGGTATTTTAACAGCCGAAGATGGCATCCCCCTGCGTGCGGCAGGCTTTTGCAATATTAACGAATTGTTTGAAGCGCACACCGAAATGGCGCAACGTATTGAAGTTTTAAAAGGCCCAGGCTCTGCCCTTTACGGCTCAAATGCTGTGCATGGCGTAATTAATGTGATCACCCCTGATACCACTTATGATGAACATTTGCTCGGCGTTGATTTAGGCTCTTACGGTTACAACCGGTTCAAACTGCGCAGCGGAAAAGATTTAGGCAATCAAGGATTTGGTATTAATGCCAGTATCACTCGCGATACCGGATACCGTGATGACGAAAGCGTAGACCAAGAAAAGCTCAATCTGCGCCATCGCTATACAAGTGATGATCTATCCGTCACTACAGGATTGAGCTATACCCACTTAGATCAAAAAACTGCCGGATTTATTGAAGGCTTTGAAAGCTATAAAAACGATGAAATAGCCCAGCAAAACTTTGATCCTGATGCATTTAGAAAAGCCCGCTCATTTCGGCTTTGGTCAAAAACACAATGGCAAACAGCAAAAGATACGCTAACCATTACCCCGTATGTGCGCAATCAAAGTATGACCTTCTTTAAGCATTTTTTACCGGGCACACCGCTTGAAGAAAACAGCCAAAATGGCGTTGGCGTGCAATCACTTTGGCAGCATGCGTATTCAAACGAATTAACTGTTAATTTAGGGCTAGACAGCGAATACACCCGTGCAGATTTTTTGCAATATCAAGACGAGCCAACTCAAGGTTCAGCATTTTTAGTAGCAACTGTGCCACAAGGTAAGCATTACGATTACGATGTAACCAGCACCCTACTCGCCCCTTTTATTAGCCTTGATTGGCAATGGCAGCAACTCGCTATCAGTTTAGGCGCACGCTTTGAGCAGCTTGATTACGACTACACCAATAATATGCTGGCTGGTCGCACTGACGAGAATGGCAGCGAATGTGGATTTGGCGGTTGTCGTTACTCGCGCCCGCCAAGTAGTAAGAATACCTTTACAAATACATCGCCTAAACTTGGCTTGAGTTATCAATTAAGTGCTGATAATTATTTATATGCAAACCTATCTCGCGGTTACCGTGCGCCGCAAGCGGCTGAACTTTATCAGCTACAGCGCGAACAACAAGTGGCTGATCTCGAATCTGAAACAGCAGACAATCTAGAAGTGGGCCTCAAAGGGCAATATCAACAACTGCATTATGTATTCTCAGCGTATGCGATGAATAAACAAAACGTGATTTTTCGCGACAGCGACTTTTTTACCATTAATGATGGGCAAACTCAGCACCGTGGTATTGAACTGGAGCTGGATTATCAACTTACTCAGTCGATTCAACTTGCCCTAGCAGCAAGCCATGCAATACACACATACGACTATGACCAAGTTTTATCTGAAGTAAACATTAACGGTAACGACATAGACACAGCACCGCGTAATATCGCCAACCTACAAGCTAACTGGCAAGTCACCAATAACACCTTAATTGCTATTGAGTGGCATCATGTCAGTGACTATTTCACCGATCCTGAAAACCAACACAGTTACGCAGGCCATGACTTACTAAATTTACGCGCAGCATGGCAACTGACTGAACAATTGAAACTAACCGCGCGCATTAACAATCTATTTGATACCGCCTATGCAGAGCGTGCCGATTACACCAGCTTTACTGGCGACCGTTATTTTCCTGGGCGACCACGTAATATAATGTTCTCAGCAAGTTACGCTTGGTAAATATTGAATTAAGTGATTTCTGCTATTACTCAAACTTTTTCTTTTTATCATGTCGATATGATTTTGAATTGTAAGTTGCAGTCATCACTTTATCAACTCCAGCTAAAATCGACTCTTTTAAACCACTTAAGAGCAAGACTTCTTGTGACCTTGAAACATACTCTATAACCCCTTGAGCTAACGATTCAACAATCTCTTGCGCATTCCTAATTACGATATGACCTTGATTAGCCAGCTTAATTAAGTGATCACAGTCTGGAAACTCTTTGCTCTTACAAATATTAAGTGCCATTTTATTATTGATGGTTGGATAAATTAATGTATGAGTAATATCAAAAGGTGGAGAAACAAAAATATTGCTCATATCTGGCGTGTACTGCAGCGCAAAATTTTTAAGATGGGCGTCACCGTTACCAATTAAACAACTGAAAACGATGTACTTATACATTTTTTCAACTTCGAGCATATTATTCGTGTACAAATAGGTTGCTTTCAGTAGGGTTTCGTAACTTCCCCGATATTTTTCATCGGGATCTGAAGAGCGCTTCATCAAAGTTGTAAAGTCTTCATAACCTAGCAACTGAGTGCCACTTTCACCACGATCAAAGCGTTCAATCACAAATGTTTCAAGGTTATCAGATAAATACGTATTTGGCGGTGCTAGACCGCAATATTTAGCTGCTTGCATGCACACATATTCATTAACAGTAAGCAGCTCAAACTCTTCATCAAATGATTTTACGATCAGATCTTTTTGATGAACTGTTCGCTCAACACTTGGAATACTTACTTTGGGTTGCATTCCTGACAAGGTATTCCTGAGATAGTATTTTTCTAATAACTGCGGAAATAAAGGCTGTGCATGCGAATACGTAAGAATATCGTTAAGTGACACGCTATCAACTTGCGGTAATTTAAAGTCACCTTGGTAAGATAACATGCCAATACCATCACTTCCTTGCAAAGCTAATAAGTACATGTCGTTAACTTTGGCGTAACGAGCAAGCCTTTGTGCAATGTATCTACGGTTATGCCCTTCAGGCAAATTTTGCGCAAAAATAGGATGCAATGCACCAGATCGATAACTATCATCCATGCCTTTTTCAGTCATAGTTAATGATAGATTAAACTCATTTTGCGTTTGCTTATAATCGTGTATTGCATCATGAGTTAGCACACCCAGCTCTTTGTCATCTATACACACTGTCAACTTTTGTACTTTTTCAGGTAGGTTAAAAGCCATCACTAGCTATCCTCACTAAAAAGATCGTTTAATTCATCCCAACGAGGTAACCGTGATTTAGACAAAGTTCTTGGTACTACAGCTAGCTCATAATCTAAATAATGAGTATAACGCTCAAGGATATCCAATGATCCTGTAAATTTACCGTTTTCAATTTCAGATAGTGTGCTTTTATTAATGTTCGTCAATTTTTGCACTTCTCGTTGTGTTAGTTGTTTTTCTTTTCGCGCCTGAGCAAGCGCTTTTCCTATTTCTATTCTATTCATCGCAGCCACCAGAAACTCGCCATATAGCGAACATGGTAGTATAAAACAAAAAATATAGCTATATAGCGAACATAACTAGATTACCTTTTACTGTAATAGCTGTTTATACTGCTCAGTTAAGTGCACCTTGAGTTCTGGGTGCGCTACTAATAACTCAGCAAGCTGAGCTTTAGCGGCGGTTGTTTCACCATCAGCAATAAGTGTATCTATACGTTTAAATTTATTTGCTACCTCTGCGGTGATAATTTCAAGCTCTAATAATACTTCGCTTTTAGCGGTCATGCTTTGCGACTCAAATTGCCGTCCTGCCATGTAAGATTGTGTACTGCGTTGAAGCCTTTGAGTTTGCTTTAATTGCTCTAGCTGCTTTTGTTCTAGCACTTCGCTTTGCATCATTTCAGACAAGGCTGCAGGTGCTAAAGCAGTCTGTTCATCGGCTAAAATTTGTAGATCATTCATTGCCTCTGACGGCTTAAGATACTGAGTAGTATTTTGCATATATAAAACCGCGACTAACACCAGTGATGCCGCAGTAGATAATTGCCCATACCAAGTTTGGTAAAAGCGTTTGCGCTTATTAATATTGGTTACTTTGTTAGCATTAGCGGCTTCAGCTGCATGTTGTAATATTTGCTCATCAAGTTGTAAGCTTGGTTGCTCCGTTGCACCTCGTTTATAAAGTGAAGCAATATCATGATCGGTTAACTTATCGCTCATTGTTAGTCTCCATTTTATACTTGATACATTGCTTTAGCTTGGCTAGCGCGTAACGGATGCGGCTTTTGATATTTTCAGTTGTTTCTACCGCTAGTTCGGCAATTTCTTTGAGGGTAAAATCAGCTTCGTGTTTAAGTAAAAACGCCTCTTTTTGCTCACGTGGCAATTGTGCTAGGCACACTTTTAACTGCGCTGCTTGCTGAGCCTGCTCGAGCTTTTCAGCATCTGGTCGACTGTTATGATCAGCAAATTCGGCAATTTCAATGTCTTGATTATCACCGTCTAGCCATTTGTTTTGCGTACCAGTGCGGCGGTAATGATCAATCAATTCATTGTGCGCAATACGATACAACCAAGTGGTAAACTTAGCGCTCACTTGATACTGTGAGCGCGCTTTTATCAGCTTATTCCAGACTTCTTGATAAAGCTCTTCAGCCACTTGCGGGTTTGCGCACTGGCGTAAAAAATAACGATATAAGCTATTTTTATGGCGTAGGTACAGCTGGGTAAAAGCCTGTACATCACCTTGTCCATAACTCAACATTAATTGCTCATCAGCTAGTTCTGTCATAACATCCTTTACTTAAATCATACCAATCGTGTTAAGTTATTAGTCATTTATAGCGACATATAAATAGAGTGATAACAAGGCATAAACTTTGACATATAGTTGTTCTATTTGAGAAATTTATAACACAGTTAGCGCTTTATTTAGCGCGCTAGAATGACTAAATATTTAAGTTGATTGGTATCACAGTGCCGCAGCATTATTAACGAGTTGCACAAACTCACTACGATAGCCAAATGTGTCTATGCCTTTGTTAGCGGTTGCCAATTTAGCGCAATCTTCATACTGCCAGTCTCCGATATATTTTGCACCTTTTAATAACTGCGCAAAACCAGCCACTGCGGCGGCAAATTTAAAGTCTTGGCTGGCTTGCGATAAAGGCAGTTCACCTTTAGGTGTTGCAACAGCTTGAGTGATCAACTTACTTTGCTCAGCGTCAGGCTGTTTATAACGCACTTTTACAAAGGCGAGTTCATTGCTGGTAGCCAGTTTTTTGTCTTCTTTAGATTGGTAACGCAGCTCATAAATTTGTTTATGAGCTGCGTTGGCTAAGGTTATTTCATACAGCGCAGTCACGCTATGCCCTGCCCCTAACTCTGCGGCATCGACCTTATCGTTATTAAAATCTTCATTAGCGAGTACGCGATTTTGATAACCAATTAAACGATATTCAGCCACCTGCTGTGGATTGAATTCCACTTGAATTTTTACGTCTTTGGCAATAATTTGCATGGTACTGCTGAGTTCATCGACCAGTACTTTGCGTGCTTCGTTTATGTTATCTATGTAAGCATGCTGGCCGTTACCTATATTTGCCAGTTGCTCCATTAGGCCATCATTATAATTACCTTGGCCAAATCCCAAAGTAGTTAAGGCAATCCCCGTCTTGCGCTTAGATGCCACCAGCTCTTTGAGTTTATCGATTGATTGGGTGCCCACATTAAAGTCGCCATCAGTGGCTAAAATCACCCGATTAATACCTCCTTTTTTAAAATTTTCGGCCGCAATTTGATAAGCCAGTTCAATACCTTGCTCGCCATTAGTTGAGCCGCCTGCTGCCAGTTTATCTAACGCGGCGCTGATAGTTTGTTGATCATTGCCTTTCGTTGCTGGCAAAACCACGCCTGCGGCACCGGCATACACGACAATGGCAACTGAATCATTTTCATCTAATTGTTTAGTTAACATGGTTAAACTGGTTTTTAATAAGGGTAACTTATTTGGTGCATTCATAGAGCCAGATACATCCAGTAAAAACACTAAATTCGCTGCCTTTAAATCGGCTTTTTCAATCTCAAAACCTTTAATGCCAATTTTTAACAGTTGCCGATGCTCATTCCAAGGAGCTGTTGCCATCTCGGTATGAACATTAAAAGGTGTAGCTATGCTATTGGGTGCACTGTAATCGTAGTCAAAATAATTAATAAAAGCTTCTTCACGAACTGCGTCATTAGGTGGTAATTTCCCCATATTGAGCATACGCCGAGTATTGCTGTAACTGCCCGTATCAACATCAATTGAAAAGGTTGAAACCGGTTCAGTACCAACTTGTTTTACTGGGTTTTGCTGGGATTTCAAATAGTTTTCACGTTCTTGCTCTGACACTACGACTACATCATCAATTGGAGTCCGTGGCATCGGCTGTAACTGTAATTCAGAGCGCGGCATAGCAACGCTTTCATGCATCATTCCTTGTGGCATTGCCGTATATCTTACGGCATGTTGCATCTGTATTTTTTGAGCTTGCAGCTCCAATTGCTGCTCATCGGTTTGATTAATTGGCGCCGCGTTGTTTACTTGGCTTTGTTGTTTATCAACCTCATGTGGCGCACTTTGCTCACAGCCAGTTAAGCTAACTATCACCGCAAGGCTCAACATAGTTAAACGTAAATTAACCTGCTGGGCATTAGTAATCTTGTTATTCATAAAGTCACCTTGTTATCTATTAAATTCGTAATTAGTAAGGTTATTAACGGATGACTATAAAAAGTGGGGTTAATTATTTTTTAATGAGCATCTATTCGTCCCATTTAATATCTACGTTACGAGTGCTGAGTTATAATTGCGCTCCCTCTTTCTTATTGATGATTTTAGTTTTGAACTCGACTGCCATTAAAAGAACTGCTTTTTCTTCTGCTATTTTAATTTTAGGCATTATCTTTATTGCCGCTAACTTACGCGCACCGGTTACAGGGCTTGCGCCTGTGCTTGAGCAAATAATCTTAAGCTTTGCTTTAACTCCATCTCAAGCCGGTATGCTCACTACTTTGCCATTAATTGCCTTTGCTTTAGCCAGTCCGATGGCGGCAAATCTTGCTAAAAAACAAGGCTTAGAAATATCACTGTTTATTGCGCTTATTCTGATTGGTTTAGGCTTGGCTTCGCGGCTAATTGACTCTATGCCAATGCTTTACTTAGGCACTGCAGTCATTGGTATAGGTATCGCAATTGGTAACGTACTATTACCGAGCTTAATTAAACGCGACTTTCCGCATAAAGTGGCCGTGATGACCTCTACTTACGTACTAGCGATGGGCATTTTTGGTGGCAGTTATGCCGCGCTTATTATTCCGCTGGCTGAATATAAAAGTATCGGCTGGCAATTAGCCCTTGCTTGTTATGGCTTACTTACCCTAGTGAGTATTGTTATTTGGCTACCACAGTTAAAACTTCATACTAAGCCAACAAAAGATCTACTGGCGAGTGTCAACACCAACAAAGTATGGCACGAGGCGCTTGCGTGGCAAATTACCTTATTGCTGGGGTTAAATTCATTTTTTACCTATATTATGATTAGTTGGTTGCCGAGCATTTTGCTTGAAGGTGGCCATACAGCTCAGCATGCGGGTGCGCTACAAGGTGCCTTTCAAGTAGCGTCTGCAGTGCCTGGCATTATCTTAATACCACTGCTGGCAAAGCTTAAAGATCAACGTATTTTAACCAGCTTGTTAGCACTAATAGCCGCAACATGCTCACTTGGGCTGCTCTATTTACCTGAGTTTGCCTCTTTGTGGGCAGTCACCTTAGGATTTTGCTCAGGCGCCTGCTTTATTTTAGGTTTATCGTTTATTAGCTTACGTACTCATGACACCCGTCAGGCTACATCACTTTCAGGCATGGCACAGTGCTTGGGCTATTTACTTGCCGCCTCTGGGCCGATTATCGCAGGCTCATTACATAGCTACTTTGGCAATTGGACAACCACCTTATGGTTATGTGCTTTTGCGAGTGCATTGTGCGCCGTATTTGGTTATTTAGGTGGACGTAATATCACCATGAGAAGTGACAGCAATACCTAACTACATGCCTAAATAAATGCATTGCTTAAACGCAATGCATTTATATCTTTAAGAGGAGGACGACCGAAAAATCGGGTGTACTCTCGGCTAAATTGTGAGGCGCTTTCATAGCCCACTTGCAAAGCAGCCGTATTCGCATCAAGGCGCTGATTCAGCATTAATTGCCTCGCCTCTTGTAAACGTAAATTCTTGATATATTGCAAAGGGCTGAGTTTAGTCACTTCTCGAAAGTGCTGGCGAAACGTTGATTCACTCATATGCGCCTCAGCAGCTAAGTCAACTATCGAAAAATCATCTTTATAATTTTGTTTTAACCAATATAAAATTTTAGCTATTTTTTGACTAGCGGATCCTGCGGTTACTATTTGCCTTAATTGATAACTATGTGGGCTTTGTAATAACCGAAAAACAATCTCCTCTTGGATTAAAGGGGCTAGTTGCAAAAGCAGCTTAGGCTCGTTTAATAATTTAATCAGCCTATTTATAGCATCTAAAAGACCCTCATCAGCATCGACTACCGACATAGCGCATTGACGAGCTACACAATCTTGAGATGAAAAATCCATATTAGCAACTGCTTGACCTAAAACTTTACTGTCGATACATAAGTGCAACCCTAAAAAAGGGCGTTGTATAGACGCTGAAGTAATATGGCTTACAACTGGCACATCAACAGAGGCAACTAATGTTTGTCCTTCTGCATAATCATAAATATCTTCGCCCAAGGTAACACGCTTGCCACCTTGCACAGTAATGCCTAAACCAAGCCCATAAACACATGGCATAGGCTCAGACACATTGCTGCGACGTACTAATTTAAGCGCATCTATCTGAGTGTTAAAAATACCATCGTGTGTAGCAATTGCTAACACGGATTCGGTTAAGGTCTGTTTACTAGTCATCGCGTTTTAATTTGATCTCATCATACTTTAATCAAAGCTTAGCACTAAGCACACTCATAAATATTAAAAACAATCACGATCTGTTGTTTTAGGCAAAAAACACATTGGTTTTAACAAACACATTTAGCCATTATCAGTAATAATAAATATTCGCTCAGGCATATTAATGCGCTGACAGGTTATCACTATAAAAACCCAAATAATTCACTTCTCTACGCACTATTTTAAACAGCAAATTAAGCAGCCTAAGGTAAAGCTTACCTACTGCGATATTTTTGCTTTTTAACAATTTAATTTTTAAAGAGACATTATGCTTAAAGTAAATAACCACACAAAATACCCGTTTGTTGCAGCTATTGCCGCACTTGCAGCAATGGGGGAGTTATATCGTCTAAAAAACTTGTTGAACGAAGCCTTAGATAAAGGACATACCATTGATGAGCTTAATAGTGCATTTTCTTATATGGTTACCTACATTGGTGCCCCTCGGGCGTTAAATAGCCTAAACGTGCTAAAACAAATATGTTTGCAAAGACAGCCAAATCGTACAGCATTGGTTGAGCAAGAAATTGAACACCTATCCACGACTAAAATAAACAGCGCCCAAAGCAGGCTTTCTCATCACTGTTACTTGGCAATAAAGCTGGGGGCATTGGCAGTGGAAGATAATTTTCAAGCTCTGCTTCAAGCCCATTTAGTTACATGTCTTGATTCGCAATTTGAAGCAGCACACATAAATGCCGTGATCAATTCACTGGCTATTAAAGCAGATATAAACGTAGCAATGCGCGCTAATTTATCTTTTGCAAAATTGTTAGAGCGCGCATAGTAGTAATATACATTACGAAATTAGACGCTTAAGGCACAGTATCAAAGCCAGTTATAGTGTTTAGCTCTTTTAACCAAGATGGGCTTGAACGACACCAAATTTGTGCTTTAGGAATAAGTTGCTCACGCTGCTCAATAGCCCCAATACGTAGGCCATAAATTTTATCGCCATCACCGACTGACGTTGCATACAAAGAGGTGCCGCAATTACCACAAAATCCCTGTGCACGCTTATTACCACTTTCGGCTGTTTTTATATATTCTTTCGGCGCAGCTGCAGTAAACGTAACCGCGTTAGGATGTGATATAACCACAGTGCGAAATGGGGAACTTGCGATAATTTGGCAATCAGTACAATGACAATTTATTACTTTATTTTCATCAACTTCAGCATGGTAAGTAACCTCACCACAATGACAACGTCCGGTAATTTGCATTTAAGATCCCTACATAGAATTTTAACTAACTAAAGTGGTATCACTTTACGCCAACTTCCCTTGTATTTTCAACAAACGTTTAGGTCATTAACGGTTTTTATACTGGGTTTTACAGTGGCTGCGCATAATAGCGGGATTGCGTAATTTTAAATGTTTTGTTGTACGGCCAGCATGGCGCTTGCGCCAGACTTTAAACGAACCCGATGAGATATTGTCGCGCATAAAACTAACTAACTGGGAATGATTTAAACCATAAAGGTTTTCAATGGCTTCAAATGGCGTGCGATCTTCCCATGCCATCTCGATAATTCTAGACACTTGGCTACTATCAAACATAACAGACTCTTCTACAAAATATCTTTATACCCGACATAGCAAGAATACGATCAATCTGTAACTTCAACTCGCCATGATGGATTCAGCCGATTACACCCCGCCCAATAAAGTTTAATTTTATTGCCTGATGGGTCTTTTAACACCGCTTCTCGCCATAAATAACGCTGCACGGTGATCACTGATTCAAACTCAAAGCCCTTAGCTTTTAAGGAGGCGACCCACTTTTCTAGTTCTGCGCTTTCAAAATATATAACCGCACCATTACTAAACACATCATCAGTTAATAATAAAGAAAATGTAGCTTTATTAGGGCACTCAAAGCGTGAGTAATGATCCGTTTTTACAATTTGTGTAAAGCCCATGGCCAGGTAAAATTGATTTGCTTTTTCGATGTCACAGACAGGTAAAGTGATTTGATTAAGGTTCATAGTCGTTACCTAAATATTGAGTTAGATAACGACTTTAAAACCTTAACTTAACTTGAGGTCAATTAGTAATTTGTATCTTGATATTAAGAAGCTTGATAGCGATTTGCTTGTTTGATGCTAGCAAAATCGTTAAAGCGAACACCGTGTTTTTTCATTACCTCAAGTACTTTCTTGCTGATCATTTGGCGTAAATAAAACGGTTGATTCGGCACAAAATGGTGGATCGTATGGGTATGGCCAAAGTTAAAACAAAACAAGTTAAACGGTGCGAACAAGCGACTCGTTAAAACATGCGTTTGCTCCAGCATGTTATTAACGCCGCCATAGTAATGCATTGATGAAGTCACAAAATTTAATGAACTTGAACGCACAATATTAGGCACAATCAACACCACCATTAAAAACTCAAACACCGCCATAATGTCCAGCAACAACGCCGGCGAATTAGCCGCAAGTGGGGTAAATAAATCAACTAAATGGAACACAATTACGCTGTATAAAATAGCAAAGTACGCTGTGGTAACCGGAAACCCTGCGTTAAATACCTTAAAAAAGCTAAACCCTTTGATTTCTTTACTAAAACGTTTAGCGTTAATTAACAAGCCGAGTAAGCCATCAACAATTACCAACGCCCGTAACAATGGCTTTTTAATGCCATTACCCACTAAGCGCTCTTCTAAGTCTTGCTCAGTACCCGACACTTTATGATGATGTAAATGCATTTTACGGCGATACCATGGGCTAATAGTATTTGGGCGCATTAGCCACACTGTTAGCATCATAAAGTTATGTAGAAAAGGCTGGTTACTAAAGTACTGTTTATGGATCAGGTCGTGTTCAAGCTCGTGGGAAATTGACGCTGCAATGGCTGCTAAAATAATACACAGCCACGCAGGGATAATAGCGAAGTAATAAAGTGCACCAACGCCAATTAACGCACTGAGTGATAATAATAAAATAGCCATCCCGATAGTATTTTGATGGGCTAATAACGGGTGCTTTTGACGAAGTTTAGCTTCTTCAGCTTTAATCGCCTTAACAATGGCTTGAATATTTTCCTTAGCACTTAACGTGGTCATAAATAGCAACTGATAATCAAAGTTGCGCAAATGATACCCGAATAAATAAAAAGCTGCTAGAGCAACGAGCAACGAGCAACGAGCAACGAGCAACGAGCAACGAGCAACGAGCAACGAGCAACGAGCAACGAGCAAAGAGCAACGAGCAACGAGCAACGAGCAACGAGCAACGAGCAACGAGCAACGAGCAACGAGCAACGAGCAACGAGCAACGAGCAACGAAAAAATAAAAGTGCCGTTAATTTAAGTCAAGCATATTTTTTTAATATAACTACAGTTGGTTAAGTTAGCCGTAGCTAAATCGACTTAAATTAAAATAGCAGTCTTTTGACCTGTAAGAATTATTATGGCGACAGAGTGCCATGAACGGACGTTGCCGATCCTAATTGCTTGTTATTAGCATTTTAATCACCGCTACCTGTGATATTTGAACTGCTACTTGAGCCACCACCTAAAGGCTTTGATGAACGAGGAGGAACATCTTGTGACCTGTGAAATAACCATAATCCAATAGCAGCAAATATTGGAATTAACCAAACAAGAATAATTTGAGCTGCTTTTTGAAAAACCTCTAAATCATCTCTCTTTGCCAAGTAAATAGATACAACTAAATTTAATAGAGCTACTACTGCTAAAATAATGAACCAGTACTTGATTTCCACTTTGCCCCCTTGGCTTATAACGAGCCTGCAAAATAACTCGTTTTTAATTTATTTTTATTGATGGTTCAACCATAGCCCAGTTGCTATTTTGATTCAATCGACGACTGGCTTTCACGTAAAATATAAAAAGAGGGCTTGGTGTTGTTTTAATTGGCATTTTTGCAGGTGTTTGAGTGGCTTATTTTATGTGGTAAGTGCCTAGCCTTATCAGTACATCGTGATTACAGGAGGTGAACCGCCCACTGCACTTACTGTAAATAAAAAGCGCATATGGGTGATGTTGAAAGAGCTCAGGCTACCCGATTAATGTAAGCTACATTTGCAACAAGAACTTACGTAAATCACGCTCTTGTCTCATTATGTGTAAAATAAAAACCTTATCATTGTCTATTTTGTAAAATATACGACAAGGATTAACTATCACTTCACGATAATTCAGATTTGATAGTTCAATCGGTGTTTTCCCTGATTCAGGGAAATCTTCAAGGCGTTCAACTTTAGCAAAGATTTTCACCACCAACTTTTTAGCTGACAGCAAGTTACTCAATGCAATATATTCAGCGATATCGTTTAAATCTTCCAGAGCAGGATTTGTCCAGATTATTTCAGCCATTTATTCATTTTCTCTTTAGCTTCAATATTTGACGTAGTTTCTCCTCTACTTATTGCCTGCTCACCTTTAGCTAATGCCTCAAGGATTTGCATACGTTTTTGCATGAATTCGAAGTCATCAACATCAACAAGATACGCTGACGGTTGCCCATGTTCGGTGATTAATACGGGCTCTTTAGTTAAATGTAGCTCAGATAATATTTTCGTCGCTTGGCGTTTCAATGTTGTTACTAACTCTACTCTCATAATAACCTCCACAAAAATGTATCACTATAGTAGCACTGAGTAAGCAATTTAGGAAACACAGCTAACGAGCCTGTAGATTAAAATTAGACTAAACTAGACTGACATATTCGATTGATGAAACCAGCCCTCTTGAGTAGTGCCATGATGAAGTTAACCGATGAATGTCTCGGCTCTGGCATACTGCTTTGCTCTACCTTCTAAATCCATTTGGTCGTAGTGCCCCAGCGACCCCAAAAGGATATGGGGAAAAACCTGGCTGCTATAAAAGCGCCTCTATATGTGTTTGCCGTAAGCTACTTGCTTAACAGCCGCATCGACAGACGAAGTAAACGAATTTGTTTATTGAGTTAGAGTTGGCCTTCAAACGTCCAAAAAGGATACGAATGCCTATTGATAAAACTAAGGCTTATATGTGTTAGGTGTTTTGTATGCGCTTAGTAACATTGAGGTAAAAAGTTTCATAGCTTTCACCGTTAAACGGCCGGTACAAGCTACTTATATCTGGTTTAGATACAGACAATTGCTCAAATTTTCCATGAAACTCGGAGTTTAGTGGTAAGAAGCAATCACCTTTGAACTCTTCAAATTGATGAGCTGTTAAATCGATTATAGTGTTATCGGCGATAACCCAATAATGAACAGACCCTACTTTTAGAGAGTTTGTCTGGTTTCTAGTATAAACAACGTTACTGACACCTTGAAAGTCTAAATACAGCGCGAGCATCTGACTCGTTACTTCACAAGAACCGTCAGGAAAAGAGCTTAATTCAGCACCCAAAAATTGAGCGTCTTCTAGCTCTAATAAAAAAGCAGCTCCAAACCTATGTACTAACTCAAGTAACATTTAAAACTCCAGTACCAATGAAACACATAACGCCTGTAGCTGCTGTAAATTGCGAGCACAGCGAGTAATTTGACCGACGGTCTACATTTGTTAATCATTTATCTTCTTGATTAGCCTAGAAAGAGCAGAATCGATCTTGGGTGCTAGATCTTCCTCAGCTTCCAAATGTAGTCGACATTTATCCATGCTTTCAGTGGTAAGGCCACCAGTGCTTCGATGTATATCAGCTACCCAAAAGCACGCTTCGTAATAGCTCGAAATCTGATTTGCTAATTCATCACGCAAATACAAGCTTGCATTCCGTGATGGATAAAAGAGTTTAGATACTTCGCTTAACTGGGCAAATTCAGCCTTCTGCTGCATGTGCATTTTAATCTCGAAGAATGCGTCGTAGATTTCTTTTCTATGCCCAGACAGCGAGATTTCATTCGACCTTCTTGACTCGCACCACGCCCACCTCGCGTAAATAGCTGACAGTCCAGCAATAAGAACTGCGCTTATCGCTATGATGTCTGATGCCCCAAGATTTACTTCACAAGTGCTCATGATTCAATTTACCAACGCTCGCTTAACCAGCGCAAAATAGCAGACTAAAATTAGCGACGAAGGAGCGCAAGCCTGCTTTTTTTGCGTCCTTTGGGTTAAAGCGTTTGTTATAACTTCTTCGACAATGCATCTCTAAGTTGTTCAAGTACCCCTACTAAACTTTTATTTTTATCTGTTTTATCGATATCTTCTGGACACAGCCAATCAAGGAATTCAGTTGCATGATTACCGCCAAACATAGATACAATTTCATTCTGAACTTCATCAGCACTCAGGTAGTCCGCTTTATTACTAACATGAGCAATTGTGAAATTTCTTAGCTTTTTAATCGATGTATTTTTATTAAGCTCGTTATAAAATTTATTTCTCAGTTCGGTGTATTCATGTAGCTCCTTTTTGAAGTATTTACCGTACTTTTCGTTAACTTCCATGTACTTTGAGCAATTCAAAACTATTGCCGAAATACAAAGGCGCCATACACATTGCCTTTTCACTACATTACTTGGTTCTCTAAACCCTGCTCTAGCCTCATAGTCTCTTAATACATTTACAGCTGTAGTAAGATCCATCATTACATGTGTAAGAATTTCTTCTAATTCTAAAAGTTTTACGCTCATAATCTTATGTAGTTATAACGCCCGCAACGCCGGACAAATTGAAGTGCAGCGAAAGTTTGTTCCGAGTGCTTGCGCTTGTTAACACTCATTGGATTGATTTGCCAAGCTTAATGAACAATGCCATGTAAGTAAGCTGAATTTCTTCCATCAATTTTCTCACTTTCTCAGAATGCTCATCGTTCCAATTAGTATCATCCCATTCAACAATACCTGTACAAGCTGAAATGCAGTTTTGCAGTTTGATTAGCTCCATTGACATATTGGCGTCGGCTAAAATACTTACATATGCTGAGACCCTAGCCAGGGAAGAATCAGCTTTATCCTGAAGCTTTACATCCGCAAAGAATCTATCGCGTATCATCTGTTCGAATAGTTGTTTATTGAATGAATCGCCAGAGCTACACATTGAGTAGTACGCTTTTATAAGCGATAACGTATTGCTATAGATAGGCTCTATCTCTTTGACTACTCGATCGATAATATCCTTTTTAATTTCAGCAACACGCTTTCCATCTTCAAAACGATGAGTCTCTCGCTGTAGGCTTAAATCTTTGTCGCTCTGTAATTCAGCTACTTTTATTGATATTTCCTTAGCATTCTTATTTCCCAAGTAACCAAATACAGCTCCTAAAACTGCTACAACGTATGGCCCGGATACCTTGACGAGTTCAATCAATCCTTTACCTATTAATTTCCAAAATTCTAAATCCAAGGTACATGGCTCCTTTGAGTGTTCAACAATTTTATAGTGCGCGAAGGGCGGTTCTTTCTGCTCCGACCACACTCATATGTATACTTTACACAGTTTCAACAAATTAGCTAAGATATTACTATCACTAAGTTTTCTATAATCTTTAAGCAAAGCTAAATGAAACAATATACGCGCGCCGCACATATCCTTGAATATGTGCGCAAACAACAGTTTGACCACTTAATTAGCTATTATATTTAGTCAATTTCAATGTCTGGCTATCACTCTTAGCCGAACTTCGTCAAAGTGGCAATAGCGTTCAGTCAAACAGAAAGTAGCAAAATTAAAAAAGGGAGACTGAATCTCCCTTTTTTAAATTTTTATTCGCTGTTATTTTTTCGGCAAACGCATTCTTGCAACCGTATTATCAGATAAAACATAATGGTGGAATAAGGCGGCGGCTGCATGTAATCCAATCAAGTAATAACCAACTTCCCCTGCGGTTTCATGCAGCTCTTTGATGGTTTTAGCCAAGTCTAAATCTTTACTGGCCAACGGCGGCAGCTCTAGACCAAAAAACGGAATTGGTTTGCCTGCCGTGCTCAAAATTAACCATCCCGCAATAGGCATAGCAAACATGAACCCATACAAAATAACATGCACTAGTTTGGCCAGGTTATTTTGCCACTTAGCTGGTTCTGGTTTTATATCAGGAGCCGAACCACCTACTATGCGAGCAATTAGCCTAACGCTTACTAAAGCTAAAACCGATAAACCAAGCATAAAATGCCACATTTTAAAGGCATCTCGGGTTGTAGTCCCTTTGTCGAATAATTCGCGCAGTTCAATGCTTGCGTAAACAGCGACTATCAATATGAACATAAGCCAATGCAAAGCAATGGAGAGCGTATTGTAATGAGTTGTCGTGTTTTTTAAATTCATAATGCCTCTCGAAAAATGAAACGTCTCAACCTACCTCTTATGTTTTGAGAGCTTGAAGAGGTAACCTCTACCCTTGTACGTATTAAATACTCCACATACAGTAACCTATCGTTACTAAGTATTTAGTGATCTAAAACATAAAATTTGTATTTCAAAAATCATGTTTAAATATGGTTGGTTAAGCGTAAACAGTAAAACTTAAAATAAACTTAAGTGATTGGCATAACAAAATAACAACCGTTGGTTACCTTTCGATAAGTATTTGCTAGTTAAACTAATAATTGAAAAGAAATTGAATTTACAACGTTTTTTACACTGTGGCTTTTGAATCAAACAATGCCAGTTCGAAGCATGGCCAGCTTTTCAATACCGTGTTCGGGCGTCCATCTTTTAAACTCAACAAAGTCATGCTTTTTATATAACTTAATAGCGGGCTCGTTAACTACTGCGGTTTCAACTATCGCTGTTGATGCTGTTTCAATAAAGTTAGTTAACGCATAGCGGATTAACTTATCGGCGATGCCTTTTCTAAAATGCTTTGGGTCAACCGTTAAGCTATTAATTTCTAATCGCTCATTGATAATTACCAGTTCAATAACCCCTGCAAGCTGAGTATCGTCATAAAATCCATAAAAAAGCGTTTGCGAATTGTGTATGTCATTAACAGTGCGCGATAAAGGCGGAAAATTCTGCGTACCTATTAATTCAGCTTCTATTTTATAAGAGCGTTGAAAGGTGGTGTAAATTTGCTTTGCGACTGCCTCATTTGCATTATCTAACTTTGCAATCATTGACTGAAATCCCTGTTGTAGCATTTTTAGTTGTATAGACTGCAGATAATAACATTCAGCCCGTACCATCTTTATAATTATTATTAACTTATCAACGTGCCAAATTTTATAAAGTGTTTTTAAAAGAGCTAGTTGAAGGAGCTGATTTAAGCCTTTTACTCAATCAGTCCCTCCTAAACTACACACTTTACTGTTGTGATCCTTGTACACCGTAAATTGCAGGGCGCTTTAGCTGGGCACTTAAAGGTAAATAACACGCCAGTGCGCCAAGGCTAATTACAAACAATAAAGTCATGAATAACATACCAAGCTGCATAATTTGCGGTACTCCATCCGCAATCAGTTGTAGTGGTTGTTGTAAAGCCAGCAATAACGCAATACTGAGTATTATACCCGTTACGATTGCGCTGCCATTTTGCTTAAATACTAACAAAAACAATGCCAGTGGCTTTGCGCCAACACACAAATGAATACCAATTTCAGCACGCCTTAATAACACTGAGTAGCGCATAATACCTATCAAACCAATACTGGTTAAGGCAATAGTGGCAGCAATGATCATCAGCGTTGTCGCCGATACTACATATTGACGAAACAGTGCTGTATCGCGCTGTGCATTTAATGGCGCTAATTGATGAACTGATAAGCCTGAATCAATAGATTGTAATAAGGTGTTAAGCGTATTTTTTGTTAAGTGCTGAGCATTTTTAAACTCGATAATAAATGAATTATAACCAGCACGAGTCAAATAAGCTTTAGGCTCAAGCGACGTTTTCCCCGGTATAAGCATTGTTTTAACTATGCCTATTATTACTAAATCATTTTCGCGCCCTGAAGTTATATCAAAACTCAAATGCATACCCAATGCATTACCATCATTTGATAATTTTTCTGCTAGTACATCATTAATAATAATAACATTCGCATTACTTTTAGTATCCTCGTTTGTAAAACCACGTCCTTGTAATACGGGTTGTTTAAGTAATGAAAAATACTGCTCATCAACTGATTTACCATAAGGTAATACGTTTTGATTGCTTGCTACCTCAACCAATGACCAAGTAATTAAATTATCGTTTATAGGTGATGATGAACGACTTACTTGCCTAACCTCTGGCAGTAAAGCAAGCTCGTTAGCTACTTGCTCTAATAGCTGATTTGCTTTGTCTCTATCAGCCGCTACATGGCTTGCTACATTAACCTTTAAACTCGTTAATTGCTCAAGTGGCAGTGTGAAAGCCTCGTCAATATTACTTTTATTAACGCTAAAAACTAAAAAGTTAATAAACAATAATGTACACGCTACAGCTACTTGAAAAGCGACCAAGCCTTGCCATACGCGCTTGCCCACCTGCACTGTCGTCCCTTTTCCTGCTGACTTTAAACTACTTATCAGTTGTTGGTAATTTACTATTCGCGTACATAAAAAAGCGAACAGCGTCGTTAATATTAAGCCGCTAACCAGTGTGATAAGGAATGATACTGCATTAATAGAAAGCTCATTGGCGCGCGGTAATATTGCCATGGCAAAATCGCTTAAGGTTGCTAAAAAAATCGCCGCTAACGCAAGGCCTATTATACTTGCTAAGGCTATTAGTAAGGCAACCTCCAGCCAAAACTGTTTAAACAAAGTAAACCGTGTTGCGCCCAGCGCCGCACTCAGTGCTAATGTGTGTTTACGCGCTGCAGTTCTTACAATAAACACGTTACTAATGTTTACACAGGCAATAATAACCAATCCCGTTACAGCTAAAATGAGCCAATAAATATTCTGCGGTGTCTCTTTTAATATTACTGTTTGCAAGGTGTTTAGCTCAAGTTCGATATGCCAACCTGCAAAGAATGCTTCGGTCGTAATATGCTGTTGCCATACATCATCCACATACTGCGATAACCTTTTACTCGCCTGCTCAATGCTTACATCGCTTGGTAATTTAGCCACAAAATGGCTGCGCGAGTAACGGTTCCACCAAAATGGTTTAGCCTCTGCAGAGGTTAAATTATAATCCCACGGCAACCATACGTCAGTGACCTGCCCTGTTTTGATAAGTGCAGGCGATTTAAAGTTGGCTGCAGCCACACCTATAATTTTGAATTGCTGAGCGCCCACACTAAGTGTTTGACCTATTATGTTTTCTTTACTGGCAAAGTCATTTTGCCATGTTCGATAACTTATAACGGCAACGGGGTTAAAACTATCAAGAGCTTCAGTTTGCGTAAAACCTCGTCCTAAATGTAGCTTAATTGCAAACATTTCAAACCACTGAGGGGTAACAAATGAGGTGTTTACTATGGGTAAGCCCGCTACATCATCAAGGCGTTGTTCACCGTAATACACCAACGCAGCTTGCTCAAATAATTTATGATTTTTATATAAATCAATCAGTGCAGGGTAATTAAAAGCGCGGGTATTAAGCGCCCCGGTTTGGTCTATTTGAGCATATTCAGCTTTTACTAACCGCATTTGCTCAGGGTATGGCAATGGTTTTAACAGCATAATATAGGCAAGTGTTAATACAGTAATTAATGCAGCTAAAACAATACTTAACGTCGCTACAACACTTAAACTGTAAACTTTATGATTAGTTATATTAAGTAATGCATTTTTTAAATTATAAGTCATTATGGCACTCCGTTAAGTTATCCCTTAATAGCCATTGACGTTTTATTATTTTTGGATATTCCATTTTACTCTCACTAAACAGGTTATTTAAGCACTTAGCTGATCTTTTATACCCACAGCCCCTAGCATCTCACCATCCAATAGCTTTAGTTGCCTTGTAGCCATATCACAGTAACGCGGGTCATGTGTCACCATGCAAATAGTGGTGCCGGCTGCATGTAGCTCACTTAATACATGCATAACTTGATCTCCCGATTTTGAGTCTAAATTACCCGTTGGCTCATCAACTAATAATATTGCCGGTTCAGTCACCAGCGCTCGGGCTATCGCCACGCGTTGCTGCTGTCCACCAGATAATTGGTTAGGTTTATGACTCATACGATGCCCAAGCCCTACTTTTTCAAGGCACGCTTTTACTTTTTCAGCAATTATTTGCTTGTTTGGTTTACAGTGGTGATAACGCAGTGGTAATGCCACGTTGTCGAACACACTTAACTCATCAATTAAATTAAATGATTGAAAAATAAATCCTATTTTTGCATTGCGAGTTTCAGCAGCCTGATTCAGCGAAAGTGCAGAAACGTTTTTACCGTCAATTAAATATTCACCGCTGGTTGGCATATCAAGTAAACCCAATAATGAAAGTAATGTTGATTTACCACAGCCAGATGGCCCCGATATCGACAAGTATTCACCGCGATAAATACACAAATCAATACTACGCAGTGCATAGGTTTGTAACTCTTGGGTTTCAAATACCTTACTAATTCCTTTCATTGCTAATACGACATCGGCTTGGGTGTTCGTTATTTTTTGCTCTGTCATTATTTTTATCCTGTTCATTAGTTAATTAGAATTTCGCTATTGCTGCGAGTAAGGTTGGTTAAATCTGAAATAATCAATTGCTGATCTAACTGTGCGCCGCTTAGTATTTCGATAAAGCGCCCAGCCTCGCGACCAAATTTGATATCAACCAAGTGTGCGCTTTGCTGCTGTGAGTTTACCTGATACAGATCTCTTACACTGTGCGGTTTTACGTTTGCTGGGCGCTCGATATAAGTAACATCTTTTAGCTGTGCGACCTTAATATTGGCATCGACGGTTAATTGCGGCCGAACATTTTCAGGGAGCTCTTTAGGCAACGATAACTCTACCTCTACTGTATTATTACTCACCACAGGGCTGATGCGTGACACCTTTGCCATAACAACACCGCGGCGTGTATCTACTTCTGCGAGCTGCCCTAACCGAATATCATCTACTTGATTTTGTGGTACTTGAATAATTGCAATTAACGAATCAACCGAGCCGATAAGCGCAATTTCTTGCCCTGCATTTACGCTTTGCCCAAGCTCAATCGGTAAACGCTGTAATACCCCATCCATTCCCGCTACTACAGATAGATTGGCCAATTGTGTTTGTGCCATAACTACTAACCCTTGTTGCTGTTTAATTTGCTCAAGCTGAATGTTTTCAGATTCTATGTGTACGGCTTTTAGTTGCTCTGAACGTTGCTTAGCTATTGCTAATTGCTGGCGAAGTTGTTGCTCGTCTAACACGCTACGCTGATAATTAAGCGTTGATACTATGCCCTGTTCAACCAAACTGGTTTCAGCTTTTAATTTTAGTTTGGCATTTTCGTAAGCGGCATGGCTTTGCGCCACATGAGAGCGCTCGTTTAATAACTCGCGAGTATTGTTTAATCTTAACTGGCGTAAGTTAGCATTGAGTTTATTAAGTTCTTGCTGCGCATTTTCGAGCTGTTGCTCAAGCGCTGGATTGGCTAACTGCACAATCACTGAGTCACTGGTCACTATTGCGCCTGGTTTTAATAAAATAGCCTGCACAGTGGCCAACGTTTTTGCCGTAAGCAATTGCTGCTGCGCAGATTTAAGTTCACCATAACCTGTAACCGTAATCGCAAGCGCGCCTTGGCGTACATCACTAATAATAATATTACTGCGCAATACTGACACACCTACTTGACTGCTGCGCTGATAAATCACTGCCACAATTAAAATAACAGCCAGTAATAAAATTAGCTTATGCCAAAGCGATAACTGCTTGACTACTTTTGTTTTTACTATGTCCATATTGCACCGCATTATGCTTTGTATATCTAAGCTATAGCGAAACACGTGCCAACATTAAAAATCAATAAATACAAACAATTACAAGTATGTACTATTTAAAAATTCTTATTGAGCGGCGATACCGGACTCCTCAGTATCAATTTGAGACTGGCCATGGTCTTGCGCTTTCGTTGCACCACATATCTCAACCTTGAAACCGGACTCAAACAGTCCGCAATCGGACTGAAACACCTAGTAAAATCATCTTTAAATAGCTAACAAGCTGAAATACAGCAATAAAATCACTGGCATAGAAATCGCTATACGCTACAATCAACCTGTGCTTATTCACCTATTTGGAAGTTTATGCCTGCCACTATTTTGATCATTGAAGATAGCCCCGAAATCCGCCTAAGCGCGCGCTTTATTTTAGAAGATAACGGCTACCAAGTGCTCGAATGCGACTCACCTTTTAGCGCGCAAGCAGTAGTTAAAGATAGCCAAGCGATTGACCTTATTTTGCTCGATATGAATTTTACCCGCGACACCACATCAGGTGACGAAGGTTTGGCGTTTTTACAGCACTTACATAAACAACAGTTAGATATCCCTGTCATCGCAATGACTGCGTGGTCGAGCGTAGATCTAGCGGTTCGCGCTATGCAACACGGTGCGTGTGACTTTATTGAAAAGCCATGGCAAAACCAGCGCTTATTAAAATTGCTCGATCAGCAACTCACACTTAAAAAGTTAAACAAACAAAATCAAAAGTTGCTGCAACAGCTTAACGATCGTGCCTCGCCTGCATTTGTGTATCAGTCACACGCTATGCAACAACTGATAAGTCAGTTAGCTAAGGTGGCTAAAACCGATGCTAACATTTTACTAACCGGTGAAAATGGTACGGGTAAGAGCCAATTAGCACAATGGCTTCATCAGCAGTCAACGCGCCATACACAACCGTTTATTGCAGTGAATATGGGGGCTATTGTTGAATCGTTATTTGAAAGCGAAATGTTTGGTCATAAAAAAGGTGCGTTTACTGATGCTAAAAATGAGCGCATTGGCCGCTTTGAACTGGCCGATAACGGCAGTTTATTTTTAGACGAAATAGCCAATATACCACTACCACAACAAGCAAAATTATTACGGGTACTCGAAAGCCAAGAGTTTGAGATGGTTGGCGCGAGTCACACTAAAAAAACCAATGTACGCTTGATCAGTGCCACCAATGGCGATATTGCCACACTGATAAAACAAGGCCAGTTTAGAGAAGATTTATACTATCGGATAAACACTTTGGAGTTTGTAATACCGCCACTACGCGAACGCATTGAAGATATAGTGCCTTTGTGCGAGCACTTTATAAATTTACATGCTAAAAAATACTCAAGCACCATACTTACATTGAGTGAATGCGCTAAACAGGAATTAAACCACTATACTTGGCCGGGCAATGTACGCGAGCTAAGCCATGTGATTGAACGGGCAATATTGTTAGCAACAACCGACACATTGACCGCCGATGACTTAAACCTGCACAGCAGTCAAATCAATAACACATTACCACTAATGACACTAGAGCACGCAGAGCGCCAATTAATTGATTTAGCCCTCAAGCAGACCCAAGGCCATATTCCTAACGCCGCTAAATTATTAGGTTTAGGTAAATCTTCTATGTATCGTCGCCTTGAAAAATACGGGATTACCGTATGAAAAGCAGTATGACACTTAGTTGTCTTTATCACTCATCGCTGGAACGCAGTTTAATTGGCTTTGCATTTTTTAGTAGCACTTTAGCAGCGTTGGGGTGCTATTTTATTGGCCAATATTTTGCTTTATCTGTTGTTACTTCTGCCGTTATCTCAATCCTATTTTTAGCTATTTATCTTAAGCTGTTTATTCGTACCTATAAAAAAGTGATCAACAGCTTTAACCGCAATTACGCCCACCTAGATGCCATTTTAAACGAAGATTATAACCAGCTCGTTAAGCCCAGCTATCAGGCGGGGAGTATTCACCAATTACAACAAAGCTTGATTGAGTTAAGTGAAGAGTTATTTAAAAAGAAGTCGCGATACGATCAGCATGTTTTTTTGGTGTACCAATTAATTGAGCATTTTAATGTGCCGATCATGGTGCTCGATCAATATAATAAGCTCAGTTATGCCAATAATGCGTTTAGCGAATTTAAACAGACTCAATGGCAAACCTTACGCTATGCAAGCGCTGAACAATTAGGGCTTACAAAGCAAGACGCACATTGGCAATTTAGCGATGTTATTACAGCCCAGCAATGGCAAATACGCCACAGTGAATTTATAGAGCAAGGCAGCTGTCATCAACTTATTGTTATGATCGACATCACCTCAGCCCTTCGCGAAAGCCAACTGCAAGCATGGCAGCAAATTATTCGCGTACTCGGTCACGAAATTCGCAACTCACTCACACCAGTTACTGCAATGGCTGAAAATCTCGCCGTGAAGCTCACCGAGCCACGACAAATACAAGCACTTAATGTTATAAGTGAGCGCTGTAATTATCTTAATGAATTTGTCACGCGCTATGGCGATATAAATAAACCACTGGCACTTAATATAGTAGCAATAGACACCGACACATTTTTAAAACAAGTGTGCGCAATATACCCTGACGTTGCATTTAGCTGCGTAACAGACGCCGCAACTTTTAAGGCCGACCGCACGTTTATTCATCAAGTCATGATCAATCTAATAAAAAATGCCATCGAAGCAAGCACCCCGCCCGTTAAAGTAACATTAGGTGTGCATAAGCAAGGAAAAGTAAGCTGCATCACCATTGATGATAACGGCCAAGGCCTTGCCAACCCCGATAACATATTCGTGCCGTTTTACACCACTAAACAACAAGGTCAAGGGATTGGTCTAAGCTTTTGTCGCAACGTGATAGAGCAGCATCATGGTAGTTTGAGCTTAGCGAATAAAGAAAAACACCAAGGTGCAGTCGCAACAATACTATTGCCAGTGTAGCTAGCTTCGAAAAGAAATACTAAAAAGAACATTTAGTTTAATCAGCGAATACTTTGTAAAAGCAGCCCCTATTCTAAAAAACAACGATAAAAAAACCTGTACGCCCTCAAACTCAACTTCATGTAATACGCTGTAATATGTCTTTTGTGGTGGTCATTCTACAATTTCACTCGGTTACTTAGTATCCATATAACAGTGCGAATGCAATCTACAAAAGGAACAAGAAAATGTCTGATGAAAGCTTATATCTCGTTAAATTACAATTTCAATCTGGTGTTGTTGGTGGTGGCTCTATGGAAATTCAGTTTGCTGTAGATCCAAAAACAGGTTCATTAAATGGTCGAGCGAATGGCAGCATCCAAGAAGGAACGCAGCATTCACCTCATTTCACCGCTAGCGCATCGGGCCATATGCATGCAACTGGCTATAATGATGTAACTAAAGTTGGCGCGCTAACAGGTCAAGCAGTGGTGTCTTTTCCACCACCTGCAATTGGTAGTTACCAGTCACCTTTTACGGCAAGCTTTGGCGTTGATAACCAATGGAATGGCAAAGGCAGTTTTTCAGTGGGTGATAATACCTACCAATGCAAAGTGAGTCTAATCGACTAAGCTGATTAAAAATAGTTTTTCTATTAAATGGCATTCAATCCAGTTGAATGTCATTTAATAATTCACCAAGCAGCGTCATTACTACCCTTCTTCAAGCTCTCGCCAAAGCTTATGGCTTAGCACTTTATTTCAGGCATAAAAAACCGACCAATTTGGTCCGCTTCACGTTTATAAAAACGTTGAAAAACAGTGTCGACTTGCTTTGCTATGATTTAATTAGGATTGCCTAACTTTTTTATCATTTGTTTAAGCCTTTGTATTCATTTAACTAGGCATTCATATAACTAGCTTTAGTAGCAAAACTTCAATAGAAGAATCTTCAACAAAGCGCTTAATGACTTAAAGCATTTCCTTCTTAACTTTACCTACGTTTGGTCCAATCAAATTAACCATCTGATATAATCGCATAAAATATTAAGGAAAATTAGTGATGAAACTAAAAACAACAGCTGTCTGCCTTTTAACCTTACTACTTTCTGCCTGTGGTGGGGGAAGTAGCTCTGAAGAACAACAAAAAGCACCAAATAACAAACCTACTATAGCGGGTGAGTTCAGTTTTGAACTCGCTGCGGGATCTAGTTTAGAACATGCACTTACTGTAAGCGATAAAGACAACGACACAGTAACTGTCTCTGTAATAAACAAACCTGATTGGCTAAGCTATGAACTAAGTGAAAATACACTAACGCTCAGTGCTTCGCCTACTCTTTTTGACATAGCTGAACATCAAATTGACCTATCAATTAGTGATGGTAAAGAGTCGAACCAGTTTAACCTAAGTATTGACGTTCACTATGATGCCGTTAACTTTCCTGGCGAAGCAATTACACTTGCAGATAAAGAATTAATCGGCACGTGGACTACAGCAGACTCAAGCTCACTATTTCATTTTTCAGCTGACCAAACAGGTTTTGCAAAAATTGAGAGTGACAACTTTATGTTTAACTGGAATAACTCAGATGATGTTGAACTGCATACTCAAGAGTTTGAATGCATTGCAAATTGCATGCGTTCAAAGTTTATACCTCTCGAGATTTTAGCTAAGAAAGCTAATTCTATCCTAGCTAAAAAGTACACAAGTGAAACCGAGTTCACTTGGCTTACCCTGATTAAGGGCGAGAAAAAAGCGCTTAGTTTTGATACTTATAGCGATCAACGCCAAGAGCAAACACTTAGACTAAGCCAACTAGGTAATGAAGAAGGCTTCAAATATACTTTCTTTGCCAATGTAGCGATTAAAGCAGAAGGTTACACTCAGTTAGCTGGATTTCACGAGAATGTAATTCTAACTGACGGTATATATCAATTTATTGAGCCTGAAGAGAAAGGTAATAGTATATTTGGGCAAGACTATACAAAAACGTTTCAAAATACTGATGGCTCATATCAACAAATCAGTTTTTCTGTTCAATTAAAACAAGCCGAACTCATTGCAAGCTTAGATGATTTTGCTGTTTTTGAAGTCACCTATCATTTTATCCCTCAAACATCTCAAGATACGGCTAATTGGCCTGAGCTTGAAAAAGAGCTTGTTGATCGCAAAACCTATAAAGTATTTAGAGGTGTTGCAGAGGCGCCAGTTCCTGAATTTTCAGCGGGTGATGTGTTATTCGGCTTATCTCCATTGTATTCAAGTGTGCAATTAGCTGATGGAAGTTCCTTTAAAATAATCAATGCACCTATCACGGTTGATTCAGAAACTTCAGGACATTACTCAGTGAAAGACGCACTTACTGGTGAAGAGTCTACTTATGATATTACGTTCAGCAACTTGGGCGATACTTTAGAATTCACCATAGGTATTGAAACTAGAAATGTACGCTATGTAAAACTCTACGATAATCGCATTGCTACTGTAGACGATTTTTACTCCAGCAAAAAACAATCAAGCTACTCTTACGCTAATCTAGCCCAAGCAGATACTACCTATAATGCGACTCAAGAAGATTATATGAAAACCTTCTATGTTAACGATTTAAACTTGTTAAATAACAACAAACATGCCGTTATAGAGCCTCACGATAACGGTACAGCCATTGTTTATAGCGGTGGTATTTTTGGCCCTAATGGCCGTTGGCAGTTTGAAGAAGACAATAGCATGAGCTTCGTAACTCCTTGTAGTCAAGATGAAACAATAAGCAGTTGTATCGATAATTCTGAAGAAGTTGATGTGATCAACTACAAACTTTTCAAAAAGGAAAAAGCCGGCTATTGGTTTTTAAGGTCTCATAGCAACCAAGACAAATACTCAGATGGAAAAATAGCCCAATCAGTAACACAAAGTATTCAATTCTTAAAACTATGCGATAGCGTCTGTATATACAGAAGTAATTAACTAAAAATCAAACGATTAATGCAGATTATACGGTATTAATCGTTTGCCACATCATATGGCTATAAACTAACAACTGACCACTTTATTTCAGGCATAAAAAAACCCCGACCAATGTGGTCAGGGTTATTAAAAGTGGTACCAGCGGCCGGACTTGAACCGGCACGCCTTGCGGCAGGGGATTTTGAATCCCCCATGTATACCAATTTCATCACGCTGGCATCATTTTTCTTTAACCTTCTAACATGAGAAGATAAAGAAAAACCACTTTAGAGCTAGGACTTATCAAGCTGTCTTTGTCTCTATGCCATGCATTATACAAACAATAAGAGGAGCAGCAAGCGTTTTTTACAAAACCACGATCAACCGCTTAACAATTGAGCAACCATTAACATTCACTCATAAAAGCTACTAACTGTGCGGCTAGTATTTGTCTCGCTATTTGCTAAACTAGCGCGCATATTAACTTTGTGAGTTTGTTTATGTCTGCTGAATTTCCGCGTGCGAGCTTTTGGCGTCGCTTTGCCTCTTTAATTTACGACTCTTTAGTTGTGATTTCGCTATCTATGCTTACTGCCATACTTTACTTTGCAGCCATTCAGGGGTTAATTGGCTTAGATCTAATTATGCAGACAGAAGATCCGGCCGCCTTAATTCAGGACTCTCCATTGCTGTACGGTATTCGCAGTGCATTATTCGTTGGTGTAAATATTATATTTTTTGTCTATTTTTGGACTAAGAGTGGCCAAACGATTGGTATGCGCGCATGGCGTTTAAAAGTACAAACTCGCGATGGTAAGCTAATTAGTTGGCCACAAGCCGTTATTCGCAGCGTAACCGCATTACTTGGCTTAGGTAATTTAGTGGTATTAGTTGATTTTAAAAACAAACGAGCGCTGCAAGATTACCTGTCTAAAACCGAGGTTGTTGCGCTAACAAAAGAAGAAAACAAACGAATTTATCGTTCTTTAGATTAGCAATGAGGAGCTAGGCTGCTAGCTCCCCGTTATCAATTTCGCTTATTAAGCAAGTAAGTCGCAAAACCTATAAATATTATGCTTGGTAAAGTCGCCCCGATTATCGCAGGGATTTGATACACCATCACCACAGGACCAAATATTTCATTGGTTAGGTGAAATGCAATACCGGTTACTACACCCATTACAATCCGCGCGCCCATCGTCACGGTACGCAGTGGGCCAAATATAAACGACAGCGCCACTAATAACATCACCGCTATCGATACTGGCTGCATAATCTTACGCCATAAAGCAAGCTCGTAGGTGCTAGTATCTTGCTCATTTTGTTTCAAATAACCTAAATATGACCACAACCCTGTAAATGACAGAGACTCTGGTTTTACCGATACGACACCCAGCTTTTCAGCTGTAAGTTGTGATTCGTAAAACTCTTCTTTTTGCTGCTGTGTGCTGATCAACTCTTCACTGAGTTGCACTTTATTTACATCTCGAAGTAACCAACCGTCTTTACGGCCTACCGCTTCGCGAGCTTTAGTAATTTGTGTAAGTTGTAGTGAACTATCAAAATGATACATGTTCACGCCATGTAATACGCCGTTTTGGTCAACATCTTCTATATTAATAAAGTTATTGCCATCTTTGGCCCATACACCTTGCTGAGCGTTAAATACATCACCACCATGTATTGCTTGATTACGCATTTCTTTCGCTTTAAGTTGTGTCGCTGGTGCGCCCCACTCGCCTAATGCCATCATACAAAGCGCCATAAATATTGCGGTTTTCATTACTGAGAGAATAATTTGCAAACGCGACATACCGGCGGCTTGCATCACCACCAGTTCACTATTTGATGCAAGTGCCCCAAGCCCCGTTAAGCCACCAATTAAAGCGGCCATTGGGAAGAACACCACAAGATCATCAGGCATGCTATATAAGGTATATAGCAAAGCAGTTCCAATATCGTAGCTTCCGCGACCGACTGATTTAAGCTGCTCAATAAATTTAATCAGGGTACTGATCCCAACTAAGACCATCAAAGCAAAACCGGTGGTTTGTAAAACACTGCGGCCTAAATACCAATCAAGCGTTTTCATCATGCGCCTAACTCCCGCTTAGTTAATACTGCTTTTAACCATGCGCCGAGCGGTCGCCCTTTGATAATCAAAAAGCCGCCAATAAATAAAGCGCTTAAATGGATCCACCACAGGCCAATTGAAGGCGGAATTTTACCATCCTCAATCGCAAACTTTGCAGCATTCAATAAGATGAAATAACCTAAATACAAGCTGATGGCAGGCACTAATTTGGCAAACTTACCTTGGCGCGGATTAACGACACTCAGCGGTACTGCTAATAAAGTAAGTAGTGGAATAGAAAGCGGTATAGCAAGACGCCACTGCCACTGAGCAATCGCATCTGTCGTTTTCATCGCAAACAGATCAATGGTCGGCACAGCTTCAAGTTTACGGCGTTGATGTTCTATTTCTTGCTCACGGATTTGTACACTATAGCCATCAAATTCGGTTAAATTTAGCGCAGGGGTTTTGCCGTCGGTTTCGTAACGCTTACCGTCACTGAGCACCAATTGCTGCTCACCGCTTTCTTGCTCGATCACTACACCCCGCTGCGCATATACTAACCGTGCGAGATTATCTTTTTCGCTGTCTGGTAGTTGCGCTACAAATACTTTGTGTAGTTCTTTGCCGCCTTTTTCGATGTTATGAATAAACACCACCGCTTTTTCGTTACCTGTTTGTTGAAAGCGCCCAGCCCGCAGCGCTGATAACCCGGCATCCGCTTTGGCTTGTTCTTTCAATTGATATTCTTGCTCACTCGCCCATGGGGCTATATATAAAGTCAGTACTCCTGCCAATAGCGCCAATACCACACTAGAAACTAAGGTTACACGCACTACGTACCATTCACTAACACCACAGGCTTTGAGAACGGTCATTTCACTGTCGGCATAAATGCGACTATAGGCGAGAATAATCCCTAAAAAGATACTTAGCGGTAATATTAATGATGCCAATTGCGGTAACTTTAGTGCAATCATTGACAGCACTAACTTAGCAGGAATGCCGCCTTCAGAGGCGTCGCCAAGAATAACAACAAACTTTTGCGACAAAAAAATTGTCATCAAAGTTAAAAATACGGCGACCTGAGACTTTAAAACTTCAGTGGTCAAATAACGGAAAATTAGCAATGATCGCCCCTGTTAAACATGATGTTTTACTTCAAGAGTAAGAAAATTTGAGTAAACTTAGGGTTTTATTATATGTCATCAACATTAAATATCATACCTAGCAACTCGATATATTGTCGCATTAGTGGTATTGATGGCTACAAAAGTATAAAGTTCAAATACACATAATGAGTCAGCGTTTATAAGCTAATATTAAGCTAGTATCTGGATTTTTATTTTATTACCCTTATTTAAGGGTTAAATGACTCAAAATTAGGAGTGACAATGGAATTTAGCGTAAAAAGTGGTAGTCCTGAAAAGCAACGTAGCGCATGTATTGTAGTTGGCGTTTATGAGCCACGTCGTTTATCCCCCATTGGTGAACAACTCGATAAAATCAGTGATGGTTATATCTCTAATTTATTGCGTCGCGGCGACCTTGAAGGCAAGCCGGGACAAGTGCTGTTATTGCATCATGTACCCAATGTGTTAAGTGAACGCATACTATTGGTCGGCTGTGGTAAAGAGCGCGAGCTAGACGACAAACAATACAAACAAATTATTTCAAAAACTATCAATACCCTAAATGAAACTGGGTCGATGGAAGCGGTATGCTTTTTAACTGAGCAACATGTTAAAAGTCGCGACACCTACTGGAAAGTCCGCCAAGCGGTCGAAACCACCCAAGACTGCTTGTACACATTTAACCAATTAAAAAGCAAAAAAAGTGACCCGCGTCGCCCGCTGCGTAAAATTGTGTTTAACGTACCAACTCGCCGCGAACTTACCATTGGTGAAAGCGCCATTGAACATGGTCTAGCGATTGCTGCAGGTAGTAAGTTATGTAAAGACGTAGCGAACATGCCGCCAAACATCTGTAATCCTGCATATTTAGGTGAACAAGCGCAAGAACTTGCAGCTAACTTTGACAACGTTACGGTTGATATAATTGGCGAAGATAAAATGGCAGAGTTAGGTATGAATTCATACTTAGCAGTTGGTCGTGGTAGTGATAACGAATCTATTATGTCGGTAATTAACTACCAAGGCGGCGCGAAAGATCAAGCCCCAATAGTGCTAGTTGGTAAAGGTTTAACCTTTGACTCAGGTGGTATTTCACTCAAACCAGGCGAAGCCATGGATGAAATGAAATACGATATGGGCGGTGCAGCCGGTGTTATTGGCGCAATGCGTGCTTTGGTGCAAATGCAATTACCGATTAACGTAATTGGTGTACTCGCAGGTTGTGAAAACATGCCAAGCTCGAATGCTTATCGTCCGGGTGATATTTTGACCACTATGTCAGGGCAAACAGTTGAAGTACTAAATACCGACGCTGAAGGCCGCTTAGTATTATGTGATGCACTCACTTATGTTGAGCGCTTTGAACCTGAAACCGTGATTGATGTTGCTACTTTAACTGGCGCTTGTATTGTTGCCCTTGGCGCTCATGCAACGGGGTTATTATCTAACCACAACCCACTGGCACATGACTTGTTAAAAGCATCTGAGCAAAGTGGCGACCGTGCGTGGCAGTTGCCACTGTGGGATGATTATCAAGATCAACTAGAAAGCCCATTTGCTGATTTTACTAACTTAGGCGGCCGCTCTGCGGGAACGATAACAGCAGCATGCTTCTTATCTAAGTTTACTAAAAAGTATAACTGGGCCCATTTAGATATCGCAGGCACTGCTTGGCGCAGTGGTAAAAACAAAGGCGCAACAGGTCGACCGGTGCCAATGCTTACGCAATATTTACTCAACCGTGCCGGTGTAAGCGAAACCAGCCAAGATTAAACCCCGCGTTTAACAATACATTGTTAAATTTAAATAAGGCGCTTTTTAGCGCCTTATTTATTCCCCACTTATTAACGTATAAATTAGCGTATTAATTGAAGCAAAACGCGTTATATGGCAAAATCCCTGCTTTGATTTAAGTATTATTTTCAATACTGTGGGAAGCCCCGATACAATGAGCATGAACGCCCAGTTTTTCGTTCTAAAGCAACAAGATGAGTCATTAGCCAAGGCTGATGATCACTTTAGCTTAGCGGCTGATATTGCTGCTGAACAGTATCGTCTTGGTCATCGTATCTTTATTTACGTTGATGATCTTGAAATTGCCCATGCCATTGATGAAACTATTTGGTCATTCGACCCCGACAGTTTTGTGCCTCACAATCTCCAAGGTGAAGGTCCAAAAGGTGGTGCGCCCGTTGAAATAGGTACTACCCCGCCAGTCGGTAATCGTAAAGTTTTAATTAACTTGGCTGCACAATTGCCGGACTTTATTCGTCGGTTTAACCAAGTTTTTGATTTTGTGCCCGTTGAAGCCACTGCTAAACAAGCTGCCCGTGAGCGCTTTAAAAAGCTACGCCAACTCGGTGCTAATATCACCACGCAAGATATTAATAGCTAACATACCTTTTGTATAAATAGCTAACTAACTCATTTAAGTACTTATTTAAGGTTCTGTGTAATGGATAAAACCTACAATCCGCAAGATATTGAACAGTCGTTATACCAAGACTGGGAACAAAAAGGCTACTTCAAACCATCAGGTAAAGGCGATGCATATTCAATTATGATCCCGCCACCCAATGTCACTGGTAGCTTACACATGGGCCACGCTTTCCAAGACACCATTATGGATACCTTAACGCGTTTTAAACGTATGCAAGGTAATAACACATTATGGCAAGTAGGTACTGACCACGCAGGTATTGCTACGCAAATGCTGGTTGAACGTAAACTCTCTGCTGAAGAAGGTAAAACACGCCACGACTTAGGCCGTGAAGCTTTCATCGACAAAATTTGGCAGTGGAAAGAACAATCTGGCGGGACTATCACAAAACAACTTCGTCGCCTTGGCGCATCGGTTGACTGGGATCGTGAACGTTTCACAATGGATGACGGCTTATCAGAAGCAGTTAAAGAAGTGTTTGTACGCTTACACAAAGAAGATTTAATTTATCGTGGTAAGCGCCTAGTAAACTGGGATCCAAAGCTACACACGGCTATCTCTGATCTTGAAGTTGAAAACAAAGACAAACAAGGCCACATGTGGCACCTACGTTACCCATTGGCTGATGGTGTTACAACCCAAGACGGTAAAAACTACATTGTAGTGGCAACGACTCGCCCAGAGACCATGCTTGGTGACTCAGGTGTTGCAGTAAACCCAGATGACGAACGCTATCAAGACTTGATCGGTAAAGAGATTTTACTGCCGATTGTTAATCGTCGAATTAAAATTGTTGCTGATGAACATGCCGATAAAGACAAAGGCACTGGTTGTGTAAAAATCACGCCAGCACACGACTTTAACGATAACGAAGTTGGTAAACGTCATCAAATGCCGTTGATCAATATCTTCGATAAAGATGCCGCAATTCTAAGTCAAGGCGAAACGTACACCTTTGATGGTAAAGAGCTTGAGTTTGATGCACCAATTCCTGAGCGCCTGCATGGTCTTGACCGCTTCGATGCACGTAAAGCAATTGTGGCTGAATTTGAACAGTTAGGCCTACTTGAAAAGATTGAAGATCACGCTCTAACCGTACCTTACGGCGACCGCTCTGGTGTGGTTATTGAACCGCTACTTACTGACCAATGGTATGTACGTGTTGCACCACTGGCTGAGCCTGCAAAAGACGCAGTAAAAAATGGCGATATTCAATTTGTACCTAAGCAATACGAGAACATGTATTTCTCGTGGATGAACGACGTACAAGATTGGTGTATTTCGCGCCAGTTGTGGTGGGGTCACCGCATTCCAGCTTGGTACGACAGCGAAGGCAACGTTTTTGTTGGCCGTGATGAAGCAGAAGTACGTCGTGAAAACAACATTGCTGATAGCGTAACACTTAGCCAAGACGAAGATGTACTCGATACCTGGTTCTCATCAGCACTTTGGACTTTTTCAACCCAAGGCTGGCCTGCGAACACAGATGATTTGAAAACTTTCCACCCGTCTGACGTATTGGTAACTGGTTTTGATATTATCTTCTTCTGGGTAGCGCGCATGATCATGATGACCATGCATTTCATCAAAGATGATAACGGCAAGCCACAAGTGCCCTTTAAAACGGTTTACGTTACGGGTCTTATTCGCGATGAAAATGGCGATAAAATGTCAAAATCTAAAGGTAACGTACTTGATCCAATCGATATGATTGACGGTATCGACCTTGAAAGCTTAGTAACAAAACGCACCAGTAACCTGATGCAAGAAAAAGTTGCTAATAAAATCGAAAAAGATACTCGTAAAACCTTTGATAACGGCATTGAAGCCCACGGTACAGATGCACTGCGCTTTACTTTAGCGGCAATGGCATCAACTGGTCGTGACATCAACTGGGATATGAACCGCCTTGAAGGTTACCGCAACTTCTGTAATAAGTTATGGAACGCCAGCCGTTATGTACTAATGAACACCGAAGAGCAAGATTGTGGCTTTACAAATGATGCAGTTAAAGAGTATTCACTTGCTGATCGTTGGATCTTAGGCCAATTTGAAGCAACTGTTAAAACCTATACTGAGCACTTAGATAACTACCGTTTTGACCTTGCAGCCAATACGCTTTATGAGTTCACTTGGAACCAATTTTGCGATTGGTACTTAGAGCTGACAAAGCCTGTATTATTCAAAGGCAATGAAGCACAACAACGTGGTACGCGTCATACACTGATCACTGTGCTTGAAAGCCTACTGCGCTTAATGCACCCAATGATGCCATACATTACCGAAACGATTTGGCAACGTGTTGCGCCACTGGCAGGTCTTGAAACAGCGAACACTAGTATCATGGTACAAGCCTTCCCTGTTTACAATGAAGCTAACGTTGATGCAAAAGCAATGGATGATTTAGAGTGGGTTAAGCAATTCATTTTAGCTATTCGTAACATTCGTGGTGAAATGGATATTAGCCCAAGCAAGCCGTTATCAGTATTACTAGCAAATGCATCTGCGGATGATGTACGTCGTATTGAAGAAAATAAATCTTTCTTAGCATCACTTGCTAAAATTGAAGAATTTACGCTGCTTGATAACAAAGATGACGCACCTGCATGTGCAACATCTTATGTTGGTAACCTTGAGATCATGATCCCAATGGCAGGTCTAATCGATGTTGACGCCGAACTTGCACGCATTGCTAAGCAGCTTGAAAAAGCCGAAAAAGGCCTAGCTCAAGTGCAAAATAAACTAGCAAACGAAAAGTTTGTTAACAATGCACCTGAAGCAGTCCTTGCTAAAGAAAATGAGAAGCTTGCAGAGTTCTCAGATGCGAAAGCAAAACTACTTGAGCAAAAAGCCAAGATCGAAAGCTTGTAACTAGATGCGGGGAACCCCGCACAGCTAGACACAAAAAAAGCCGCGTTAATAAATAACGCGGCTTTTTATTTGCGCGGGATAAACCCGCGCCTACAAATTAAAACGTGTAGTTATACTGCGCACCAAATAAGTATGCATGGCCTTTTGATTCAAAGCCCCACTGCTGACCTAAGCCATCAGATTCAGTAAAGTTTTGTGTTTTACCACGGAGAATACTCATACCAATATCTAGGTTTGCTTGTTCGCTCATGGTGTAGTTAACACCAAACGAGTACCAAAAACGGTCAGTATCAGGGATAGAAATTGACAGGTGTTTTTGATCGGCTGGTGATTCATCATAAGCAATACCAGCACGTAATAGTACAGCATCGTTAAACTGATAATCGCCACCGATTGAGTAACGCATTGAGTTTGAGAAGTGCTCATCTTTAGAGAATACAGGTGTATCTTTGCCTGGAACATAAGCTTCTAGCTTTTGGAAGCTATCCCAACCAGTCCATAATACACTGTAGTGTAAGCCTGTTTTCTCATCTAACTGGTGTGTACCAGAGAACTCAGCAATCGCAGGGAGAGTGATTTCAACACTTCCAGGTACACTTACGCCAGCTAGGCCACCGATTTGTGCAGGTAATTGGTTAGAAAACTCGCCATCAAATGTGATATCTGTCTCGCTACGATAGTTAAAACCAAAGCGACTATTTTCATCAATCTGATAGCTAGCTCCTAAGTTCCAACCAAAGCCAGTATCATCGCCTTCTAAATGTACTGCTTGAGTTTGTGCTGGTAAACCTAATGGATTGGCACCAAAGTTACGAATGATTTTCGCATCTGCATAAACATAGTTTAAGCCAAGGCCAACACTAAATTGCTCATTGATTTTGTATGAACCACTAACGTTCATATTTACAGTAACAATCTCTGTTTCACCAGCAAGCTGGCCTGCAGGGTAATCTGCTTCAAATTCAGTTGATAAACCAAAATTTGAAAACGCACCAAAACCAACAGCAAACTTGTCATCGATAGGCATTACAAAATAACCTGCAGGAACAAAAGCGGCTGGCGCAATACTGCTGTCGTTTAGTTGACCAGGGTTAACTGATTGATTACTAGCTTCAGTGCCACGAAGGCTGACATCTGGAATGACAGCAATACCTGCAATACTTAGCTGCTGCTCTTTAAATACAGACATAAGAGCTGGGTTACGCGCAACTACAGAGGCATCATCAGCCACGGCTGCTTCACCAGCATATGCACGCCCTAAGCCAGAGGCATTTTGCTCTGCAAGCTGGAAAGCCGCTGCAAACGTATCTGCAGACATAACAGCAAATGATGCTGCAATTAAAGTTTTTGTAAATTTCATTGTGTTTCCTTAACCAAACAAAATGCTTGGGTTCCCATGTGTTGTCTCTAATTATTAGGAGTAAGTTACTTCAAAACCTTAGCACAGTACCTTACTTTTAAATAAAAAACTGTAACAAAGCGTTAAAAAACCCCATAAAAACCATTTTTTAACAGCAAAGTAACAGTTTTTTAAAACTCATCGGATAAGTTACAATAAAACTCACTTGCAATTAATTATCATTTAGATTGACTTGCTTGATAAGCACTATTAGACTGCCAAACAAGACTAGCAAAGGAGATGAAGCGGTGGAAATAGGATTAATTATTGCTGCGTTGGCTTTTTGTGGGATAAGTGTATATTGCTTTTGCAAAGCTAATTTTTGTGCCTGCACCAGAGCTGGCGAATGCGATAACCCTGTTAACCATTATTGGTTAGGTGCCATTGTCTGTGCTTTAGTCGCACTAGTATGCTGCTGTAGTGCGTTACATTCAGAAAATGGGACTTTATTGTGGCTACTATTAATGGTGAGTTGCTTCAGTGGTGCGCTATTATCGGCTAAGCAATCAACTAAAAAACACTGTGACAAAGCAATAACCAAAAAACCGCTTAAACCAACAGATGCTCTTTTAACAAACGAGCCAAATTAAGCTGATAATCTAATGGTTTGATACTCGCTAAAATCTTTAAGTCATGATCTGGTGAAGTTAAATCAACATCTTTTGCCGTAATATGATGACTATGCTTAGCATTATAGAAAACTTTAACTTTAGGTTGAATGGGGTTCTGATGATTACCTTCGGTTACTAATGCCAACCGTTCATTAGTTAATTTAACAATCGTGCCGACTGGATGTACACCTAAACACTTAATAAACCGCTGTACTAGCTCGCCATCAAACATGTGTTTATTAGCAAGTAAATAGCGCAGTGCGTTGACCGGTTCATCACCTAATTGATGGGGCCTGTCCGCTGTCATCGCGTCATACACATCAACTATCGCCATAATTCGTGCTGGTCGACTAAGTTTTTCACCCTGCAGACCTCGAGGATAACCACTGCCATCTAAGCGCTCATGGTGATTAACTATCATATCAAGCATTAATGGGGTAATGCCTTTTTCGCCTTTTACCAATCCTAAACTTTGCGCTACATGCTTTTTAATCGCTTGCATCTCAAGTTTATTTACTTTTTCAGATTTAGAAAAAATCCCTTGTGGTAATTTAGCTTGTCCCAAATCGTGCAGCAAGGCACCCATGGCCAGCTCTTGCACAACACTTTCTTTGTAACCTAAGTACTTGGCAAATACAGTGACAAAAATGGCGCAGTTAGTCATATGTCGCCAGTTGTACATATGCTTATCTTTAATGCGGGTTAAAATAGTCATTGCATTATGATTACGAAATACCGATGCCACAATATCTTTAGCTATACCATCAAGCAGTGCGATATTCATCTTTAAGCCTGAGGTAACGTCGCCATATAAACTTTGTAAATTACGATTATGTTGCTCATAGCTCACACTCGCTTTAGCAAACTCTTGCTCAACTGAAATAACCTTTTTTATCTTTAATTTATTAGGGTTATTGGCCGTTGCAGTAGCGACTTCAGGTTTGAGCTGATATTTGGCAGGAACACTCACATCACTTTGCGTAAAATCTATCAGCAGCTCTTGAACTCCTTCGGATACCAAGCGCTTAATGATCGATTTATCGCGAACTAGGCCGCGAGTTTTGATTTTTATACTATCAACCCCCTCAAACTGCTTGCTAACACTGTCAACAAACATTCCTGGTACGAGTTCAGAAATTGGAAGGGTAATAAGCATATAAAGTGATTAATTCATTTCAAAAAATAATAATTACTGATTATCAACGATCCACTACAAATGTCTATAACAAAAGTAACGAATACGAAATAAGCACTAGGAAATGGCGAGTTGGCGAGTTGGCGAGTTGGCGAGTTGGCGAGTTGGCGAGTTGGCGAGTTGGCGAGTCAATAATAGGTATGAATTACACTAGGTCCTAGTGGTTAGGACCTAGTGGATAACATATTACTCTTGGAAGTAAGTGCCCCAGCCGTCGTATTCTACGTCGGTGTCGATCGCAAGTTGTGCTAGTTTATCAACATCTTCCATTATTACCTCAACATCTAACTCAGCTTCAACAACGATGTCAAAGCCCCAAATCTTACTGCCGTCTTCAAGCTCAAGCTCTGCAGGCTCTTCAACGTCATAGCCTAGTTTAAACGCAGCGAGTGCAGCTTGCTCAAGCTTGACAAAGTCTTCGCAAACAAAGTGATGTTCTACTTCGTATAAGATCTCAGGATCAGAACCATCTTCTAATAACGAAGTTACAATGTCTTCACTAATTTCACGCCAATTTTCCATTACTTTTCTCTCACTTGAGCATCTAATTCAGTTATTCTAGCAGCCATTTTGCTATGAATACGCTTTGCGTGTTCACGTGCTCCAATCGTTTTATCAAGTGGTTCTGGCGCTAACATGTCTATGTAGATTATACCATTGTCCCAGCGATTTAGCTTAATGGTTTTATATGTTGTGCTCATACATACAGGTACTACAGGTACATCCGCATTTAAAGCCGTGTGAAATGCACCTGTTTTAAATGGTAATAAGCCACGTCCGTAACTGCGGGTTCCCTCTGGGAAAATCCACACTGACAGGCCTTTTTGTTTGATTTTATCGGCCGATTTAGTGATCGTGCCAGCCGCTTTAGAGCGATTACCCCGATCAATTAGAATATTGCCCGAAAGCCAATATAGCTGTCCAAAAAATGGGATCCACTTAAGACTTTTTTTACCTAAACTGACACAGTTTTTTGGTACCGCCGCCGGTAAAGTGAAAATATCGTAATTATTTTGATGGTTTGCAACATATACTGCAGGGCCACAACTTTGCGCGTCAGGATGGCGTGTAATAACCACGTTTACACCAAGCATTTTAGCCACTGTACCAAACCAACTTGAAATAATATGTACATTATTTATATGAAAAGGTTTTACTAAACAAAGGAGTAAACCAAATACACAGCTTAATAAAATAAACAATGCCATAATAACAATACGAATAATAGCTAACAAAGAAAACGCTCCAAAAATAATAACGTCGGCATTATAGCGTTATTTTTACCGCTAAACGAGTGTTTAGCGAACACATGTAAGCTTAAAATAATTTTCTGCTTTAAAAACAAACGACCTGCAATAGCAGGCCGTTTTATTCATAGATATAAAAAAAATACTTACTCAGTTTCTGTCGGCTCAATGTCATCATCAATCGCCGTCAACTCTACAACCGCTTCATCGACACGCTGTAAACCACGCGGTAATTTATTACCTCGACGACCACGCTCACCATGATAATGCTCTAAATCACTGGGTTTAAGAGTCAGCTTACGCTTACCTGCATGCAGGGTAACACTGGTACCTTCAGGCACCACTGCCAGCACTTTAACAAACTCTTCACGCGCTTGTACTTTGGCACTTGGGATAGAGATTATCTTGTTACCCTTACCTTTACCTAGTTTTGGTAAATCACGTAATGGGAATAACAACATCCGGCCTTCATTCGATATCGCCATACAGTAATCGTTAGCAACATCATTAACCCTAATTGGCGCTAATAATTGCCCACCTTTAGGCACACTAACCAAGGCTTTACCGTTTTTGTTTTTACTTACTAGATCTACAAAATCAGTAATAAAACCATAACCTGCATCTGATGCCATTAACAGTACTTGTTTGTCTTCGCCCATCACTACATGCTCAAAATTAGCACCTGCAGTGAGGTTAAACCGCCCTGTCATTGGTTCACCTTGGCTTCGTGCCGACGGTAACCCATGCGCATCAGTGGCAAATGCACGCCCAGCAGAATCTAAGAACACCGCAGGTTGATTACTCTTACCACGCGCAGAGGCTTTATATGCATCGCCAGCTCGATAACTGAGCCCTTCAACATCTAAATCATGGCCTTTACCAACACGCGCCCAACCTTTTTCAGACAACACAACGGTTACTGATTCTGATGGGATTAAATCTTTTTCGCTTAATGCTTTCGCTTCAAGACGTTCGACAATCGGTGAACGGCGATCGTCACCATACAGCTCTGCTGCTTCTTGAATCTCTTTTTTTAGTAACGTCGACATACGACGTTCAGAGCCTAAAGTCAGCTGTAATTTATCGCGCTCTTTGGCAAGCTCATCTTGCTCCCCACGAATTTTAAACTCTTCAAGTTTCGCTAAATGACGTAGTTTTAATTCAAGGATTGCTTCGGCTTGGATGTCTGTAATACCAAAGCGTTCCATTAACACAGGCTTTGGCTTGTCTTCGCTACGAATAATCTCAATAACTTCATCAATATTTAAAAAGGCTGCAAGTAAACCTTCTAAAATATGTAAACGAGCCAATACTTTATCTAAACGATATTGCAGGCGACGGCGCACTGTTTCACGACGGAACACCAGCCACTCAGTTAAAATGGTTCGTAAATCTTTTACCTGCGGACGGCCATCAAGACCAAGCATATTGATATTAACGCGGTAATTTTTTTCCAAGTCTGTAGTGGCAAATAAATGAGCCATTAACGGCTCCACTTTAATGCGATTAGAACGCGGAATGATGACAATCCGGGTTGGATTTTCGTGATCAGACTCATCACGTAAATCAGCCACCATAGGCAGCTTTTTGGCATTCATTTGCGCTGCGATTTGCTCAAGTACTTTACCACCAGAACATTGATGTGGCAGTGCAGTAATGACAATATCGCCGTGCTCCTCTGTATAAATAGCGCGCATTTTTATCGAACCACGGCCGGTTTGATAAATTTTACGAATATCCGCTTTTGAAGTAATTATTTCAGCTTCAGTTGGGTAATCGGGAGCTTGTACATGCTCAAGCAATTGATCTAGTTCAGCTTTAGGGTTATCCAATAGCAAACAACAGGCACTGGCTACTTCGCGTACGTTATGTGGCGGAATGTCAGTTGCCATACCCACTGCAATACCCGTAATACCATTGAGTAAAATATGTGGTAAGCGTGATGGTAATACTTGTGGCTCGTCCATTGTGCCATCAAAGTTTGGCGTCCAATCAACAGTCCCTTGGCCAAGTTCTTTTAACAGTACTTCTGAGAACTTAGATAAACGCGCTTCGGTATAACGCATTGCCGCAAATGACTTTGGATCATCTGCAGCACCCCAGTTCCCTTGCCCATCAACTAATGGGTAACGATAAGAAAACGGTTGTGCCATTAACACCATCGCTTCATAACAAGCGCTATCACCATGAGGATGGTACTTACCAAGTACATCACCAACGGTACGGGCTGACTTTTTATATTTAGCCGTTGCCGATAACCCCAGTTCGCTCATAGCGTAAATAATACGACGTTGTACTGGTTTTAGACCATCGCCAATATGTGGCAATGCCCTATCCATGATCACATACATGGAATAATTCAAATAGGCGTCTTCGGTAAAACGCCCCATTGTTTGTTGCTCAATTCCTTGCAATAGCAAGGTATCTGTATCACTCATCAAAGCCTACCTAATTTTTTTTATAGCTTACACGGTAGATCACATTGGCATAATCATCGGAGATCAATAAGCTGCCATCGGCAAGTTCTGCAAAAGCAACCGGACGACCCAATGTTTCTTCGTTTTTCATAAAGCCCGTAATAAACGGCGTGTATTTTATCACACGTCCTTGCTCAATAGTGGCAACTGCCACTTTATATCCAGATTTTTTACTGCGGTTCCAAGAGCCGTGTTCAGCAATAAATAATTGCTGCTTATAAGTAGCAGGAAATTGTTTACCTTGATAAAAATGAATCCCTAATGGAGCAACATGCGCACCCAAGGCTAAAGCTGGGGCACTGTAATCGGCAATATTTTTACCTTTACCAAATTCAGGATCTAAGATGGCACCTGCATGCACATACGGAAAACCAAAATGTTCACCTTCGGTTGTTAAGCGGTTTAGTTCATCCGGTGGAAGATCATCACCCATCATGTCTCTGCCATTATCACTAAACCACATAGCTTGGGTGCTAGGATGAAAGTCAAAGCCAACAGAGTTACGCACACCTTGTGCTAACGTGGTCATTTGTTTGGTGTTTACATCCAATGAAAATATTCGCCCATAGCGCTCATCTTCAGCGCAAATATTACAAGGTACGCCCACAGGAATGATCAGCTCGCCGGTTGGTGAGAAGCGTAAAAACTTCCAACCGTGATGACGTTCTGTCGGTAATGCGTCGTAAACCACTTCATATTTAGGTGCTTTCAATTGTGTATCAATATTTTTGAAGCGAATAATACGTTGCACTTCAGCAACATATAAGTCGCCATCTTTGATCGCTAAACCTGAAGGCATAGTTAAACCACTGGCCACCAAAATTTGTTTATCGGCAACCCCATCACTATTGTGATCAATCAGTGCATATACATTGCCCGCGTTTCGCGAGCCAACATACACAATACCTTTTTTAGATACTGCTAATTGCCGTGCATTTTCCACATCACTGGCAAATATGTTTACAGTAAAGCCATCAGGAACACTGAGTTCTTTAAGGATTTCTTTTGCTGCTAAGGGAGTACTTAGCAAGCCTAATGTTAATACAGAAACTAGTAATTTATTCATCGATTTCTACCCTATTACGGCCATGATCTTTTGCGGCATATAACGCTTTGTCTGCTTTTTTAAATAAATCTTTAAATGAGCCTAGTTGCGCTTGCTTTTGCGCCACACCAAAACTTGCAGTGACTTTGATCTCATTTCCATCACTGATTATACGTTCTTTTTCAATCTCAGTTTTAATTCGATAAGCAATTTCAGTGGCTTCAGCTAAAGTGGTATTGTTGAGTACCACTAAAAACTCTTCGCCACCAATGCGCCCTAGAATATCATTCTCTCTGATCGCTCGCAGAGATGTATTCGTGATCGCTTGTAACACTAAATCCCCTGCCGGGTGGCCAAAATCATCATTAATGTTTTTAAAGTGGTCTAGATCAAAAGCAATCAAACAAAAATTGTGATCGTCTTTTTTTAACTGTTGCCACTGTAACTGAGCAAACTCTATTATTTTACGTCGATTAGCCACACCAGTTAAAACGTCCGTATTGGCTAGCACACTAAATTTGCGCTTTAAACGATATTGTCGCCATGAAAAGATTAACAGCAATAAAAATAATAATAGTACGCTTAGCATAATGGTTTTTTGTAATGCTTGCTGTTGCTTAATTTCTTGTAATGCAAATTCGCTAAGTTCTTTATCTTTTTCAAGCAGCTGTCGTTCAATTTCTACTTGTTTAGTATCAAACTGAACTTGATAGCGAGAACGGGATAACTCGCGCACTTTATTATAATGTTGAGCATTTAAAGCGATAAGATCTTGCTGATGTAAGTACGCCTGCTGATAATCTTGTTGCTGCACCGCAAGCTGAGTAAGCAAGCGGGTTAACTTCAATAGTGATGTGATACTGTTTTCTATCGGAATTTGCTTCGACAACTGCTGCGCTTTAGTTAAGGTTATCGTGGCTTGCTCAGGCAAATTCAGTGCTAACTCAATACCTGCTTGAGTATAGAAGTGGTTAGCAATGGTAACTACATCTTCAAGCCTGTCAAAATATTGATTACTCAATGACAAATAATGGCTAGCTTGAGCCATATTTTGCTCTAATAAATATGCTTCCGCTAAGATAATATAACCGTAGTACACTAATTTTTCATTGGCTAACTTTTTGCTCAACGTCAGTAATTTCTGACTACTTGCAATCGCCTCTTGGCTGCGCCCCATCTTTAAATAAACTTTAGCTAAATGAAAATACGACACTAAACTGTCAAACGCTAAGTCATGTTTTAAAAAATAATCTAATGCCTTAGTTTGCACTTCAATTGCTTTGTTGTAATCAAACAAATATTCGTACGATTTTGCCATTGTTGATTCTATGTAGGCTAAATCAAGTAAACTTCCACTACGCTTAATAATTACATAACTTTTATAGAAGTAATCTAATGCCCGAATATCATCATGGTTATACACATAAAAATTAGCTAAAGCGCCATATACATCACTTTTTAGCTTATCATTATCAAGTTGTTCAACTAGCTCTTTAGCTGTCATTAAAACTGCTAATGATTTTTCAGTTTGCCCAGTAAAATTGTAAATATCCGATTTTACTAAGTAGTAGCTTATCAGCGCATCACTACTTAGTGAGTTTAGCTGCTTCGCTATTTGCTGTTCCAATTCAATGGATTTAGTTATTTCACCATTTAATAAGTAATTTTCAGCTAAATTGAGTTGTAACCTTGTGCGTTGTAACACTGTTAAGCGACTCGTATGCTCTACTAATAATAGCGCTACAAACTCAATGGCTTGGCCTGGATCCTGAATGCTTTTTTCGTGGGCGGTATGCAGTTGTGTTGTTAACCATTGCTCATCAAAAGCGGTTTTTTGCTGTGCTTTTAAAGGTGCGCAGTACAAGTACAAACAAGTAACAAGAATCGTTAATAAAACTAAACTGTTTAAATGTTTAAAACAACTCCCTTGCTGTACTTGCATGGCATTACACCCTTGAAAAATCACACTTGAGCACGATTACCGTGATCTTCTAACCATTGACGACGATCTGATGAGCGCTTTTTCGCCAGCAACATATCCATCATTTCCATGGTTTCAACTTCATCTTCTAAGGTTAGCTGAACTAAGCGACGAGTATTAGGATCCATGGTCGTTTCGCGTAGTTGCAGTGGGTTCATTTCCCCCAAGCCTTTGAAACGCTGAACATTTACTTTACCGCGTTTTTTCTCTGCTTCAATACGCGCTAGGATGCCGGATTTTTCATCTTCATCAAGGGCATAATAAACATCTTTACCAATGTCGATTCTAAACAACGGCGGCATAGCTACATATACGTGACCCGTTTTCACCAACGTTGGGAAATGACGAACAAATAGTGCACACAACAAAGTCGCAATATGCAGTCCATCGGAGTCAGCATCCGCTAAGATACAAATTTTATTATAGCGCAACGAAGAGATATCAGTTGAGTCAGGGTCGATACCCAGCGCCACAGAAATATCATGCACCTCTTGTGACGCTAAAATTTGCCCTGATTCAATTTCCCACGTATTCAAAATTTTACCACGTAGTGGCATTATTGCCTGAAACTCACGATCACGTGCTTGTTTAGCTGAGCCACCAGCTGAGTCACCTTCTACTAAAAATAGCTCAGTACGGTCGTTATCTGCAGCGCTACAGTCGGTTAATTTGCCCGGTAATGCGGGACCTGCGGTAACACGCTTACGCACCACTTTTTTGGCTGCGCGAAGACGTTTCTGTGCATTAGAAATACATAACTCTGACAGTAACTCAGCAGTATCGGTGTGCTCATTTAACCATAAACTGAATGCATCTTTTACCACCCCAGATACAAATGCCGAGCACGAACGAGAAGATAATTTCTCTTTGGTTTGACCGGCAAATTGTGGATCTTGCATTTTCACTGATAAAACGTAGCTACACCGTTCCCAAATGTCATCGGGGGTGAGCTTAACGCCACGCGGCAGTAAGTTTCTAAATTCACAAAACTCACGCATAGCCTCAAGTAAACCTTGTCGCAAACCATTTACGTGAGTACCGCCTTGCGCAGTTGGTATTAAGTTAACGTAACTTTCAGCTATCGATTCACCGCCTTCAGGTAACCAAACAACCGCCCAATCAGCACCTTCCGTTGAACTTGAAAACTCACCGGTAAATGGGTCTTTTGGCAGTACTTCGTAACCTTTAACAGCTTCGTTTAAGTAGTCTTTAAGGCCTGTTTCGTAATACCACTCTTGGGTTTCTTTGGTTTGTTTATTAACAAACTTAATACGTAAGCCAGGGCAAAGTACGGCTTTAGCTTTTAATAAATGATGTAATTTAGTCAACGAGAAATTAGCTGAGTCAAAGTAGCTTACATCAGGCCAAAAACGTACAGTTGTACCTGTATTACGTTTACCTACGGTGCCTATAACATGAAGATCTTCAACTTTATCACCGCTTTCAAACGCCATCATGTATTGTTGTGCATCGCGGCGCACAACCACTTCAACGCGCGTTGATAATGCATTAACCACGGAGATCCCTACCCCGTGCAAACCACCTGAAAATTGGTAGTTTTTATTAGAGAACTTGCCACCAGCATGCAGCTTGGTAAAAATCAATTCGACCCCAGGAATACCTTCTTCTGGGTGAATATCGATAGGCATACCACGGCCATCATCGCTAACTTCTAGCGAATTATCTTCATGCAAAATGACATCAATTCTAGTGGCATGTCCGGCCATGGCTTCATCGACACTGTTATCAATAACCTCTTGTCCTAAGTGATTAGGACGGGTGGTGTCGGTGTACATACCAGGACGGCGTTTAACAGGTTCTAACCCATTTAATACTTCAATGGCTTCGGCGTTATAATTTTGCTGACTCATAGTTTTTATCTTTTATGCGCTTAGCTATGTTTTACGTGATTTTAAGAAAATCTACAATACTAGCAATGGAGTCTTCAAAGCCAACAAAGCTATGATCACCACCAAATTCTATCTGTTGCTTGCATTGTGAATAATATTTAACGGCCTGCTGATAATCCAGTACTTCATCACCCGTTTGCTGTAATAAATACAGTAATGATGGGCGCTCTAAGCTGGGTATCGACAGTGATTTTAACGCGTTAATATGACTATTTTTGAGCTCGTAATGGCTATCCTGATAGGGATTATAGTTCGGCCCTAACAAAGAACTCAATAATAAATAAGGCTTAACCGCAGGGTTTATAACCACTGCTGGTAACTGATATTTTTGCGATAAATAAGTGGCGTAAAAACCACCTAAAGAACTGCCAAGTAATACAGTATTTGGCGTTAATAATTGTTCAATTTGAATTATCGCATGAAACGGTTCATGGCTTAGCCGTGGCACACAATAATCAACGTCATAGTGTGCCATATACTCACCAAAGCGGACAGCTTTAAATGAATGTTCGCTGCTATTAAAACCATGAATATAAATTACTCGTTGGGCCACATCAGTTCCGAGTTAATTAATAGATTTGCACTGTTTGTTGGCTTTGATATTGTCAACAATCGATAACCAGGCCCCGCATTGTATTGCTGCCAGTCATCGGTGTGTTTAGTAAACTGCACTGAGCTTGCTGGCGTGGCAAAAATCTCAATACTTCTGAATTTAAATTGATAGTCATTGTGAACATGACCATGAAATAACTGCCTTACTAGCGCGCTATTATGCAATACATTAAGTAGTTGCGGGCCATTTTCGAGCATATGCTTGTCTAGGTAACCATTAATAGGTAATGGATTATGGTGGCAAAAAGCCACGCTCGGCGACTGTGAAGTCGCTAATAAATCAGCGAGTTCATTTAAATCGGCTTCGCTTACCCAACCTGCTGGTGTTGGCCCTTTAGAGCTAATTAACAACACTTCAAAGCCATCGGCAATTAATCGTTTTGCGCTATTGATTTGACCACCAGAAATACGCTGCATCGCACTGATATCATCATGATTACCAGGCAGCCAAAAAACAGGGCAAGTAAGCGCAGAATCGGCAATCAACTGAGCAAACAACAAATATGATGCAAAACTGTGATCTTGGGTTAAATCGCCACCAAAGATCACAGCGTCTAATGACTGGTGTGCCATATCAGCAAGCGCGCGAGAAAAGTGCTCAGCGGTATTGACCGCAAAATACTCCCCTTGTGGGTCTGCAAATAAGTGACAATCGGTAATATGCGCTAAGCGCAGCTGAGTATTATTGAACTGCGCCGACTCATCAAACCAGGCCATCATTTATATCCCAGTTAAGTACCGCTCGACCACTTTCAACACACGCCACTAACCAATCATACAAAAACGCATTAAGTTGATATTTTTCATCTTTTTGATGCATTTGCGGATTAGGGTAACCATATGAAGGTTTGATCCTTTGATGGTAATCATGGTGAATTATTTCAGCAACTTTTGCATCGTGATATAAACGCACAGTTAAAAACAGCGGATTAAACCCTTTTAACATACCGGTTAATTGGGTTATTGAAATATCCATCGTGTATTTAGCACAGCCATCCACCTTAATTACAAACTGGTTATTACCCAATTGTACTTGACGTGTATTGCCTTCTTTGCGCTCATTGGGCAGCAATTTTAAAGCACGTAAGTAGTTATGCTCACATAACGTCAAGTATTTAGGAAGACTCTGAATATATCGTTGTTTCACTGCAAGTGCTGTCACATTACCGCCATAAAGTTAGAGGTTAAGGGTAGTCTATTACTATTTTAGCTGCGCTGATTAATTATACGTTCGCGATTAAGCGCTAACCACTGCAATGAAATTACCGAGGCAGCATTATCTATCTCACCGGTTGCTAAACGCGCCATTGCATCATCAAAACTGAGAATATGCGTTTTAATATCTTCACCTTCAGTTGCAAGTCCATACACGTCACTTTGCAGCTGGCTTAAATCCGTTTTTGCAAGATAAAGATGTAACCGCTCAGTAGTCCCTCCTGGGCTTGACAGGTACGATAGCATAAACTCCAATTCGCTCAGTACTAAGCCCGCTTCTTCAAATGCTTCGCGCCTAGCGACATCTTCATAATTAGTACTGCCATCGGTCATGCCTGCTATACATTCTAATAACCAAGGTGACTGTTTAGTTCTTATCGCGCCAATACGTATTTGTTCTATCAATAAAATACTGTCTGCTATGGGATCATACGGTAAAACTGCAACCGCGTCACCGCGTTCGAGTATCTCACGACGGATAGTCTCTGATTGACCTCCCGCAAATAATGCATGTTCAAACTGATATAAGTTAATATTAAAAAAGCCGCTATAAAGTACTTCTATAGGAGCAATTTTAACGTCTTGTTTGGTAAATTTTGTGAGCTTTTCATCAGCCATGAAGTTTCCTATTACACATGCTATTACTTGAATTTAAACCTAGATACTTACTATCATGTCCGGGGATTATACCCAAACCACCTCAAGATGCAGAATCCAGCGTTTCACAGGGGCTTAATATCAAGGCGTTACTTTGCAACAATGGCAGTCCCTTTTAAGAAGTAACAACGATGAGAGTAAGTTCCTGTGAAACGCCCAGGGGGTTGGTTTAAAAGCGATTTATACTGCGTTATTGATTTTAATAATAGAACCACTATAACTTACAATCAATGCCTTGCCTAAATCGCTTTTAATTCCAACTGAAACTGACATATTGAGGTGGTTTGGGTATATATTCTGTTACACTTGTTTACGCTGTTTTACGCAAATTTTTTTTTGTTCTTAAGTAAAACAGGTTACCATGCTTTTAGAACGTAAATTGTCTAAGGACTGAACGAATAATGAAAAAAAACATTCTTGCTGCGCTGATTGGTATATCTTGCGCATTAACTGCCACAGCGTCAAATGCTGAAGACTTATTACAAGTTTATGAAATCGCCACAGCTAACGATCCTACTGTTTTAAAAGCAAAAGCCCAAGCAAACGCACAAGCTTATAACAGTGACCGTGCAATGAGCGCATTATTGCCACAAATCGGTTTTTCTATGGGGTATGATAAAACCGATAGCACATCATTTAATGGTACTGATGCGGCAGGTTACACCAAGGTCGATAGCGATTCAGATACATTCAGCCGTGGTCTTAAACTAAGCCAGACACTGTTTGATTTAGGTGCATGGAATTCACTCGGTATTGCAGACAAACAAGCGTTGCAAGCAGCTGCTCAATATGACTTTGCCAAGCAAGACCTAATTGTTCGTGTTGCTGATGGCTATTTCAACGTATTAAGTTCGATTGATAACTTAGAATTTGTACAATCTGAAAAACGCGCTATTGAACGTCAACTTGAGCAAACCAAACAGCGTTATGCAGTAGGCTTAACGGCAATTACCGATGTGCATGAAGCGCAAGCACAATTCGATAACTCGGTTGCCCGCGAAATCGTTGCCAGAAACGGCGTTGAAACTGCCCGTGAGCAGCTTCGCGAAATCACCGGTAAATATCACGCTAAGCTGGATATGTTAAACACTGAGACTTTCTCTACAGTTCAACCGGCAAAAAAATCACCCGATTATATTAAGCTTGCAGAACAAAATAATTTAACTCTGCAGGTCTCTAAAGTAACGGTTGATATCGCTAAAGATCAAATTGATTTAGCACAAGCGGGTCATTACCCTAAGCTGACTTTAGATGCCAGCTACGGTGATACACTAACTGATAGCAATAGCAACACTGCCCGTCCACGTGGTGATAGTACAAATATTGGCATTAACTTTAGTGTGCCAATATATTCAGGCGGTGCTACTACTGCAGCGACTGAGCAGGCACGTGCTTTTTATGTTGCTGCAAGTGAAGATCTAGAAGCTAGTCTACGTGGCGTAACCCGCTCGGTGATCACCTCTTATAATCAAGTGGTATCAGATATTGCGACCTTTAAAGCCCTTGAACAAGCCGTAGTTTCTGCTGAAAGTGCATTAAAAGCCACTGAAGCTGGTTTTGAAGTGGGTACTCGTACTATTGTTGACGTACTGGTCAGTACACAAAACTTATTTAACGCCAAACGTAACCTCGCTGATGTACGCTATCGCTACGTTGTATCAACGCTACGCTTAAAACAAGCAGCGGGCACGTTAACAAGTAATGATTTACAAGCCATCAACCAAGGTTTAAAAGAAATCCAATAAAGATAAGCTTAACATTACTCATTTAAAAGCCAGCAACTTGCTGGCTTTTTTGTATTTTTTTATTCATCCAGTTAAACTAGCTTCTTTTGCATATGAGATACTTCTGTGGTCAACAACTCCCCATTTAAATGGTCTTTCTTGGGCCCTCGTTATTGGTTTACTTGGTTTGGCGTATTTATTTTGTATATAATTTCTTGGCTACCGCAGAAATTACAACTTGCATTGGGCCGACTGCTAGGTCGCTTAGTCCATCGTTTTATGAAAAGTCGTCGCCATATTGCTGAAGTCAATATTAAACGCTGCTTTCCAGATATGCCCGCAGCCGAACAACAAGCATTAGTACTTTCTAACTTAGAAAATACCGGTATAGGTATGATTGAAACAGCCATGTCATGGTGGTGGCCTGATTGGCGTGTAAAAAAAGTTTGCGGCTCGGTTAAAGGGCTTGAATACTTTGAGCAAATACAACAATCTGGTAAAGGGATTCTAATGATAGTCCCACACATACTGCATCTTGAAATGGCAAGCCGTGTCATGGGATTACACTATCAAGGTATTGGTTTTTACCGCCCCCATAATAATCCGCTAATGGAATATTTTATTACCAATGGTCGTTTACGCTCAAATGAATTTGTGGTTGGCAAACGCGATGTTAAAGGCCTACTCAAAGCCTTAAAAAATAAAAAATTATGTTATTACTTACCCGATCAAGATTATGGCCGCCAACGCTGTGAATTTGCACCTTTTTTTGCAGTTCAAGATACCGCAACTACCACTGGGACTTTGCTATTTGCAGCCAGTAAGCACTGTGAAACCGTCAGTCTTATAAGTCGACGTGACGAACAGGGAAAATATCATTTAGAAGTACGCCCTATGCTTGAAGACTTTCCATCTGGCGATAACCTCGCCGATGTGACTCGTGTAAATCAACGCATTGAAGAAGCTATTAATGCCGCACCAGAACAATATATGTGGGTTCATCGACGCTTTAAAACTAGGCCGGATGAGAACGCCCCCTCTTATTACAAGTGACAACGCCGCTGTAATATGCTTTTATTAGTAAATATAAATACAAGAGTATGAGCCATGTGGTTTTGGGTTAAGCATTTATCACTAGCTGCTATTTTAATTGCCGCAGCGATTTATTTTTTATTAGGTCATGGCCCAGTCATGGACATGAAAGATACTAAAAATGCGGCTGCGCAAGGTTTATCACGTTTTTATTCATCGTTACGCAACCAGGTAAATAAAAGCAATGAACGCGATAAATACGTACTTAAATTAGCTAATCCGGATATAAATATAGATGCGGCGCTGACCGAGCGCGCTAAAGTTGTTGAACCATCCTCACCTAATTGGACTGGTGAGTTAATGCCGAGACGCTTTGAAAATGGCTCGACTTTAAAAAAAGTATTAACTGATTACGCACGCGATGAAGATATCGTTCTGTATTGGTATTTAAGTAAAGACTATGTGATCAAAGAACACTTTCGAGTGGATAGCAATTTTAATTCAACGCTTTATCAAGTTGGCCGGGCGATAAATGATGACTTTGAAAACGAAGTTTATACCTTCTTTTGTTTTAAACAGCGAGCAGCCGTGATCACCGAGCTGCCCTCTGAATATGTGCGCGAAAACTGTAAGCGCCTAAGAAGTTAAGCGCTTAACTCAAATATCTGCTGCCATGCTTGTGTAACAAATGCGATGTCTTTCGCAAATTCAGCTTTTGTTACACAACGTCCCTGCTGATCTAGACTCAACACATGATAACGCGAGCGATAATCAATATAGGCTGTAATAAGCCCTTGCTTGATCTCATCACTAATACAACCAAGCCTTGCTGCATCGGTTAAAATCCTTACGTTGTCTGAGTAAGTAGTTAGTTGCTCCAAGCTATAAGCGTTATCAAGCACTAAATATTGAGTCAGAAACTCAATATCAGCAATGCCGCCAGTATCTTGTTTTAAATCAAACTCAATATCGTTGCCTTTCGCTAAATGTGTGCGCATTTTTTCACGCATGGTGATCACATCGTCTTTAAGCTTTTGCGGGTCGCGCTGCTGGCACAAAATGCCTAAGCGAATTTGCGCAAAGCGCTGCTGTAATTCGGGTTGCCCAAAAATCATCCGAGAACGCACTAGCGCTTGATGTTCCCATGTCCAAGCTTGCGTTTGCTGATAGTGGTTAAAGCTCTCAAGATTGATTGCCATTAACCCTGAGGCACCTTCTGGGCGTAACCGCGTATCTAGTTCATATAAAATGCCCGACGCCGTTCGAGTATTAAATAAATGCATTAGTCGCTGTGCTAATTTTAAATAAAACTGCCGTGAATCAATCGCTTTAGTGCCATTAGTTTGCTCTGAGCCATCACTATTATGTACAAAGACTAAATCGAGATCAGAATCATAACCCACTTCAAAACCACCGGTTTTACCATACGCTATTACGGCAAAGCCCTTGTGCTCTTCATCAGTATTAGGCGGAATACCAAAACGCTGCGCCATTTGTTGCCAAGCAAGGTTCACCGCTTGCTCAACTATCGCTTCGGCTAATGCTGTTAAATGATCGCTTACTTTCATTACATCTAACACACCGATTGCATCAGCGGCAGCAATACGTAGTTGATGGGTTTGTTTAAACTGACGCAGTGCTTCCATTTGCTGTTCTAAGTCTGCGCTATCAATTCGTAAAAAATACTGTCGTATTTCGTCTTTATATGCAGTTAGTGGTGTAGGCTTATACAGCACCGCAGGATCGATAAGCTCATCAAGTAAAATCGGGTAACGCGAAATATGCTCACCAATCCATTTACTATGACAACACAACGAAACAAGCTGTTTTAACGCGCCTTGGTTTTCAAACAGCAACTCTAAATAGGCTGTTCGTGAAATAACCTTGCTTAATACTTGGCAGATCATACTAAATACGTCACCACTTGCTTGACTGTCTGATAGTTGCTTTAGCATTAATGGCATGAGTTTATCGAGAATATCACGGCCACGATGACCAATTTTAGTTTTCGTTAAGCGGGCTTTAAAATCTTCTAGTGGTATTTGCCATGCATCATTTGGGTCGGTTAAAACACTAATATCGGTGTGTTCCCAAGCACTTATAAAAGCACTTTCGCAAGGATCAACAGGCTCACTTTCATAACCAATAACTTGTTCAAATTCACTGTGGATGCCAGCCATAATGTCATTTATTTGCGCTAGAGATGCGCTGAAGTCACTCTGCTCTAACAGGCAATTTAGCCGTTGTTGGTTCAGGGCATCATCTGGCAATGTTTGCGTTTGTTGATCTGCAAAAATCTGCAAATATTGCTCAACTCGCCTTAAAAACAAATAATTGTGGCGTAATAATTTTGCTTCATCTGCGCCAATAACTTGAATATTTACTAATTCAGCTAACGCTTTTTGTAATGATTGTGTTTGTAAATTGGCTTCACGCCCACCTCGTACCATTTGCAATGCTTGCACCACAAACTCGACCTCACGAATCCCACCAGCGCCTAGTTTTATATTGTTGGTTAAGCGCTTACGGCGTACTTCTTGAGCTATCATTTGCTTCATTTTACGCAGCGATTCAATCACTGAAAAATCGATATAGCGACGATACACAAAAGGCTTTAATAACTGATAAAATTCATCACAGTAGCGCGTTTGAGGGCCAATTAAACGTCCTTTGAGCATCGCATAGCGTTCCCACTCACGGCCTTGATCTTGGTAGTAATCTTCCATGGCATTAAAACTCATCACCAAGGGGCCACTTTCACCAAAAGGCCGCAGCCGCATATCGACCCTAAATACTTGTCCATCAACCGTTGTTTGATTAAGTGCGGCAATCAGCTTTTGTGCCACTTTAGTGTAAAACACTTGCGCTTCTAAAGAGCGCCGCCCACCTTGAGTTTTTACACTACGCGGATAAGAAAAAATTAAATCGATATCTGACGAATAGTTAAGTTCTTGGCCACCTAACTTACCCATTCCTAATACCAACATCGCCAGTGGCAGTTGTTGCTCATCGAATGGTTGCCCATTAATCTGAGCAACCTGGGCAAATGCCCAGTTATTGGCACTATCAATTAGCTGATCGGCTAAAGCCGAGATATAGCCAATACTATCGGCTATATCATTGCTGTAACATAAATCTAAACACGCTACTTTTAGCCAATAGCGTTCCCGGTAACGGCGTAAAATTTTATGGCACTGCGCTTCATCAACCTCGGTAAGATTTAAGTCTTGAAATGGGTTAGGACTATCTCGCAAACTCATTTGAGTATCACTGAGCAACATCTCAATTAACTGCGGCTGAGATTGCAGGCAACGCCAGGCAAAGTCACTCAAACCTAACAAATTAATAATTAATTCATTAGCAGGAAGCTCTGGATATAGCTGAAAAAAACGTTCGCTGCCTAAGCCATGCAGTGCTGTTGGGAGTTGTTCGCCTGGTGTCATCAAATACTCTCTTTTATATCAGTCGTAACCGTACTAGAATAGTTAACATAATAATAACCACCCTAGGTTCTCAATGTCATATTTATCTTTATCTAACACTAGTTTACTCGCGATTGCTATCTGTTTTATGGTTATTTGTTTAGCTGTTATTTGTTTGCGGGTAGTAAGTCAACTCAAGGCTAAACAAGCATTAAAAGAAGAACTTGCTCAACATGACAATTTTGCTCTAGGAATTAGTTTTGCGTCAGAAATTAGTGTAGTGATCGCGACTGTAGCATTTTTATTTGATGAAATTAGTATCAGTGCAGCCCAATCAAACCCGCTTAAGATGATTGTACTGATAGTACTGTTGTTTACTTTTATTAAAGTAGGCCACTTGATCCACCGCAAGTGGATCTTGCACCGCTTTAATGAAGAAGCCGCCATACTAAAACAAAATGTCTGTGCCGCGTTGGTAGATTCAGGCATGTTGATCGCTAACTGTATTATTACATTAGGGCTATACAGCTGGTCTCATACCCAAGGGTTTAGCAGCTTACTAATTGCTTTTGTCAGCTTCTTTTTACTGCAAACTATTTTTGCCTTAGACAGTAAATTCCGTGAATATCGCTTTGCTCGCGCCAATCAAGGGGCGTCATTACAAAGTAACTTTAATTTAGAAAACACCTCTATTGGCATTCGTTATGCCGGTAAATCCATTGGCCTTGCATTAGCTATCTATGCGGGTCTTGCCAGTGCCACTTTTCACAGTGGTAAAATGGTTGAGAATTTATTCACATTAGCTTTACATTGCGGCACTATGTGGTTATTACTGTATCTATTAACGACTATAATCAAGTTCATCTCTTTGCCAAACATTGATACTGAGCTTGAAATTGATCATCAGGATAATATTGGAATAGCTTGCATTGAATTTGCTGTTTTCAGCGCTATAGGCTATTTACTAATAAGTATGTTTTCAATTTAATATTGAAAATGACGTAATACGTGGGGCCTTATGCCGTTTGAAGTAAATAACTATCTACTGATCGATAACGACAGTGAATTCAGCCGGCAATTCACTGAACATTATTTTGCTCAGCCACACGGCACCAGTCCAAGTACCCTTGTTGTTGCTGGTGCAAATACCCGTCACTTGGTTAAATTAATGTTTGACCAGTTGATCAAAGATTATTGCTACTGCGACTTTAGTAATGAAATTAGCGTGTCAGAACTGGCGAGTTATTTACATGAACACCATGATATTGCCGGTGTACTATACAATCAAACGGATTATTTATTAGCTGATGATAAACAACGATTTATATTCAATTCATTACATTCTGTACGATTTTTAATTAAAGAGATTGATGATGGATACCTGTTTGAACCAGTCACAGACTTAGCACAAAATAATCACTTATCATGCCAAACCGAAATAGCCGAAACACCGCAAAATTTAGACGCATTATGTGAAAAGCTTAATAATTAGTTAAAATAAAACTTAACTAATTATCACTGACTCACAATAAGTATTTGCACCGAAGAGATGACTTACATACCATAACGATATTAGCTATTTTTGTTGAAGGTCATCATGAGAGTTCCTCATATTTATCAAGCAAGTCCTATTGTAATTGCCACTGCACTTCAGTTAGAAGATGATGCAGCAGGCCACATAGGTCGCGTATTACGGATGAAAGTCGGTGAGCATATTTCATTATTTAATGGCCAAGGCGGCGAATATCTTTGCGAACTCATTGAAGTAGGAAAAAAATCAGTCGTTGCAATGCCGCTTGAATTTAATGAAAAAGATGTTGAATCACCGCTGAGCATTCACCTAGGGCAAGGGATTTCTCGCGGTGACAAAATGGACTTTACCATTCAAAAGTCTGTTGAATTAGGGATCACTGAAATCACCCCTATTTTCAGTCAACGTTGTGGCGTTAAATTAAGCGCCGAGCGACTTGCAAAAAAACACCAGCAATGGCAAAAAATAGCGATTGCTGCAGCAGAGCAATCTGGTCGTAACCGAATCACCACGATTCATCCACCGATAGACATCAGCCAATGGCTTGCACAAAGCAGTGATGAAATTAAGCTTACCCTACACCCTCGTGCAGAGCACAGTATTAAAACAATCGAAGTACCTAGCGCTGGCGTGCGGTTTTTAGTTGGTCCTGAAGGTGGCTTCACTGATGATGAAATTGCCCAGACCAAACAACAAAATTTTGTTGATATCCGTATCGGCCCACGCGTGCTGCGCACTGAAACTGCCGCTTTGACAGTCTTAAGTGCACTACAGCTACAATTTGGCGATTTAGCTAATTGAAATTAGTAAAACCACCCTCATATCAATAGCAACAGATTCAGTAAGGCAACGAACATGGCAATTAAGTTAGGTATAATTTCAGATCCGATCAGCGGATTCAACATCAAAAAAGACACCGGTTTTGCAATGATGATGCAAGCCCAAAGCCGTGGCTATGAAATTTACTACATGGAAATGAATGATCTTTCATTGCGTAAAGGCAAAGCGTATGCCACAGCCGCAAAAGCAACCGTGTTCGACGATACAAACCATTGGTATGAGCTGGAAGAAAAAGCCAGTATAGCACTTGCTGATTTAGATGTTATTTTAATGCGTAAAGATCCACCGTTTGATACTGAGTACATTTACGCAACCTATATTTTAGAACGCGCCGAACTTGAAGGCACGCTTATTATTAATAAGCCACAAAGCCTGCGTGATGCGAACGAAAAGTTATTCACCGCATGGTTTAGTGAGCATACACCTGACACTTTAGTAACCCGTTGTAAGCACCAGATCCGCGCATTTTTGGCTGAACATAAAGACATCATTCTAAAACCTTTAGATGGTATGGGTGGCGCCTCTATTTTCCGTGTGACTGAAAATGATGCCAACATTGGGGTTATTTGCGAAACACTCACCGAACACGGTAGCCGTTTTGCCATGGCACAAAACTATATCCCAGAGATCAAACAAGGTGATAAACGCGTATTGGTGGTCGATGGCGAAGTGATCCCATATTGCCTAGCCCGCATTCCACAAAATGGTGAAACACGTGGTAATTTAGCTGTTGGCGGTCGTGGTGAAGCACGCCCAATCAGTGATTCAGATCGTAGAATTGCCGAAGCCGTTGCACCAACATTAAAAGCTAAAGGGCTTATTTTTGTAGGTCTTGATATCATTGGTGATAAGCTAACAGAAATTAATGTTACAGCACCTACTTGCGTAAAAGAAATCGAAGCTGCCTATGATATTTCAATTACTGGGCGCTTATTTGATGCCATAGAAAGAAAACTGAGCCATACTTAAATTTACTAACAATAAAGGGGTATCGTTATGCAATCATTAGAAAATCATTTTTTAATCGCAATGCCATCAATGCAAGACCCTTTTTTTAAACGTGCTGTCGCGTATATTTGTGAGCACAATGAAGACGGGGCTATGGGGCTGGTGATCAACCAGCCGATCAATATTACAGTCGGCGACTTGCTCGACAAAATAGAGATTGATAACGACAAATCCACCCACGCAGCAAGTGTTGCAGTATTTGCTGGAGGACCTGTAAAAACCGATCGTGGTTTTGTACTGCATTCTCCAAAAGCAGGTTATAGCGCAAGCCAAGAACTTAGCAGCGAAATCATGATAACCACATCCAAAGATGTGTTGGCAAGTTTAACCACAGCCCAAGCACCAGAACAGTTTATTATTACACTGGGCTATGCGGGTTGGGAGCAAGGCCAGCTCGAACAAGAGCTACTCGAAAATTCATGGCTAATTATAAAAGCCGATCCTGAGATTATTTTTAACACACCGATAGAGCAACGCTGGGAAAAAGCAGTCGCGACGCTCGGTTTTGATATTAGCCAATTAAGTTCGGAAGCTGGCCACGCATAAGCGTGGTCAACCACAATTTTAAAGCACAGAGATAGCATGACTAAAAAACAACTAAAGCCCAAAGGTGAACGCACCGTGATGGGCTTTGATTTTGGCACCACCAGCATTGGTGTTGCTATCGGTCAAGAACTAACAGGAACCGCATCGAGCCTAAGCGCTATCAAAGCCAAAGATGGTATTCCAAATTGGGATTTTATTAAAAAGCATGTCGATGAGTGGCAACCTGATTTACTGGTGGTTGGATTACCGCTTAATATGGATGGCACAAATCAAGAAGTCACCTTTAAAGCTAAAAAGTTTGCCAACCGCTTACATAATCACTATGGACTGCCTGTAGAGACTCAAGACGAACGTTTAACCACAGCAGATGCTAAAGCACGATTATTTGAGCAAGGCGGTTACCGTAGCTTAGGTAAAGGGAATGTGGATAATATGTCGGCTGTTATTATTTTGGAAAGCTTCTTTGAACAAGCTTACGGGTAAGCGGTAGATTTATAATAAGCTGCTCACTCAGTTCAGGAATAAATCCAGCTTGGCGATAGGCTTTTTCTATCGCACCTTGTTCTCTTAATATCTTTAAGCCTTTTTGCAATGCTTTAAAAGCCTGAGCGCCATCAGGATGGCGTTTTGATATTACAAAATGACGACTATCATCTAATAATATCAGCACATTAGGTACCGCTTGCAAAACAATATCTTCAAGTACATATTGGTTACCCATCTGTGGCATCAGTGGCATTAACATAAAATCAATCCATTGCATCGATACCATACGCACTTGACTGAGCCATTCATCCTCTGCAACTAGATCTTTTAATGGTAATTGCGATAAAGTTTTCCAATCTGTACGCCAACGCGGCGTAGACACACTAGTTAGTTGATTAAAATCTGACAGGTGCTGCAGCTGAAATACTTTTTTATTGTTTGGAGAAGTAAAAATCCCCGCAAAATACTCGCCTTTACGGATCAGCTCATCGCTGATATACACTTTATCTGCCAGTGATTTGGCATCTTCATACCAATAACTATCAAAGCTGATCAGTAGCTCACCTTTTTCTAACAGTTTGGTATTACGAAAATTAATTTTACCAATTTGATAACTGAAAGTTTTATTAAAGCCCCCCAAGTACAAGGCTTGTTGGGCAATGATCATATCAACTACATCGCGACGTATAAATCGACCACTAAAATCAGTAATATCCTGCGGTGCTCTACCGGCTAAAAAATGTGTGTAATCATAATGCACGTCATCTCGGATAAAAATAGCAATCGATTGATCTGTCGCCATCGCAAAAAATGAGTTACTAACAACATAAAAACTAACTGTTACAAGTAACCATTTTATGCGTTTTTTCATACTACTGACCTTTAGGTTCTAACCCGTCAATTGTTACTCCCTGTAAAAAACCAGCCCCTTGCTGTTCATTATTTCGAAGCTTAATCATCAAACGTAAATCGTTAGGTGAGTCAGCGTGATGCAAAGCATCTGCATAGTTGATACGTTGCTGTTTATAGAGCTCAAATAACGCTTGATCAAAGGTTTGCATACCCATATCTTTCGCTTTAGCCATGGCTTCTTTAATGCCGCCAATGTCGCCTTTTTTGATAAGCTCGCCGATAATCGGGGTATTTAATAAAATTTCGATAGCAGCTACTCGACCATTGCCATCGGCTGTAGGCACTAGTTGTTGTGCTATGATAGCTCGTAAGTTTAAGGATAGATCATATTTTAGCTTATCGTGCTTTTCTTTAGGCACTAAATGCATAATACGGTCAATTGCTTGGTTAGCGTTATTGGCATGTAATGTAGCAACACATAAATGACCGGTTTCAGCAAAACTAAGTGCGTATTCCATGGTCTCTTGCGAACGTATTTCACCAATTAAAATGACATCGGGGGCTTGGCGTAATGAGCTTTTTAACGCCGCCTCAAAACTTTCCGTATCTAAGCCAACTTCACGCTGAGTAATAATACTTTTGCGATGTTCATGGACAAACTCAATCGGGTCTTCAATAGTCAAGATATGCCCACGTTGATTACGATTACGGTAACCTAATAATGCAGCCAACGACGTTGATTTACCGGTGCCAGTACCACCGACAAACAGCACTAAACCACGTTTAGCCATGATCACATCAGTCAATGTCGACGGTAGACCAAGCTCAGCAACATCAGGAATTTGCGTAACAATACGGCGAATAACCATACCCGCGCAATCTCGTTGCCAAAATGCCGAGATCCTAAAGCGCCCTTCATCGGTAGCTATGGCAAAGTTGCACTCTTTAGTATTATGAAACTCTGCTTTTTGTTTTTCACTCATCGCTGATTCAACTAATTGCAGCGACTCTTCGTCTGATATTTTTTCGTCGCCAAGTGCAATTAGCTCGCCATTAATCTTTGCGCTGACTGGCAATTGGCTCGATACGAATAAATCCGAACCTTGCTTTTCAATCATCAAATGTAAAAAGTAATCAAGAGAATGTGTCATTACTGCTCCTTACTCGGGCCTAGCCGCCGAAATTATTTTTATCTTGTGCTTTAGCACGCGCTTCAGCATTGGTAACAACACCGTGATTCACTAAATTGATTAAACACTGATCCATGGTTTGCATACCATGCGATGCGCCAGTTTGAATCGACGAATACATTTGCGCAATTTTATCTTCGCGGATAAGGTTACGGATCGCAGGCACTGCAATCATGATTTCATGTGCTGCGACTCGCCCGCCACCAATTTTTTTCAACAGGGTTTGTGAAATAACTGCGCGTAATGACTCTGAAAGCATTGAGCGGATCATACTTTTTTCTTCACCAGGAAACACATCGATAATACGGTCAATGGTTTTCGGGGCTGACGTAGTATGCAATGTACCAAATACTAAATGGCCGGTTTCAGCAGCAGTCATGGCAAGGCGAATAGTTTCTAAATCACGTAGCTCACCAACCAAAATCACGTCTGGATCTTCACGTAAAGCACTGCGCAGTGCATTAGAAAAACTATGCGTATCGCGATGCACTTCACGTTGATTAATTAACGATAGTTTATTGTCGTGCACAAACTCGATGGGATCTTCGATGGTTAAAATATGATGATGCTTGTGTTGATTTATATGATCCACCATCGCAGCCAAGGTGGTCGACTTACCAGAGCCTGTAGGTCCTGTTACCAACACTAAACCACGCGGCGTATCTGAGATTGTTTTAAATATATCTGGCGCACCTAAATCATCAAGCGTCAGCACTTCACTGGGAATGGTACGAAATACAGCTGCGGGGCCTCGATTTGAGTTGAAGGCATTAACACGAAAACGTGCTAAGTTTGGCACTTCAAACGAAAAATCCACTTCAAGGTTTTGTTCATAGTCCTTGCGTTGATTATCGTTCATAATATCGTAAACTAGGCTGTTAACATCTTTGTTTTCCAGCGCTGGTATATTAATACGTCGCACATCACCATCAACACGGATCATTGGCGCAACCCCTGATGATAAGTGTAAATCTGATGCTTTGTGCTGCACACTAAAGGCCAATAATTCGGTAATATCCATTTATGACTCCACAACTAACTGATAATTATATGGTTACAATAGCAGAACGACTTAAGTCCGCCTATGCTAGAATTGCCCTAGCGGCAAAAAAACATCATCGTAATGAACACGATGTCTGCTTGTTGGCAGTATCAAAAACCAAACCTGCTGATTTCATTCTAGCGGCTTATCAACAAGGTCACCGAGAATTTGGTGAATCATACGTTCAAGAAGCTGTTGATAAAATAACCCAATTAGCAAATTATAGCGATATTGTTTGGCATTTCATTGGCCCTATTCAATCAAATAAAACCGCCCTTGTTGCCAGCCACTTTGATTGGGTGCAAAGTATTGAACGTGAAAAAATAGCGCAACGTTTAAACGATCAAAGGCCCGCAGATAAAGCCCCTTTAAAAGTACTGATCCAAGTAAATATCAGCTTAGAGGACTCAAAATCAGGCTGCCACCCCGATAAACTTGCAAGCCTCGCTGAATTTATTCACCATTGCCCGCATTTAGAATTGCGTGGTGTCATGGCAATCCCAGCAAAAACTGACGATCCACAGCAACAAATACAATATTTTGAGCAATTACGTGCTTGCTTTGATAGACTTAAAGCCCAATATCCTCAAATAGACACCCTGTCGATGGGGATGAGTGGTGATGTCGAAGCTGCGATTGCAGCAGGCTCAACCATGGTACGCATCGGCACGGATATTTTTGGCCAACGAAGCTAAGGTGATAACTAAGATATGTCAGATAAAACAATTGCATTCATAGGCACAGGTAATATGAGCTACGCCATTATTGGCGGCATGGTAAAAAAAGGATTTGCTGCATCGAGTATTATTGCAACAAATCGTAACCAAGAAAAACTCGCTAAGGTAGCAGCGGATTTCGGGGTTAAAACCACCGCAGATAACAACGAAGCACTGCGCGATGCCGATGTTATTGTGTTGTCTGTAAAGCCGCAAATGATGGGTGATTTATGTCAATCATTTCAAGATTCGGGTATCGACTTTAGCGATAAGCTATTTATTTCTGTCGCCGCAGGCTTAACGGTTAAGCGGTTACGTGAAATGCTCGGACAAGACGTTAAGATGGTACGTTGTATGCCAAATACCCCGTCTTTATTAGGGCGCGGTGTATCAGGTTTATTTGGTGCCGGCGAAACCGAGCAAGAACACACTTTTGTGCAACAAGTATTTGAATGTACAGGTATTGCGGTATGGGTTGAGCAAGAGTCACAAATTAACGATGTTATTGCTGTTACGGGGTCATCACCGGCTTACTTTTTCTTATTTATGGAAGCCATAGAAGAAAAAGCCAAAGCACTTGGCTTTAGCGATGAAGACGCGCGTCGCTTAGTACAGCAAACAGCATTAGGTGCAGCTGAAATGGCGGTATCACAACCTGATATTAGTATTTCACAATTGCGTGCTAATGTGACATCAAAAGGTGGCACCACGCATGCAGCTGTTGAACATTTAAAAGCACACGGTCTGACTAACACTGTCGCCGATGCAATGGATGCCTGTATTGCTCGCGCGGAACAAATGGAACAAGAACTTTAAAAGCACTTTGCTGCTTTTAGCCCTATTTATGTTTAAGGTTTTTAATTAAGGTACGTTATGAACGCCATGCAATTTTTAATAAGCACACTATTCGATCTATTTTTAATGGTCGTATTAATGCGCTTTTGGCTACAAGCCGCCAAGGCTGATTTTTACAATCCGTTGAGTCAGTTTGTGGTCAAAGCTACTTCATTTGCTGTTAATCCACTGCGTAAAATTATTCCAGGGTTAGGTGGCCTAGACTTAGCTTCGTTATTACTGGCGTTCATTGTCGCTGCTGCAAAAATTACTGCGCTGATATTTTTAGTAGGCGCGACATGGGAAGTTGGATTTGTACTTTTAAATGCGCTAGTAACGGTGATTAAAGAAGGCTTAAACTTACTGTTTTGGGTATTAATTATTCGCGCGTTATTAAGCTGGGTAAGCCAAGGCAACAATCCAGTAGAAGCGGTATTTCAGCAGCTAACTGAACCAATGTTAAGACCTATTCGTAAAGTGTTACCGCCACTGGGCGGCTTAGATCTATCAATTTTAGTGTTAATTATCGCGCTGCAATTTGCCCAGTTTTTGTTTATTGATTTAGTCGGCTAACCTTATCATTAACACAGAGGCCTACTAGGCCTCTTTTTTTAAGAGTCATTTATGAAAAAGCTCGCAAGTATTTTATTCTTTGCATTAGCAGGTATTACCTTTAGTGCCCACAGTGAACAAATGCAAGGCGCACAATACAAAGAACTCGGCCCATGGCAAGTACATTACATTGCATTTCCGTCAACCTTTATTCAACCACAAATAGCCAAAACCTATGGCCTAGAACGTAGTGGTTATAAGGGCATTGTCAATATTTCAATCCTTAAAAAAGATACCGATGCCACAGCGCAAACGGCCATTCTTAAAGGCACTGCTAAAAACCTACTTGGTAATAAGCAAACCTTGGACTTCAAAGAAGTCATCGAAGGCGATGCAATTTATTACCTCGCGCAAGTTGATTTTACTAACGAAGAAATTCTGCGCTTTGAAATTGAAATACAACAAGGTAATCAATTTCAAAAGCTGCAGTTCCAGCAAAAATTTTACGTAGATTAATTCATGAAAAAAACTTTAGTGTTAGCCACTGGCAATCCGGGTAAAGTCAACGAATTAGCGCAGATGCTAAACCCGCTTGAAATAAACGTTGTGCCACAAAGCGATTTTAATGTGCCAGAAGTAGCAGAAACAGGCACCACCTTTGTTGAAAACGCTATTATCAAAGCTCGCCATGCTGCAAAAATAACGGGGCTACCAGCTATTGCTGACGACTCAGGGTTAGAGGTTGATGGCCTTAACGGCGCCCCTGGCGTTTACTCAGCTCGCTATGCCGGAGAAGGCGCTAGCGATCAAGATAATATTAATAAATTATTAAGCGAACTTGCTAACAACCCTAACCGCAGTGCGCGCTTTTGGTGTGTGCTGGTATTAATACGTCATGCTGATGACCCTACTCCACTGATTTGCAGTGCTAGCTGGGAAGGACAAATTACGCAAAGCCAAGATGGCCAAGGTGGTTTTGGTTACGACCCTATTTTTTATGTGCCAGAACTTGAATGCACCAGTGCGCAACTGACTAAACAGCAAAAAAATGCAGTAAGCCATCGTGGTCAGGCATTACAACATTTATTGTCTGAGCTTAAGCTCAAAGGCGGCCTGTGAATTTACCACCATTAAGTTTATATGTGCACGTCCCTTGGTGTGTGCAAAAGTGCCCGTATTGTGATTTTAATAGTCACGGTCAAAAAGGTGAGATCCCTGAAAAGGAATATGTGCAGCATTTAATTGATGATTTAAAAACCGATCTGCACTTAGTGCAAGGACGTAAAATTCATTCAATCTTTATCGGTGGTGGCACGCCTAGCTTATTAACCGGTGAGGCCTACGTTAATTTATTAACGGCGGTGGATTCATTAATTGGCCTAAGTGAAAACTGCGAGATCACCTTAGAAGCTAACCCCGGTACGGTTGAAACAGGCCGTTTTAAAGACTATGTGGCAGCTGGCATTAATCGTATTTCGATTGGTGTGCAAAGCATGCAAGACGACAAACTCAAAGCGCTGGGGCGTATTCACGGTGCTGATGAAGCCATATATGCCGCCGAGCAAGCTCATGAAGCAGGTTTAAATAGCTTTAATCTTGATTTAATGCACGGCTTACCGGGGCAATCTGTTGCTGATGCGCTGAGCGACTTGAAAAAAGTCATCGCCCTTAATCCGCCACATATTTCGTGGTATCAGTTAACGATTGAGGCCAATACCCAATTTGCCTCTAAACCGCCAACGTTACCGGCCGATGACACCTTATGGGATATTCAAGAGCAAGGCCAAGCCTTACTTACTGAGGCAGGTTATCAGCAATATGAAATTTCCGGCTATGCAAAACCGGGTTTTCAATGCCAACATAACTTGAATTATTGGCGCTTTGGCGATTATTTAGGCATTGGTTGTGGTGCCCATGGTAAGGTAACCGATGCTAAAACAGGCATCATTACCCGCACTGAGAAAGTAAAACATCCTCGCGGTTATATGGATTTAGCTAAGCCGTATTTATTTAAACAGTGGCCAGTTGAACAGCACGACTTACCGTTTGAATTCTTTATGAATCGCTTACGGTTATTTGAAGCCTGCCCAATTAGTGACTTTACAGCCTTAACTCAGTTACCGCTGCAAAGCCAAGCAGATGCGCTGCAACAAGCCATTGCCAAGGGTTTGCTTAAGCAAACGGATAGTCACTGGCAGGTAAGCCAAAAAGGTCATCGTTTTTTAAATGACCTGCTAGAATTGTTTGTGTAATAACGACCCAAACTTTACTAACAAATACACACTAATAATAATTAATAACCTTCAATGGTTTCTAACAACAAAAGGGAAAACATGCGTAAACTAACCTTTATCGCCGCCGCAGTGAGTATTGCACTGCTAGGTGGTTGCCAGCAAACACCAGAGCAACAAAGCACGCCAACTGTACAAGCACAACCGGTACAAAGCGAAATAGACAAAGCGAATGCGTTTTTCGAAGATACTTTTAACCGTGATGTGATGAGCAGCCCTGTTTATCAAACATACATGGGTATCAAACAAGACTACGACAAATGGGATGACGGTAGCGAAGCGCGCGTACTGAAAGATCATCAACAAACAAAAGATGATTTAGTGGCATTAAACGCTATTAACCGCGAACTCCTAGATGACACCACAAAAGTTAGTTATGACCTTAAAAAGCAAGACCTTGAAAACAGCATTGCTGATTTTAAATGGCGCTATCATAACTACCCAGTGAACCAAATGTTTGGTACTCACTCGATGATCCCGGCCTTTTTAATCAACCAACACCAGATTTCTGATGTTGCCGATGCCAAAGCCTACATCTCGCGTTTGAATGGCGTAACCACGGTTATTGATCAACTGATCACTGATTTAGAAGTACGTGCTGATAAAGGCATTATCGCTCCTAAATTTGTATTCCCACATGTGATTGATTCAAGCAAAAATATCATTCACGGTGCGCCATTTGAACAAGGTGATGATTCCACCTTACTTGCCGACTTTAAACGTAAAGTTGCGAAGCTTGAAATTGCTCAAGCTGATAAAGACGCGTTAATCAGCGATGCTGAGAAAGCCCTTAAAGCGGCTGTAAAACCTTCTTACTCTAAGTTGATTAATTATTTAGCACAGCTTGAAAAACGTGCTGATGATCGTGATGGTGCTTGGAAATTTCCTGATGGCGAAGCGTTTTACAACAACGCATTAGCGCGCACGACTACCACTGATTTAACGGCTAAAGAAATCCACACCATCGGTTTAGCTGAAGTATCTCGTATTCATGACGAAATGCGCCAAATCAAAGAAAAAGTTGGTTTTAAAGGCGATTTAAAAGCCTTTATGCAGTTTATGAAAACCGATAAGCAATTTTACTTACCTAATACTGAAGCAGGTAAGCAGCAATACCTTGACGAAGCCACGGCACTTATTAACACCATGAAATCACGCTTGGATGAGCTATTCATTGTTAAGCCTAAAGCCGACATGATTGTTAAGCGTGTTGAAGCCTTCCGTGAAAAAGCGGCTGGTAAAGCATTCTACCAACAGCCTGCACCAGATGGTTCACGCCCGGGTGTTTACTACGCTAACCTTTACGACATGGAAGCAATGCCAACGTATCAAATGGAAGCGCTGGCTTATCACGAGGGTATTCCAGGTCACCACATGCAAATTGCAATTTCGCAAGAGCTTGAAGGCGTGCCTAAGTTCCGTAAATTCGGTGGCTACACAGCCTATATCGAAGGTTGGGGCTTGTACTCAGAGTTATTACCAAAAGAAATGGGCATGTATGCAGACCCTTATTCTGACTTTGGCCGTCTATCGATGGAACTATGGCGTGCATGTCGCTTAGTGGTTGATACTGGTATCCACGAAATGAAGTGGACTCGCCAACAGGGTATTGATTACTACGTAAATAACACGCCAAACGCGACGTCTGACGGCGTTAAAATGGTTGAACGCCACATTGTAATGCCTTCGCAAGCAACGGCTTACAAAGTAGGTATGCTGAAGATTCTAGAACTTCGTGAAGCTGCCAAGGTTAAACTAGGTGATAAGTTTGATATCCGTGAATTCCATGATGTGGTACTTAAAAATGGCGCAGTGCCACTAAACGTACTAGAGAACTTTGTTGATGAGTGGGTTGCAAGCAAACTAGCAGCTTAAGCATCCTTACTTTATAACATATACAAAGGCCGTATCTACGGCCTTTTTTATTGCCTGAAAGATAGATAAACACTTGACCAACAAGTGCTTTACGCTAGGATAAAGCACTTGATATACACGTAACGTATAGGATTAACAATGGATACATGTATCAGTCAACTAAACCAACAGATGCAGCAGCATCAGTTGCAAGCCATTGTTGATAGCTTTGCCAGTTTATCTGCAATACAACAAGCCATGCAGTTACAGCACTTATATAGCAGTGCGCAACGCATGAGTGTAAAATATACTTATCTGCAAAATATCGCCACACGCATATTAACTCAACACTCGCTACCAACAGCCATCATCAGTCAGCTAAATAATACCGACCAATTAAGTTTTTTTACCCCTGGTCTAAAGTTCAATCATGGTTTTACACAACAAAACCAACAGCAGCAAAATGTATTGCACCGCTTATTTAGCGAGTGTAGTGAGGCTAAATTACCGTTTAATTATGTACGTTCACTGATGCTATTTGAAAGTAACGAAAACTTGTTGCAAGCTTTAGCGCAAGTTAATGATATCGGGCTGACCCCAGTTGCAAGTTACATTGCAAACAATCCAGCCCAACACAGCTTACCAAAGCATGAATTTTCGGCCTTGCTGGCATTAATGGAAGTTGAGTTTAAACAAAATCAGGGCAATATAAACACTGCCGCATTCTTAAAAGCCTTACTCACGTTATCTCAAACAAGCCCAGACAAGCCACTCAGTGACTATAAAATACTGCTCAGTGGCGCTTACTTACGCTGTAAAACAGAACAAGTTGAGCGCTACCTTGTACAACATAAATAATATTAATCAGATAAATAATATTCAACGCTGGTTACAACTCGCACTTTTTTGATCTGCGGAGTGTTTGAATCGCGGTCGATTATACTAAACTGCCCTTGTCTTGCGGTGCGAATTTTACCTAGTTTTGACTGTGAGTCCTTGGCAAATTTTAATGCCACTTCGCGAGCTTTTTCGGTGGCTTCTTGCACCATTGCTGGTTTTATATCGTTTAGCCCAGAGAACAAATATTCAATGCGGGTTTCATAGTTATCTTGCACAATCGCAATACCTTGTTTGGCTAGCTGGCCCACCTTAGTTAAGGCGTTTTGCACTTTATCAGGCTGCTGCGAATACACGGTAATATTTGCGCGGGCAATATAGCGAAACTGTTGATTATCAGCGCCGTATTCGCGCGCTTGTTTATCAACAATTGATTGCCTACCTTGGCTGATCTCTTGTTCATCAAAGCCATGCAGTTTTAAAAAAGCGATCACTGCGGCATTTTTCTGCTCAACCCGTTCAACTAACTTTTCGAGGTCATTATCTGCATCACTAAATTGTACCGGCCAGATCACTGTATCAGCAGTTACTTCACGCTCTGCTAATCCTTTAACCTCAACCGTGCGTTCCATATTTTTTACATCAAGCGCTGCTGATTTTAAAATCCATCCGCAGCCAAGTATAGCGACACTCAATACAGCTGCGCCAAGCAACTGATAATATCCATTTGGTTTATTCATTTAATGATCCTTTGATAATAATCAATTATATGTGGTTATGATGCTCGAAAAATCAACCTAAACAGGTTACATTGAGCATATACTCAAACCACCTCAAGATGCGAGCGTCGTTAGCAAAAAGATTATATGCATCACCTCGCTAGAAAACAAATAACCCGCAAGGAAAGACCATGAGTGTAAAACGCATTAGTCAGTTTTTCAACCCGACTTCGGTTGCCGTGATTGGTGCATCGAATAACGTTTCCCGAGCAGGATTTGTAGTAATGCGCAACTTATTACAAGGCGGATTTAACGGCCCTATCATGCCAGTAAGCCCGACTAATAGCGCCGTACATGGCGTGTTGGCCTACCCGTCAATTGCGGCGCTACCGAAAATACCGGACCTTGCGGTTATTTGTACGAACAAACACACCCTACTTAATATCATTGCAGAGCTTGGAGAGTTTGGCTGTAAAAATGCGATTGTGATCGCAGCCGGACTCAATCATGAACAAAAAACAGCACTGCAAGAAGCCGCTAAACAAGCCAAAGTATCGTTACTTGGCCCTAATTGTTTGGGTTTGTTGATCCCTCATATTGGCCTCAATGCGAGTTTTTCTCACACTATCGCAAGCCCTGGTAAATTAGCGTTTATTTCACAGTCCGCAGCTGTGTGCTCCACTATTTTAGATTGGGCAAAACACAAAGAAATTGGCTTTTCATACTTTGTCTCTGTGGGTGATTGTTTAGATATCGACTTTGCTGAACTACTCGACTTTTTAGGTCGCGATGCAAAAACGAAGGCTATTTTGCTGTACATCGATAACATTGAGAATATCCGCAGCTTTATTTCAGCTGCTCGTGCCGCTGCGTTTAGTAAACCGGTGATCGCCATTAAAACCGGTAAAACAGCGGCTGGAGCGCTTGCTGCCGAAATTCACACTGGCGGCAAGCAAAGTTCAGATGCGGTGTATGACGCCCTCTTCCAACGCGCAGGTATGTTACGGGTAAATGATTTAACTGAACTGTTTGCTGCTACACAAACACTGGCCATGCATCCTAAATTATTAAAGGTGGAACAACTCACCATTTTAACCAATGGCGGCGGCCCCGGCGTAATGGCCGTTGATAGCTTATTACAAAGTTCTGGTAAGCTGACACAATTGAGTGAAGAAACCCGTGCGGCGCTCAATAAAGTGATCCCACAGTCGGATATGACCTCTAATCCGGTGGACATTTTTGGTGACTCAGTTCCGGCACGCTACCAACAAGCACTGGAAATTTTATTACATGCTAAGGAAGTAAAAAATCTACTGATCATTCATACGCCATCAGCCCTTGCGCCAAGTGAAGACTATGCATTAATTATCGCTGAAACGTTGAATAAACTACCGAAAATGGCGCGTCCTTATGTGATCACAAATTTTATGGGCGAAGATGCCGCCTATGCCGCCCGTCGCGTATGTAGCAACTACGGCATTCCTACTTATCGCACCCCTGAGGGCGCAGTACGCGCCTTTATGCACTTAGTAAGTTATCGCCGTAATCAAAAACATTTAACCCAAACTCCAGAGTCAAACACAGATGACGCTAAAATCAATAAACACGCAGCAAAAGCGCTCGTGAATGAATTTTTAGCAGAGCAGCAAAGCTATCTATCCACCCATCAAGCCAGCCAAATACTCGCTCACTATGGCGTTGAATGTATTCAAACCGAGGTCGCATACACACCAACAGAAGCAAAAGAACAAGCCATAGAGCTAGGCTTCCCGGTTGCACTGAAACTGATCAGCCCTAGCATTCCATCTAAATCAGAAGTCGGTGGCGTGGTACTTAACTTAAACGATGCACAAGAGGTTGAACAAACCGCCTTTGCCATGCTATTGAGAATAAAAAACACCTACCCTGATGCGATTATTGAAGGCTTTTCACTGCAAAAAATGGCACCTAGAGCTGGCGCCAATGAACTACGTATTGCGATAAAAACAGAACCGAATTTTGGTCCTGTAATACTTCTAGGAGAAGCCGGCACAGGTCTAGAGTTTGCTCAAGCAGCGGTTGCTTTACCACCTTTGAATATGAACTTAGCAAAATATTTAATTGCTGCGGCGCATGATAAAGGCGTGCTTAAAGATCGCATTTTGCCTGAGAAAGTTGATAAGTATCGCCTGTGTGCATTGCTTACGCGAATTTCACAACTGGTAATTGATCAACCCGATATAACTTCGCTTGAGTTAAATCCTATTTTAGCCAGTAATGGCCAGTTTTTGGTGCTTGATGCCACCATGACCCTGAGTCACTACCAAGTACAATCACATCGTAAACGCTTATCTATTCGCCCTTACCCAATTGAGCTGGTTAAACAAGTGACGCTTAAAAATAATACCCTTGCGACACTCAGACCAATAAAGCCAGAAGATGAACAAGCGCACCAAGAGTTTGATCTATCTCTCAGCAAAGAAGATCGCTACAAACGCTTTTTTGGCGAGCTGCCGCAGTTTAACCACGATCAACTCGCTAAAATGACACAAATTGACTACGATCGTGAAATGGCGTTTATTATCACTCAAGACAACGCAACGCTTGGCGTCTCTCGGGTGTTAATGGACCCTGATAAAGTGCATGCCGAATTTGCTATAGTAGTACGCTCAAACTGCCAAGGCCTTGGCTTAGGTGGCTTATTAATGCGCGCCGCTATTGAGTATTGTCAAAGCCAAGGCGTACAATTTATTGAGGGTATCACCCTGCCGGAAAATACCGGCATGATTGAATTAGCCCGAAAACTAGGCTTTAAGATCAGCCGCGACTTTGAAGAAGGCAGCATTAATATGGTACTTGCTTTAACTCCCAATAACACATACGGATAATAGCTTGAATAATTTACGTAAACGCACAGCGCTATTTTTTGAAGGTAATGGGGAGTACCGTAAGACTGGTCATTACATCGATATATTTCTAATATCGCTGATCATGATTAATGTAATTGCAATTGTGCTTGAATCCGTGGTCAGTTTGGCTCAGCAATATAAGTATGAATTTTTAATACTTGAGCTTGTCTCGGTTAGTATTTTTGCCATCGAGTATTTACTTCGCCTTTGGTCATGCGTAGAACGTGCCGAGTACAAAAGTCTAGACTGTGGTAATTTTCAACGCCGTTTAAAATATTTACTCTCTCCTTTAGCCTTAATTGATCTCATGGCAATCCTGCCCACGCTCTTAATGATGTTTATCACCTTTGATTTACGTTTTTTAAGAGTACTCAGACTCCTACGTGTTTTTAAGCTCACTCGTTACTCACGAGCAATGCAGCTACTTTTACAATCATTTCGTGATGAAAGCAGTTCGCTTTTGGCCGCATTCTTTATAATGGCAGTGGTGCTAATTTTAGCTTCCTGCGGAATTTATTTAATTGAACACGATATACAACCGGATAAATTTGGCTCCATTCCTGCGGCAATGTGGTGGGCAATGGCAACGCTGACCACTGTAGGTTATGGTGACGTTGTGCCAGTAACACCGCTAGGGCGTTTTTTTGGCGGCGTGATCACGTTACTGAGTATGGGAATGGTAGCAATACCCACCGGCTTATTAGCTTCGAGTTTCTCTGAACAGCTACGTAAGCGTAGGATCATGTTTAGTGATGCGGTGCATGAATATCTGCATGATGGCGAGCTAGATGGCAAACTAGATGATGTGCAACTGGAGCATCTAGAGAATTTGCGCTGTAAGCTTGGTTTAAGTAAGCAAGAAGCAAACAAAGCAATTAAGTCTCAACTTAGTGCGCGCACTAAAAACCTTTATTGTCGTCACTGCGGTGAACGCCAAGACTAGATATAGCTTCTAGTTAAAATTTCAACTGTTTAGGGCATCAACACCGCGATTGGTTTAATTGTAGTGTTGAGTCTCAAAAACGTTATGACTCAGCAAATAAAACCCAAGCTATAAAAAAGAAGAAAGCAAAGAAGACCATACCTTTTATATAGCCAGTATTTCGAACTTTAAGCCAAAATTCTCTTTGAGTTTTTTGCTCCGTATGACTGAGCAAATAATCACAATGCGGGCACCTGTTTCCTAAGTACATAATCAAATTACAATTAGGACATCTCGCTGATGGCTTAAATTCGGACATATCCATAATAGTAGGCTTCTCAGGCTTCATAACTTCCTTGATTCATAATAGTTATTTTTTTGCTAAAACAAGTTAAGCTTAAAAATTCAAAAAAGTAACCATTTATAAACTCGGCACTGATATTTTCACCATTTAATAAAACTCTAGCTAGCATTAGTCTTCATTCAACAACGACTGCCAGTCTTTATTTAATAATGCGCTTACATCATCACCTGGGATTGGTTTACTGAATAAATAGCCCTGAAATAAATTACAGCCTAAGTTGCGCAAAAAGGTAAGCTGCTGCTTAGTTTCAACGCCTTCTGCGACGCATTCTTTACCTAAGCTTTTCGCCAATGCAAGCGTTGACTGAATAATCGCTTCATCGTCACTATCTATACCAATATCTGTTACAAAACTGCGATCAATTTTCAGTACATCGATCGGAAAGCGCTTTAAATAAGTGAGTGAAGCATAACCTGTACCAAAGTCATCCATATATAAGCGACAACCTAGTTGCTTCAACTTTGACATGCTATTTAACGCTTGCGGTGAATCATGCATCAGCACTGATTCTGTAATTTCAAACACCACAGAGCTGGCTGATACATCAGCATTAATTAGCGCACTGCGAATTTCATCAACTAAATTTTTATACTCAAAATCCAGTGCAGACAGGTTAATAGACACATACAAGTCAGGCTTTTGAAACTGCCATTGTTTAAGTTCAATCAACGCTCTAGCTAAGGTTTGCAACATAATTTTTGTTATCAAACCGATACTCTCAGCAGCAAGCGCAAACTCTTGTGTTTCATAGCTGTTATTTTCTGGCCAACGCAGCAATACTTCCAGCCCTTCGGCCTGATGGGTTTTAGCATTAACAATTACTTGGTAATGATTACAAAACGCATGATTTTGGTAGGCTTGAGTTAATTGTGATTCTAAATGCAGAGAGCGTTGTACATGCTGGTTCATTTCTTGTTTATAAAATTGATAACAACCTTCCAAGCTCTTTTTCGAATGATACAGTGCAATATCAGCCGCTTTAATTAAACTTTTAGCACTGAGTGCATCATCAGGCGAAATCGCCACGCCAATACTTAAACTGACACTAATCGCTTGGTTGTTAATAATGATGTTGTCATTCAAGCTGGCCATCAACTTAACGCACAGTAAAACAACCTCTTCGATTTGTTGAATGCCCTCGACTAACAACATAAATTCATCACCGCTAAAACGGGCTACACTATCTTTGGCCTGTACACGCGATTTGATCCGCAGTGCCACCGCCTTTATTATCTCATCGGCAGCTTCATGCCCTAGTGAGTCATTAAAATACTTAAAGCGTTTGATATTAATATTGAGTAACGCAACTTTTAGGTTTTGGCCTTTAGCCTGTTCAAGTGCATGTTCAACTCGATCATTAAATAAAGTACGATTTGGTAACCCCGTTAAACTGTCGTAATTTGCTAATAAGAATAATTCATTCTCAGCTAACTTTTGGGCATTAATATCAGTCAGAATAACCACATAGCTTTCTAAGCGTTGCTCCGTATCAGCAACCGCACTAATTTTAATAAGCACATGACGCTGCTCGCCATTCGCCAAGCAAACAGTATCTTCTGCAGAAAAGTGCTCGCCAGCTTGCAACTCTTTCATTACACGTAAATAGTTAACTCTTACAGCACGACTTAATCCTAAGTGTAATGAGCAGCTAGAACGATAATCAACAGGAAAGTTAAATGCGCTCTGCAGTGCTTTGTTGGTAGCTAAAATACGTAAACTTTTATCTAGAATAAAGACCCAATCGCGGGTTTGCTCAAATGCTGCGCCAAATAAACGGGCATGTTCTTCAAACACTAATTCACGAGTCATATTAGTGTAAGTTCCAGCCACTTTCTCGGGTGTACTTCCTTGCCAGGCAACCACTTTGCCAAAGTCTTTATACCAGCGCCAATAGCCTAATTTATGGCGTAAACGATAGGTGCAGTTAAAATAGCCTTTTTCGGTGGATAAAAATTCTAACCACTCAATGCGAAAATTTTGTTTATCTTTAGGATGAATTTTTGCTAAATAATCATCTAAATTAACCGATTCAACATCATAACCTAACTCATTTTTAAGCCGTGGTTGATAAATTATTGGACTTGCAGATTGCCAATCCCACACCCCTGAACGACTGCCCTCCAATGCTAACTTTAAGCGCGCTTCACTTTCTTGGCTTTCTCTGTGAGCTGCTAATAATAATTGCTGGATTCGATTACGACGCATTATCCAAGCTGCTACTAATCCAAAAAATACCAGTGCGTAAAGCACTATAAACTGAGGTGCGCGCCATAGCGGGTATTTAACCACAATATCCAGCACTGCCGGTTGTGTGTAGTCGCCAGTAAGCGGATCTTTAGCCCAAATTTTTAGTTGGTATTTGCCGGGGTTAAGTTTTGGAAATAGCACTCGGTTATTATTACGGGTATAAGATTTTTGCCCATCAGAGAGTTGATACTCATAAATAATACGTTCCTGATAATTAAATGCCATTGCCGAAAAAGCGACTTCGAGACCGATATCGTCGTGCTCTAAGGTGATTGTTTTTATAGGTTGCTTAAGATCCGTAGATAATTCACGAGACATCAAATCAATGCTGGTTATATTTACGTGATCAATTAAACCATGCCTAGGGTGATTATCATTTGGGTAAAAATAACTAAACCCTTTTAACGTACCATAGACTATTTGGCCAGTTTTTAAACGCGTAAATGCACCACTATTAAACTCGGTAGAGACCAGTCCTTCTGAAGTTGTAAATTGCTGAAAGTGTTTATTTTCTGGATTTAATCGCCATATTCCTTTATGACTACTCATCCAGATCATTCCAGCATCATCTAACACCATATCGTACAATAAGGTGCCGAGCTTATTTTTATCTAAATCTATGGTATACAACAGCTTGTAATTCGATGCATCAAGACCAATTAAGCCAAAATTCGATAACGTGATCCACAGCACATTATTATTATCAACAATATAAGACATTACATTAACGGCTACATTTTCATGTTGCTGTGGCACTGTATAGATTTTTGTTAAAGCAAATGAGTTTGGATCAACCTGATAAAGCACCCCTGCATTATAAAATAACGGGGAGTCAGATTTGGTAGATAAAGGCGGTAAGAAACCATAAGCTAAAAACGGTTCAAATTTTTCAAATTCACCACCTAAAGGAGTGATCTTTTGGCTGTCGATATTATAAACAAACATGCCATGATCAGAATGAACATAAAATAATTCACCATTTGGCATCAATACCGAGCCATGTACCCACCCTGTGATCAGGTGTTGCTGGCTTGGGTCGGCTGTTGTCGCTGGAAAAATTTCATAGCTATGCGGATCAAAACTAAAAATCCCGCGATTAGTACGCAGCCACAATTTATCTTTATAAGGAGAAATAGCGTAGATATTAAATTCAGTGGTAAATAAATCAGCTTGATAATCTTTTAAAAACACTTGTCCTTGATTAGTTTTTAAATCAACCGCAGTTAAACCATTATGAGTTGCTAACCAGAGTTTATCTTCATACTCGGTTATGCCCCAAATAGAAGGGTGCGATAAACCATCACCGGAGAGCATGCTGGCATTAACATTTTCAAAATGATAATTATCATAAGGTAAATAAAATGCCCCATCACTTTTAGTAGCTGTCCACATAGCGCCGTTATTATCTTTGACAATATCGATAACACTTGGATCTGCCAGTGAGTATTTACTTTCTTTTACTCTATTATTTTTAGTCAGCTCACCGGTATTCAAATCGAGACTAAATAAACCTTTATCGGTGCCTAAATCAAGCACCCCATGGTCATTTATTATTTTCCAAATATTAAGATCGTTCAATATGGTTTTATTTTTAAAAGGCACATCTGGGCGCTCAAACATACTCGGTAAATCACTAATATCAACTTGATATAAACCACGTACGGCCCCCACTAACAGTTGCTCATTTTCGCCTATTGCAAACGACTTTATATAATTTTGATATACATGGTCTGGCTCGGTGCTTAAATGCTCTAATTTTCGGTATTGCCCAGTTGCTATATGATAGACATATGCGCCAGTACTGGCGGCAATAAAGATATAACCTTTGTAATGTAATAAATCGCGGATCACGGTATTACGAGTGCGCTCTGGTAATTCAAAAATAGTCTCAATTTGGCCCGTCGCTAAATCAAGGCGAGCAAAATCCCAACCGCGACCAATCCATAATGACTTATTATCGGTGGCAACCATACTAAATACGGACTGACTTAAAACTTGCTCTTCAGTGGTAGGTTTTGATAAAAATTGTTGGTAACTATCGGTACTTGGATCATAGCGAAATAGCCCTGCAACTAACGACGCAATCCAAATATAACCATCAGGGTCTTGATATATAAGGTCAATAATTGCTTCATCTAGTTCACCATTAGGCCCTGCAATATGTACAACCTGATAGCCATCGTAACGATTTAAGCCCCCTTCCGTCGCTAACCAAAGATAGCCGCTTTTATCTATCAACATGGTACTGACATAGCTTTGTGATAAACCTTCACTTGGCGATAAACGTTTTACTTGCGCCATAGCAACTTGGCTAGCAACAACTGAGGCGGCTAACAAAAAGAATATACTAGCCTTAAACCATTGACCCATTTAAATTTCCACGTAGTTGTTTTAACTAATTATTTTAACTAGCACTGCATAGCTACGATATTTCGTTGCTGATAGACAGTAAAGAGTGTATCCAAAGGTGACGGCAATGTTAACACAAAGTTAAACCCAATTGATTGATAAAAATCAGCTAAATGCGTATAAGCAAATGTATAAACGAGTGAGTTTTGGTTAGATAAGGTATGTATTAGTAGCTGTTTGGCAAGTCCTTGACCACGCCAAGCAGGTGCAACCAGCAAGGTAGACAAAAACAAATAATCACTGCGATTTTGAATTCTGCATGCCGCGACAATAACTAAGTCATGATAAACAACCCACACTTGATCTTGTCTGGTTGCCCGACCTCGGGCTTTATATTGGCTGTAAAACTTATTCACTAAGGGGGTTTTAATTGGCTCTAGGCATTCAAAACGCAATGCCGTCATTAACTTTGCATCGTCGCTAAATATTGTTCAAATTGCTGCTTCAAAAACATCTGCTCTGCCACTGGGCGACTATGAATTGTATTGTATATTTGCTCACGAGTACTCTTACCACGCTTTATTTGATAAGCCCAAAACGATGCCTCGTAATCCAATTGAATTTGATATTTTTGTTCACGAGGTAGTAAGCATAAGTTAAACGACATAAATTACCAGTTATTACTAATCATATTAATGCCCAGAGTATAACAAACATTTGCCTAAAAGAGTCACGGCTAAACTTGCGCTTTTTAGCTTTTAAACGTAGATTGGTGGCGTTTTTAGTCCTAATATGGAAACGCTGTGATTAAGTGCTTTTTTTCTCTCATAGTGCTCTGTTATTTACTAACGCCACTGAGCACTATAGCAAACACACAACATATGCTATTTAATCGCCCAGCCGATACCCCACAGGCTCGCTATGTTATTGAGCTGATGACCCTTGCATATAAAGAACTTGGCTATGATGTACATATTATTGACTTTAATCACCAAAGCGCTTTATCTGCAGCGAACAATGGCACGCTTGATGGCCAATTAGGGCGAGTGGCCAGTATCAGTCAACAATATCAAAACTTGCATCCGGTTAACTTTGCGCTATTTGAGTTTAACCTTGTGCTATTAAAAAACTGCCAGCAATGTACATTTGAGCAGCTAGACAATATCGCCATTCAAGTTGGTTATCCTGCAGCGCAGAGTTACCTTAACGAACACCCTTTTATTGGTGACATTATTAAGGTGAAAAGCGTCACTGCTCAACTTAATTTACTCACTCAAGGTAAAGTACAAGGTGTAATTTTACTCGACTTTTTATTATCGACTAAACACCCTCAGTTTAATATTAAGCAATTTCAAACTGAAGTACTGGCACCGATAAAAAGCTTTCACTTTTTGCATTCACGCCATAGCGCGTTAATACCTAAGCTTGAAGAGCAACTGCATAAACTCAATGAAAATGGCACAATTCGTTTACTCAGGGCTAAACATCATCTTGATTAAAAACCAAAATCCCCCTGCTCAGGTACTGCTGGCTTAGCGCCAAGTGCTTGGCGTTTTTGCAAGTAACGCTTATAACGTTGTTGACACAAACTGATGACTTGCTTTTTTTCTACGTTTGAAAATGAATTCCAACCAAAGCGCTCCTCCCGACTTCGGTAGCAGCCTTTACAATAGCCTCGGTTATTTACCTCGCAAATGTCTTTGCAAGGACTTGGAATTTCAAAAATTTCAATTTGTTGCATAGCAAACATCAGTCAATATACACAACTTTAGTATAGCCCGTTTTTTAAACGAAAAAAAACCGTAACTTAATTACGGTTTTTTGAAGAAGTTTTACATTGGTTTCTGGCCGCTTTAGCTACTTTTAAACTCAACTTTACGATGAAATGGCTTAGCGTACATTGCTAACACCAGTGGTTTTAGCTCATCTGGCACACGCGCCAGACGCATCTCAAATGCCTGAGCGTCGGCTTTATCAATCACCGCTTGTTTACAACCGCCCGCAATGTAGTTCCCGGGATGTAAAAAAAACGAATCAATAATTTGCTGATCAATGGTTTTTGCCAGCTGCTCTGGTGATTCACACCCTTCTTCAATTGGTTGCCCAAATGCTAAATGAACATGCCCTTTGGCGGTACTAAAACCTTCAACAATACTGGCAATATCTTCACCCGCTGACTTAACATATTTACCATGATGTTGCTTATGATAAAGCTCTTTGGCTTTGGCTGTTGCGCAAGGTTCATATTGATATGAAATTGATACTGGTACAATTTTTAGCTCGCGTACATATTCAGCAAACTCTTTCTTTTGCTTACGACCATTAAGCTGCAACATTTTAAGTAGCGCAGGATCTGTTTGATCAAAGCCATCTTTAGCACGACCTTCTTTTTGTGCAATCCAAATTGAATCACCGCCAGCAAGCGAATCATAAATATAAGCCGACAACTGCGATAGTGCTCTGAGCATTTCTTTTGGCGCTTTAACTGAGCGCTTAACAATAAAGCTTTTATTTAAACGCATCAGTTCGGTGATATAAGGAATTTGCAGTAAATTATCGCCAATGGCGATACGGACCGTCTTCATTTTATAGCTGAATAAGCCCCAATTAATTAACGCAGGATCAAGTACGATATCGCGATGATTTGAGATAAACAAATACGCTTGCTTTGGATCAAGTTGATCCAAACCAGAAAAAGTCACCTCAGTTGTGGTGCGTTTTACCAGCTGTGCTAAATACTTAGCAACGATTTGTTGAACTTGCTCAACACTGTTGATAGCGCCCCACTTTTTACGTAACTGATACTTTACCAATGCTCTAGACAGCAAAGGTACAGCTGATAAAAAACGCGGTAAGTTATATTTTGCAACTACATCAATAAACGCATTATCATCAATCAAACGTGCAACCGAAGCGGCTACTTCATCATCATTGTAAGGTCTTATATCTGCGTACTTGTCCACTGGCTCACTCATTACTGCATCTTTAAAGTTAAAAAAACGGTGCGCTCATGCGCACCGTTTATATTCTATGGGCGATTATAACTCAGACAACCTAAAATGCGAACTAAGTCATTAATTTGGTCCATTGTTTATATTTTATAACCGCTAAAAATCTATTTAATAACATTCAATTATGCAATGCTCTTACCAGTACTACGGTATTTACTAAGCGCTCCTTTAAGAACTAAACGCACCATTAACAGCGCTAAAATAGTACCACAGAGAAGGGTTAGCCAATGTGGTAGCACTTGATGTTCTTCACCTAATAATGGTGTAACAACAAAGCCAAATTCTGCCACTAAATAATCGGTTAAAAAGCCAAATATTAAAGCAACGCCTATTACACCAACTAAATAAGCAACCACTGCACGTTTACCAAGCTCATTGGCAACCACGCCAAGCGTCGCGACATTAGTGGCAGGACCTGCCAACATAAAGACTAAAACAGCGCCAGGTGCTACGCCACTTAATAACAAACCAGCTGCAATCGGCGTTGATGCGGTCGCGCAGATATACATGGGAATACTAATCACGATCACCACCAGCATAGCCAAAATACCACTGCCCCATTGGCTTAAAAATGACTCTGGCACATAAGTTTGCACTAAGGCTGCAAAGAACAAACCAATCATTAACCATTTCATAGTGTCTGATAGTAATTTATTACAGCTAAAACTCACAGCCTGTTTCATCTTTTGCCATTGGCTGGCTGGTACTGCGCTTGATGAATCGCAACAGCTAGTCTTCTCTTCGACCGCTGCTGGTTTCGTTGAGTAACAACTTGCCTTCTCTTCAGCCGCTGCTAATTTCGTTGAGCAGCAACTTACCTTCTCTTCGACCACTGCTGATTTCGTTGAACAACAACTTGCCTTCTCTTCAGCCGCTGCTGATTTTGTTGAACAACAACTTGTTGTAGCTGCTCGCTTTTGCTCATTATTAGCTTCACTAGTGTGAGCTGTAGTTTGCGTTTTTTCAGCATCACGCCCCACTAAGACACCTGCGACAATAGCACTACAAATCGCCGCTATTGGACGAATTATTGCCATAAAAGGACCGAGTAGCACATACGATACCGACACCGAATCAACCCCAGTTTCAGGAGTCGATACTAAAAACGCAGTGGTAGCACTTTTTGAAGCGCCTGCACGTCTTAAACCTATTGCAGCGGGTATTACACCGCACGAACACAGCGGCATTGGTGCGCCAATTAAAGCAGCTTTCACTGTGGTCCAAAAACCTTCTTTACCTAAATGTTTATTTAAAAAATTTGCCGGTAAATACACATTTAATAACCCGGCAATGAGTAAACCAAGCATTAACCAAGGGGCAGATAATAAAAATAACTGCCAAAAATTATTGAGTAAGTCCATCGATGTCCTCCAAAGTGGTTAATATTGAACAGTTATCTGCGGGCTCTTGTCCACCACAGCACTTATCAGCTAACACGGATAATGATTGATGAAAACGTGTTAATTCAGCAATGCGCTCTGCGACTAAGTCACGCTTTTGTATTGTTAAGTTTTTAACTTCATGGCAAGAATGCTGATGTTTTTTAAACTTAATTTGTAGTAGTTCTTTGATCTCTGCCAAGCTAAAGCCAACATTTTTAGCACGCAAAATAAACTTCATTTGCTTTAATGCAGCTTCACCATAATCGCGATAACCGGCCCCGGTTCGACTTGATGGCGTTAACAAATTATGTTTTTCATAGTATCTTAGGGTATCTGTAGAGACACCTAACTGATTAGCAAACTCACCTATTTTCATCTGTGTCTCCAATGAGTGTATTATCAACTGATGCCAAGTATAAACCTTAGAGTACACACCAAGGTCAAGCATTAAAATTATTTTATTTAATAAGGAAAGCGCATGAATATTACCCTTCTCGATACTGCCACATTAGCAGGCACATCACTTGAGCCTTTTCAAACACTTGGCAACTTCACTAGTTATTCACTAACCAGTCCAGCACAAGTATTAGCGCATAGTGCAGGCGCTGATGTCTTGATCACCAATAAAGTGGTACTTAATCGCGAAACACTGGCAAAACTCCCTGAATTAAAGCTCATATGTGTAGCCGCAACTGGCACTAACAATGTTGATTTAGTCGCCGCTAAAGAGTTTGGCATTGCCGTTACCAATGTGGCCGGGTATTCAACACCTTCGGTTGTACAACATACCTTTGCACTGATCACAAATTTACTGGGTAATACTCACCGCTACATTGCTGATTGCCAACAAGGGTTATGGCAACAAAGCGAGATGTTCTGCCGCCTTGATTACCGTTTTAATGATATAGGAGGTAAAACTCTGGCAATTATCGGTTATGGTTCGCTTGGTAAAGCTGTTGCGGATGTTGCACGTGCTTTTGGCGCCAATGTAATTATCAGTGAGCGTAAAAACCAAGTAACTAGAGAGGGCCGAACAGAATTTTACCAGGCAATAACAACAGCTGATATTATTAGCATTCACTGCCCTTTAACCGATGAAAGTCGTGATCTGATTGGTACTGCTGAACTTGCTATGATGAAACCCAATGCCATTTTAATTAACACCGCTCGCGGTGGTATCGTTAATGAAGCTGATTTAGCCAACGCACTGAGCAATAATCAAATTGCAGGAGCGGGATTTGACGTATTAAGCAAAGAACCAGCTGCGCTGGATAATCCATTGGCTGCTTATCGTGGGGATAATTTAATTCTGACTCCACATATTGCATGGGCCAGTGAAGAGTCAATCATTCGCTTAGTAAAGCAAGTCAGCTTAAATATTAGCGCATTTAGCCAAGGTGAAAGCTTAAATAGACTGGTCTAATCAACTAACTTTTAGTTAGTTACGCTATACAAGGTGGTTAAATGTAATTTACCGCCTTACAAAAAAACCTAATATATTGATTTTAAATAATATAAAATATTGGCCAGTTCTTTGCTAACTAATAGACAAATTAAAATCAATATTTAGTATCAGGATAAAATAATGAAAAAAGTACTTTTAATTGCCGCGCTTACAGCCCCTCTTCTTACTGGTTGTGTAATTGCAGTATCCGATGGTGAAGCAGAAACGCATTGGGCTGGTAATAGTTCAAGCTGGGAAGAACATCATCAATTTAATCGTGAAAGCATCTCGGGGCTCACTTTAGATACCAGCTATCAAAATGTATTAAATAAATTAAAAACTCCCGACTTTACAGAATTATTAAAAAAAGACGGTGATGTATACCAAGTACTATTTTATGCCACCCATAGTATTCACTCTGACGGAAAAATGACAAAAGATGAATGTACTCCACTGGTCTTTAAAAACGAGAAACTGATTGGTGTGGGTGATAGTATTTATAATTCACTTAGCGCCATTTAGACACAAAACTAAAGCAGTAAAGAGTGGAGTATATTCACTCTTTATTTGCTGTAATAACTGACTTTACTAACTTGCGTCAATAACTCGAGCGATAATTTTATCGCGGCCACTATCTTTAGCTTGATATAAACCTAAATCGGCTTCTTCAAGTAATATATGCTCAGCATAAACTTGACCAAACTCAGTTGTAGCAACCCCAATACTTATCGTAATGTGAGCGGCATTGAGTGATGCTTTATGCGGGATAGCAAGCGCATTAACAGCATCTCTGAGTTTATTAGCAAATTCCAATGCCTCGTACTGGTTGGTGTCGGGTAATACTGCAGCAAATTCTTCACCGCCGTAGCGCGCAACAAAGTCAGTACCTCGCTCACACGCTGCAACTAATGCATGTGCCACACGTTTAAGGCAGTCATCCCCGGCACGGTGGCCATAACAATCGTTATAACGCTTAAAGTGGTCTATATCTATTAATAGCACCGATAACGGTGTACCAGCTCGACGGCTGCGACGCCATTCTCGCGATAAGCTTTCATCTAAATAACGCCGATTAGGTATTTCTGTCAGCCCATCAATTGAGGCGAGCATTTCTAACAAATCATTTTTTTGCTTGATCAATAATTGATTACGCACTCGTGCACGTACTATTGCGGGACTAAATGGCTTAGCAATATAGTCCATTGCGCCTAATTCAAACCCTTTCGCTTCATCATCATGGCTTGTATTAGCTGAAATAAAGATAACTGGAATAGCGTGCGTAGTTGAATTTTCTTTTAACTGAATTAACACCTCATAGCCATTAATGCCGGGCATTACTATATCGAGGATAATTAAGTCAACCGCCGTTGATTTAACAAATGTAAGGGCTTTTTCACCACTTTCAACTAAAAATATTTCGTGATCATTCGCTAATGTTTTTTCCAACACTAATCGATTTAATGGGTCGTCATCAACGATCAGTATTTTGGCTTTCTTCAACATTTACTGAGCCTTGTATTTGAATGTATCTATTTACTTGTACTAATTCGAACTCTAACTGACTCAGGGATATTTGCCCTACGTCTGGTGTCTTACGTAGTCTACTTTCTAATTGCTGAGCGGTAGCACTTAGGCGATTAAAGCCAAGGTTTCCTGACACACCTTTAATACTATGCACTAATCGTTCCAACGCTTTTGTTTGCATCGGCACTTTTAATTGCTGCAGATGGCTTACACACAACTTAGCAAGTTTACCCAACATTACCTGTAGTAAATCATTATGGCCCGAGAATTGTTCTAATGCAAAAGAATGATTATAAAAAACAGCGCCGGTAATTCTCAGCTCATTTATCGCCGCTAATAACGTCGCTGCAACTACTGGTTTTGTTAAATGTTTATTCATACCCACTGCAAGTGAGCGTTGCTCGTCAGCTGCTTCACAATGCGCAGTTAGCGCAAAAATAGGTAATTGCTGTTGATCATAACGTTGTCGCAATAAAGCGGTTGCTTGCAACCCATCGACTTCTGGCATTTGAATATCCATTAAGATCAGATCAGGCATGACTTGTGCAACCAAATCTATCCCTGCCATCGCCGAATTTGCCGTCATTACATTAATATGTGCTTTGCTTAAGATATTACTAACAATATCTAAATTAAGCTGATTATCATCAATAACTAACACTAGTAAGCCCGCAACGTTGAGTTTACTCTCTGCCGCTGTCAGATTTACATCAGGGCGTTTAGATACCGGCTCAACTTGCTGTATTCGTTGCACTAATGCAGAATTTTTCACACTGCACATTTGCATACCTTTAAGAGTTGGCAGCGGAGTATTTGGATCATTTTTAACAACATAAAGCTGCGTGTTATTACTCATCAATGCTGTTTTTATATTGTCTCGCGTTATAACTCTCGGTAGATCAACGTCATTAATGATGATCCGCTGATAATCTGCTAATACAGCGTGGTCTGTTAATTCAGCTAACTCAGAAAATTCTAGCGGTTTTAATGGCGCTAATGCGGCAGGTAAATTAATTCCCCGCTCAGAATGAATCACTAAAGTATTGTGCCAGTCGATAGGGTCGATTTGAGCGGCAACATTAAAGGTTATAGTAAAGAAAAACTGACTACCTTGGCCTTTATTACTGACAACTTTAATTTCAGCTCCCATTAATGCCAATTCGTGTTTGACTATAGCGAGCCCTAGACCAACACCTTGATGGGTGCGAGTGAGTGATTCGTCGCCTTGCGTAAATGCGTCAAATAATCGACTCTGATCAGCTTTATCAATACCGATCCCGGTGTCAATCACTTTAAAACACAGGGTTTGTTTTGTTGGCGTCAATTCAACGGCTGTTATTTTCAAAGTGATACTGCCATGTTCAGTAAATTTCACGGCATTGGTGAGTAAATTACCGAGCACTTGCTGTAAGCGAATGTAATCGCCGACTAACTGCGGAGCAATTAGCGGATCAATATCGATATTAAAAGCCAAATCTTTTTGCTGGCAGAGCCCTATTAATACACTCTCGCAGCTGTCAACAAGTGCAACTACAGCAAAATCAACTAAGTCTAATTGCACTTGGTTATTTTCGATTCGCGCAAAATCAAGCATTCGATTAAGCATGGTTAATAAACTTTGCGCAGCATTTTTTGCTTGAACTGCATGCTGTTGCTGCTGCGCTGTTAAGCCTTGCTGAGTTACCATATCAATAAGGCCTGTCACAGCATGCAGTGGCGTGCGTATTTCATGGCTTAAGTTAGCAATAAACCGACTTTTGGCCTCGGTTGCCCGCTCGGCATCTTGTTTGGCCTGAGTCAATGCACTGACATCTTGAATATGAATAACATAATAGTAAGGTGCTTGTTGCTCATCCCATACTAAAGAGACGCTCAGCTGCCACCAGCAATTTAGCTCTTCTTGTCCTAAAGTAAGGTGGTAAACTTTCTTTTTCTCACTCAGCAATAAAGCTAAAAGCGTTGCTATTTCTTGCCACTGTTGCTGTGGAAATAAATCCACTAATAATAAATCCTGCTCAGTTTTATCAATCTTAAAAATCTTTCGCGCAGTTCGATTAAGTTGTAATACGGTCTGTTCAAGTGAAAGTAAAATCACTCCATTAGCAGCATACTCTATGGCGCTGCGAAACTTAGACTCTGACGCTTTTAATGCCAAAAGAGCTTGTTGTTGAGCAGTTATATCCCGGCCAATCCCCATTGAACCTAGTAACTGATTTTGATCGTTATAAAATGGCGCGATGGTTAATTGAAATGTTTGCTGCTGGGTTTCAAGACGTTGCTCAGCTTTAGTTTTGGTTGTTAAAACTTGTTGCTCTAATTCGCTGATCTGACCATTATCATCACTAATATCACATAACTGTAAGCCAACTAACTGCTCTTGCTCAAGACCTATGTATTGTTCATAAGCACGATTGCATCCTAAGAATGAGCCATCAATGTTTTTAAAATAAATAAGATCTGGCACACTATTGAGCATAGTATTCAATAATGCTAAGTGGCGTTCTTTAGCCTCATAACTGCGCGCGAGTTCACGGGTCTTTATTTTTACTTGGTCATCAAGTTCACTATTTGCCTGCTGCAATGAGTTTACCAACTGCTGATTTTTGTTAAGCACCCACTTAATTCGGCTAAACCACGGCTGCCAGTTTGCTGGTATATGGTAATTTGAATAATCTTTATAGTGCTCCTCATTTTGTTCAAGATACGCCATTAAATATGTCATGGGTTTCACAAAAATACGCTGGCTTAACCATAACAAGGTACTGAACATAATCACTAAAAACATACTCAAAAAAGTAAGTTCAATTAATACATCAGTTACAATCGGTGAGGCTAATTCATCATGCGATGCAAAATAACCCGCATAAATTGGTAGCTGCTTTTGCGCTTGTAAAAGAGTGAGATTACCCTGATTATCTAATTCTGCTAATGGCGCTTTAGCTGAAGGCCAATACTCCGCTAATGGTGTGTCTTCTTCAATATCATAAAGTGAGCTGATAATGACGTGCTGTGCACTATTTAAAAATATATATTCGCCACTGCGTGGTGATATTTTTTTTAGCCATTGCGATACTGCCGATAAGTCATAAATCAAAATAATATAATCTTCACTGCCCTGCTCACGCGCACGCCCTATTGATAAGTAGTTTTTACCAGCAATTTTGATAACGGCACTAGAACTTAGTGAATCACCTGAAAATACAGGACGAAGTTGACCATCAAGTAATTGGGTTAACATTAAGCTATCGCAGTCATGGCGACGCTTGATATAAGCAAAACCCTGTTCGTTAACGTAAGCGACCGCAGCCAAAGATTGAACTAACGATAATGTCGTATTAAAGGCAGGTCCCATCGCAATGACTTGTTGCCATTGTGCAATTGCATTAGGGGAGGAAGAAAATTTACCCTGGCCGACAATTTCACCACCTCCATTGGGAATTTCCCGGTAGTAGTAACTGTCTTGCTGATTAATATCTTCAAGCCATTGTTGATCAAATCGATAAGAAATGGGTTGTTCATATTGGGCAAATAAAGTACTAACCAAGTCGTCTGTCGCATTCATTAAAAACGCAACTTGCGCCGCTACATTAGCAAAATCAGCTTCGCGTTTAGCTACGGCGCGATCTAATTTAATATTATATAAGTGTAAACATAATAGAAAAGCCACCAGCAGCGGCACAATAAGTGCCACAGCCAGTGAACGATAGTAATGTTTTAAAGGTAGAAAATTCAATCTACAATCCGATGCTTGGCGCTAAATTTGTCAACAAGGTTAGCGAGCCAAGTGGGACTGCGCAAGTTATAAATTTTCTTCCGCAAACGATGCTAAACGGCTTCTCACCACACCATTTAAGTTAACCGTGGCGCTGCCTTCAAAATCTTTGAAGCGCTCCACAATATAAGTTAAACCAGAAGTAACTGGAGTTAAGTAGTTACTATCTATTTGCGCAAGGTTACCAGAGCAAATTAACTTAGTACCTTCACCACAACGGGTAATAATAGTTTTCAGCTGTGAGGCAGTAAGGTTTTGGCTTTCATCTAAAATGACCACGGCATTTTGAATGCTGCGACCACGCATAAAGTTAACTGATTTAAACTGTATGTTTGCCTTTTCCATAATATAGTTACGGCTTGAAATAGGGTTTTCGTCACCTTTGTGTAATACCTCTAAGGTATCGGTGATCGCAGCTAACCATGGTGCCATTTTTTCCTCTTCGGTACCTGGTAAAAAACCGATCGACTCAGCAATTTCAGGAGTATTTCGGGTGACAATTACCTTATCGTAAATACCTTTTTCAACCACCATTTCCAAAGCACAGGCAAGCGCTAGTAATGTTTTTCCGCATCCTGCAGGACCTGTTAAAATAACTAATTCAATACCGGTATCGAGTAACGCATCCATTGCCATGCCTTGATAAATATTTTTTGGCTTTACTCCCCATGCCGATTGATGCATTAATCGCTCAACACCGATATCTTTGAGCATAATATGCTGCTCATCATAAGATTTGACTCGTGCGGCAAACTGACCGCTGTCATCAAGTAAATATTCATTGCAAAATACATCGGGGATCAAACTTTTTGCCACTTTATGAAACGCATCACGACCATGTTGCTCGGTTTCACATTCGCCCACATGCTGCCAAAAATCGCCAGCAATTTTTTTATAACCACTGGAGAGCAAAGCAATATCATCAATCAGCTGATCAGTACGATAATCTTCAACAAATTTAAGCCCTGCGCCTTTGGCCTTTAAACGCATATTAATATCTTTGGTAACTAACACCACTTTGCTATTAGGATGTTGTTTTTGTAGGTGCACGGCACAATTGATAATACGGTGGTCATTTTCGTTGCCAGGTAAACCTGAGATAGAATCGACAAATAAATGATCATTAACAATAATAAGTGTGCCAGCCGAAGACGCTTTGGCCTTTTTATTACTAGGTAGAGCGACGCCTTTGAGCATTTGTTCTGGTGTGGCATCTTTGAGCACTTCATCCAAACCACGAATGGCCACACGGGCATCACGGCTGACATCATGCTTACGATCTTTTATATGATCCAGTTCCTCTAAAACTGTCATGGGAATTACAACATCATGTTCTTGGAATGATAAATACGCGAGGGGTTCGTGAAGCAATACATTGGTATCTAGCACATACATTTTACTATCAAGGTTCGAAGCTTTTTCCATAGCACTTTCCTTACGTTTTATGATTTTTATGCTATACCCAACTAATCAAGTAAAACGGGTTGAATGTTCACCCTGAAAAACTTAATTGCTTGGTATATTCTAAGTTTAGCTTAGATGTCATAAAAGTCTGTTTTATGACAAACCTTTTTTTGTTTTGAATTAATCCTTATTGCAGCAACTTTAATAGGAATAATTCACAGTTATTAAATTAATTAAAAGTCAGCTGGTTCGCACCTTGCAGTGGTGTTAGCTAACAGGTAACATAGCCGCCTTTTTCTTCATAGACGAGACATACATGAATTTTTCCTTAGGTCAGCGTTGGATCAGTGATACAGAGTCAGATTTAGGATTAGGCACAGTGGTTGCCCTTGAGGGCCGTCAGGTCAGCATTTTATTTCCCGCCAGTGGCGAAAACCGTGTTTACTCAATGTTAGAAGCACCGGTTACCCGCGTGGCATTTAATCCTGGTGATGTGATCAAAAGCGTTGAAGAATGGGAACTTGAAGTCGAGTCAATTGAACCTATCGGTGATTTACTTTGTTATCACGGCACTCGTATTGATAACGGTGAAAAAGCACAATTAAAAGAAACGTTTTTAGATCACTTCATCAAATTTAATAAACCACAAGATCGCTTATTTGCCGGCCAAGTTGACCGCTTTGATCGCTATACATTGCGCTATCAAACATGGCAACACCAGTTTGAACGCCAACAATCACCTATTAAGGGTTTGATTGGCCAGCGCGCAAGCTTAATTCCGCATCAGCTTTATATTGCACAAGAGGTCGGTAAACGATTTGCTCCTCGAGTGTTATTGTCTGATGAAGTAGGCCTTGGTAAAACCATTGAAGCGGGGATGATTTTACATCAACAAATTATCAGTGGTCGCGCAAGCCGAGTGCTCATCGTAGTGCCGGAGAACTTACAGCATCAGTGGTTAGTTGAAATGCTGCGCCGCTTTAATTTACACTTTTCAATTTTTGATGAAGAGCGTTGCGATGAAGCCTTTGCCGACTCACCAAATGTATTCGACACTGAACAGTTAGTACTAACTAGCCTTGAGTTTTTAACCAAGAAAAAACGCTGGTTTGAACAAGCAACAATGGCTGATTGGGATTTACTGATTGTTGATGAAGCGCATCATTTAAGTATTACCAACGGTAAACCAAGCACTGAATATCAACGTATGGCTGAGCTTAGCCAAGATATTCCAGGGCTAATACTATTAACGGCAACACCGGATCAACTTGGTCACCGCAGCCACTTTGCGCGCCTACAGTTACTCGATCCTGATCGCTTTTATGACTACGATGCCTTTGTTGCTGAAGAAAGTAACTATAAGCATGTGGCAGAGGCTGCAAATCAGTTACTGCAACAGCAAGCGCTAGACGACAGCGCCAAAGCCACGCTAATTGAGCTATTAAAAGAAACCGATATCACAACGGTGCTTGAACAAGCACAAAATGGCGACGCAGCTGCCCGTAAAGAAATTTTGGCGATGTTATTAGATCGCCATGGCACAGGCCGTATTTTATTTAGAAATAGCCGTAGCGGCATTGACGGCTACCCTAGTCGCAAACTACACGCCTACCCGATGGCGATGCCGAAACAATATAAAACGGCAATTTCAGTATTGGGCAATATGAGCGGCATTAAAAATGCAGAGCTGAGCGCGCAACGCGCCCTATTCCCTGAAAAAATATTCCAAGAGTTTGAAGGCGAAAGCGCTAGCTGGGGACAATTTGATCCTCGAGTAGAATGGTTGATCGACACCCTAAAAACCCTTAAACGCGAAAAAGTCCTGCTTATTTGTGCTAAAGCCGAAACAGCAATCAGCCTTGAGCAAATCCTGCGTGAACGCGAAGCGATTAAAGCCTCTGTGTTCCACGAAGGGATGACAATTATTGAGCGTGACCGCGCCGCCGCGTTTTTTGCTGACGAGTACGACAACGCACAAATATTGCTGTGCTCTGAGATTGGCTCTGAGGGTCGTAACTTCCAGTTTGCTCATCACTTAGTGTTATTTGATTTACCACTGAACCCTGACTTACTTGAGCAGCGTATTGGTCGCCTCGACCGTATTGGTCAAACTCAAGATATCAACATTCATGTGCCGTACTTTGAAAGCAGCGCACAAGAAGTATTACTGCGTTGGTATAACGAAGGCTTAGATGCCTTTGAAACCACCTCAAGCACCGGACAACTTTTGTATAAAGAGTTTAAAGATGAGCTACTTGAGTTTATTGCCGCCCATAACTGTGATGAAGACGAGCTAGAGCCATTACTAGAGCAAGTAGCCGGTCAAAACGCAGTGCTGCGTAAACAAATGGAAAGCGGCCGTGACCGTTTGCTTGAGTTACACTCATCGGGCCAAGGTGCAGCAGACTCGCTGGTTGTTGATATTGAAAAACTAGACAACCAATTTGAACTACCAAGTTATATGATCAACGTGTTTGATACCTTTGGCGTTAGCCAAGAAGACAAAGGTGAAAATACTATTATCTTAAAGCCAACTGAGCATATGCTAAATCCGTCATTCCCAAGTTTAAAAGACGACGGCATGACAGTCACATTTGACCGTGACACTGCACTTGCACAAGAAGATGTGCATTTCATCAGCTGGGATCACCCTATGGTGCAAGGCACCTTAGACATGATCTGTGATGATGACTTTGGTACTGCGTCAGTCGCATTACTTAAAAACAAAAAATTACCACCAGGTACCTTTTTTGTTGAGCTAATTTACGTAGCAGCAGCCATGGCACCAAAAGCGCTGCAAGTTGGCCGCTTTTTACCGCCGACGCCGATTCGTATTTTGCTAGATAAAGCCAGCAACAACTTAGCTGATAACGTCGGCTTTGATGGCTTTAATCAGCAGCTTTCTGCGGTAGGCCGTCAAACAGCCAGTAAACTAGCTGGCGCATTACAAAGTGCGATTCACCCAATGCTTAAAACCGCCCAAGAAATGGCGCAAACTAAGTTAGAAGTCATTCGCACTGCGGCGCTTGAGCAAATGCAACAATCGCTCAGTGAAGAGCAGGCGCGTTTAGCGGCGCTGAAACAGATCAACCCTAATATCCGTGAAGAAGAACTTACCTTCTACGATAAGCAACGCACAGAGCTGACAAGTTATATCGGCAAAGCACAGTTGCAGTTAGATGCCATTCGCTTAATTGTGGTATCACATTGATTTGGGAGCTGAGCTTTAAGTTATAAGCGGTAAGTTTTAAGTTTAAAAAAGCGCGGTGTATTAAGTTACAGCGCGCTTTTTTATTACATGTTACGCTGAAAACCCACGCCAACAAGATATTGCCTATTCGTTGCAGCGATTTTACATCGCGACAAAGGTTGTTTCGAGGCTGAATTTTATCCCGTATTTACACTTTACATTTGCGCGGGGTAAACCCGCGCCTACAAGATATTACAAATTTGTAGCAGCGATTTTATATCGCGACAGGAGTTGTTTCGCGGCTGAATTTTATCCCGTATTTACATTTTGCATTTACGCGGGGTAAACCACCCACGCCTACGTATTGGTAGCTGCGAGTTTACCTCGCGATAAAGCCCATTATTTACCACTGAGGGCACAGAGGCGCTTCGCGCTACACAGAGAAACCAAAGTAAAAAATCACTTATTTCTTCTCTGTGTTCTCGGTGGTGAATTAATCACTGAACGAACTTTAATCTAATTGCGCGGGGTAAACCCGCGCCTACGAGATATTGCCCATTCGTAGCAGCGATTTCATATCGCGACATGGGTTGTTCCGCAGCTGAGCTTTATAACGTTCTTACATTTTTCATTTGCGCGGGGTAAACCCGCGCCTACGAGATATTGCACATTCGTAGCAGCGATTTTACATCGCGACATGGGTTGTTCCACGGCTGAATTTTATCCCGTATTTACATTTTGCATTTGCGCGGGGTAAACCCGCGCCTACGAGATATTGCCCATTCGTAGCAGCGAGTTTACCTCGCGATAAAGCCCATTATTTACCACTGAGGGCACAAAGGCGCTTCGCGCTACACAGAGAAACCAAAGTAAAAAATCACTTATTTCTTCTCTGTGTTCTCGGTGGTGAATTAATCACTGAACGAACTTTAATCTAATTGCGCAGGGTAAACCCGCGCCTACATCACCAAAATGCTAGACTCATACATAAACACAATCCCAGTATGGATAATCAGCAACATTTTTAACCAAACCAGCTCTTAGTGGATTCGCGATTATATAACGCGCATTTTTAACTAAATCATCTTCATCTCGAATTAAATGATCGTAATACCCTTTTTGCCATAATTTATAAATACCGAATTCACGGCAAGCGGCTGCAGTTCGTCCTTTAAAGCAACGGATTATTTGTGGTAAGGGGCTGTTAATGAGCAACTGAAATTGCCAATGGATATGATTTGGCATAATAATAAACGCATTAGATTTGAGGTATTCTTGTACTTCTAATAATTGCATTTGTTTTATAATGTGACGATTAAAATCCAAGTTTACAAAGTAGTTGCTGCGATTATGTGTAACGAGGGTAATAGCATAAAAGTGATGTGGTAAAGAAACCCGCCCTTTTCTTAGATTTTGTGATTTATACATCTACCAATCCTTGTAGGTAAAGTATAAAAATAGCTCATAGCTTGAATGTTGTTAAATTTTTTGTCGCACATTTGCGCGGGGTAAACCCGCGCCTACGAGATATCACAAAGTCGTAGCAGCGATTTTACATCGCGACAGAAGCAACATAGTTTTATCCAGCATCTAAATTATATATTTGCGCGGGATAAACTAAAACCTACGTCGGCCTGCCTTTATTGCGCTTTCCTAACAAATACGCGTCGCGAAACTTCATAAAATGCTGTTCAAGCTTAGTTGCTGCATCAGACTCCCCTGCCAGTGCTAACACCATAATGGCCACTTCAGCAGTGCCAAGTTGGTGAGCATGCGGGGCAACCCGTAAGCGATAGTCAGACAGTTTTTCAGCGGTGATCGACAGCACGGGTAAATTATCGAGATAAGGGCTTTTGCGGATCATTTTTTTCGCTTCACGCCATGTGCCATCTAAAAAGATAAACAAGGGACGTTTATTAGGCTGGTGTTGTACATCAGTAATAACGCGTGCAGTATCTTCAACATCTGTAGCAGGAAAGATCACCATAGGTTGATATTGCGGGTCATTTAATAAGGCTAATAGTTTATCGTCAGGATCAGTCCTGTCCCAACGAAAAGCATGATTATCAGGAATAATTTCAGCAATTAATCGCCCTGTATTAGAGGGTTTAAAACTCTCGTTGTGATACATAAGTAAGCATACCGCCGCCTGACTATCAGCCTGCTCCACACCGTCACAAATACAGTAATGTTTCGCGATTAAGCATCGCTCACAGCGATCCATTTTACCGCCACGAGCATTAAACTCACGGCGAGATTCACTAATTTGCTGGGCACGCAAAGTAAGTACTGAATTAGAAGAGCGTTTATTCACGTGGTTTATTACCTAAAATAGTACCTAAATTTGTTCGGCGGATATTATAACACATTTGCGCAGGGTAAACCCACGCCTACGTATTGGTAGCAGCGAGTTTACCTCGCGATAAAGCCCATTATTTACCACTGAGGGCACAAAGGCGCTTCGCGCTACACAGAGAAACCAAATTAAAAAATCACTTATTTCTTCTCTGTGTTCTCGGTGGTGAATTAATCACTAAACGAACTTTAATCTAATTGCGCGGGGTAAACCCGCGCCTACAAGGTATTACGTATTACACACCCGCGCCTATAAAACAAAAAACCCAAGCCGTGGCTTGGGTTTTTAAACAATTAACTAAAAGAACTTACTTCTTCTTTTTAACTGCTTTTTTGTTTGGTAAATCAGTGATTGAACCTTCAAATATTTCAGCTGCAAGACCGATTGATTCGTTCAATGTTGGATGAGCATGAATAGTTAATGCTAAATCTTCACCGTCAGCGCCCATTTCGATACCTAGACCGATTTCGCCCAGCATTTCACCTGCGTTAATACCAATCATAGCACCACCGATAATACGGCCACTTTCTTTATCAAAGATCAGTTTAGTAGAACCTTCAGTACGAGAAGATGCAATTGCACGACCTGATGCAGCCCATGGGAATACAGCTGTTTCAATGCTTAAGCCTTGCTCTTTTGCTTCTTTCTCAGTTACGCCAACCCAAGCGATTTCTGGATCAGTATAGGCAATTGAAGGAATACATTTCGGATCAAAGTAATGTTTTTGACCTGAGATAACTTCAGCTGCAACGTGACCTTCATGAACCGCTTTGTGCGCAAGCATAGGTTGGCCAACTAAGTCACCAATCGCGAAGATGTGGTCAACGTTAGTTTTAAGTTGCTTATCAACATTAATGAAGCCACGCTCATCAACATTAACACCCGCTTTGTCAGCATCTAATAAGTTACCGTTTGGTGTACGACCAACAGCAACTAATACTTTGTCATAACGTACTGGTTCAGCTGGTGCGTTTTTACCTTCAAATGTAACGTATAAGCCATCATCTTTCGCTTCTACGCCAACAACTTTAGTTGATAGCATAACGTTAAATTTATCACTTACGTATTTTTGGTAAATCTTGATGATGTCTTTATCAGCAGCTGGTACTAGTTGGTCAGCAAATTCAACTACGTCGATTGCAGAACCTAGTGCGCGATACACAGTACCCATTTCAAGACCAATAATACCACCACCTAATACTAATAGCTTTTCAGGGATGTCTTTAAGCTCTAGTGCACCGGTTGAATCAATTACGCGGTCATCTTCAGGAATGAAAGGTAAGTTTACAGGTTTAGAACCAGCAGCAATGATAGCGTTATCAAAAGTAATTGTTGTTTTACCGTCAGCGCCTTCAACATCAAGCGTGTTGCTACCTGTGAATTTACCGTAACCGTAAACCACTTTAACTTTACGCATTTTAGCCATGCCGTCTAGGCCACCAGTAAGTTGGCTAACAACTGACTCTTTCCACGAACGAATTTTATCTAAATCAATTTGTGGTGCGCCAAAAGTAACACCATGAGATGACATTTCTGCTGCATCATCAATTACTTTAGCTACGTGTAAAAGTGCTTTCGAAGGAATACAACCAACATTAAGACATACACCGCCTAATGTGTCGCGAGATTCTACTACTGTTACTTCTAAGCCCAAGTCAGCAGCACGGAAAGCCGCAGAATAACCACCAGGACCACCGCCTAGTACAACAACTTGAGTTTTTAATTCGTTGCTCATGCTTTTACCTTAATTGTTTGAACGGGACACTGCCCTAAAGTTTAACTGCCATGTTTCTGCAAGGCAGAAAGGGAGAGCAGATCAAAAATTTATGCAAAATATACAAATATTGTATCATTGCAAATGGTAAAAATCCCAGCAAAAAACAACTGGCTGGGATTTGATTCTATTTATTTCGCTACATGCAGCAATTGCTTACATTACTAATTGGCGAATATCGCTCATGTAACTTGCTAAAGTTACAGTAAAGCGTGCCGCTAGTGCACCGTCAATCACCCTATGGTCGTAAGACATAGAAAGTGGAACCATTAGTTTTGGTTCAAACTCTTTGCCATTCCACTTAGGTTTAATTTCTGATTTAGAGACACCTAAAATAGCAACTTCTGGGGCATTTACGATTGGCGTAAAGGCTGTACCGCCAATACCACCAAGGCTTGAAATTGTAAAACAGCCACCTTGCATATCAGACGAGGTAAGTTTACCGTCACGCGCTTTAACAGATACTTCCATTAATTCACGCGATAATTCAATGATGCCTTTCTTATCAACATCTTTAAATACTGGCACAACCAAACCGTTTGGCGTATCAACTGCAACACCGATATTGATGTACTTCTTAAGAATTAAGCTTTCACCGTCGTTAGATAGTGATGAGTTAAATGTAGGGAACTCAGCAAGTGCTTTCGCTGCTGCTTTCATTACAAATACCAGCGGGGTGATTTTAACACCTAGCTTTTTCTTCTCGCTAAGGGCATTTTGCTCTTTACGGAACTCTTCAAGAGTTGTGATATCAGCTTCATCAAACTGCGTAACATGTGGAATTTGCACCCAGTTACGGTGTAAGTTTTTACCCGATAGCTTTTGAATACGAGATAGTTTTTTCTCTTCGATTTCACCAAATTTAGCAAAATCAACTTTTGGCCATGGAATTAAACCAAGCTCACTACCGCCAGCATTGCCAGAAGCTGTCGCTAATTGGCCTGACTCAACTTGCTTAACTAAGTTCTTCACATAGTCTTGCACGTCTTCTTTCACAACGCGATTTTTACGACCTGAGCCTTTTACGTTCGCAAGGTTAATACCAAACTCACGGGCTAAGCGGCGAACAACTGGCGATGCATGAGCATACGCACTATTGTTTTCAAAGCTTTCATTGCTCGCTTTTGCAGGCGCTGCTTGTGGAGCTGGAGCTGATTCTGCTTTCGCTGCTGGTGCAGATTCAGAAGCCGCTTTTTCAGCGGTAGCTGCAGGTGCACTACCTTGCACTTCAAATACAAAGATAAGTGAACCGGTCGATACTTTATCGCCCGCAGCAACTTTAATCTCTTTAACAGTACCGGCAAACGGTGCTGGTACTTCCATTGCCGCTTTGTCGCCTTCAACGTTTAAGATTGACTGATCTTCAGTAACCTTATCGCCTACCGCAACCATCACTTCAGTGACTTCAACCTCATCACCGCCGATATCAGGCACGTTTACTTCTTTACTGCTTGGCGCTGAACTTTGTGCCGGCGCAGACTCTTGAGCTGGCGCTGCTTCTGCTTTCGCAGCTGCAGGCTCACTACCAGCCACTTCAAAAACAAACACTAAAGAGCCTGTTTTTACTTTATCGCCAGCGGCAACTTTAATTTCTTTAACAGTACCTGCAAACGGCGCTGGTACTTCCATTGCCGCTTTGTCGCCTTCAACGTTTAAGATAGATTGTTCTTCTTCAACAGTGTCGCCAACAGCAACCATGATTTCCGTTACTTCAACTTCATCATCGCCGATATCTGGTACGGTGACTTCTTTAGTTGTTGAACCTGAAGACGCAGCAGGTGCTGCAGCTTCAGATTTTGCTGGTTCTGCAGGCGCTTCGCTAGATGCTTGCTCTTCACCTTCAAACAAGAATACTAAAGAACCCGTAGTAACCGTGTCGCCCACGTTTACTTTGATTTCTTTTACAGTACCGGCTTGTGCCGCAGGTACTTCCATTGAGGCTTTATCACCCTCAACAGTTAGTAATGATTGGTCAACGTCAACTTTGTCACCAACGCTCACTAGAATTTCGGTTACTTCGACTTCATCGCCACCGATATCTGGTACTTTAATTTCAATACTCATTGCAAACCTCTTATGCGTACAGTGGATTAAGTTTGTTAGTGTCGATGTTGAACTTTTTAAGTGCTTCAACCACAACTGACTTCTCAACTTCACCACGTTTAGCAAGTTCAGATAACGTCGCAACTACTACGTAGCTGGCGTTAACTTCAAAGTGACGACGAAGGTTTTCACGGCTATCAGAACGACCGTAACCATCGGTACCTAATACTTTGTAGTTGCTGCTTGGAATGAATGAACGCGCTTGTTCTGCGTAGTTTTTCATGTAATCCGTTGCGGCAACAGTCACTGAGTCATTTAATACACTGGTGATGTAGGCAGTCTTCTGTTCGCTTTCAGGGTTAAGCATATTGAAACGCTCAACATCTTGCCCTTCACGAGTTAATTCGTTAAACGACGTTACTGAATACACATCAGATGCAATACCGTAATCATCACTTAAAATCGCGGCTGCTTTACGCACTTCAGTCATGATAGTACCTGAGCTTAATAGCTGTACGTTGGCTTTTTTGCCTGCGTAGCTTTCTAGCTTGTAGATACCTTTACGAATACCTTCTTCAGCACCTTCTGGCATAGCAGGTTGTGCATAGTTTTCGTTCATAAGCGTTAGGTAGTAGTAAATGTTTTCTTGGCTTTCACCGTACATACGACGAATACCATCTTGAACAATAACCGCTACTTCGTAAGCGTATGTTGGATCGTAAGAGATACAGTTAGGTACTGTGTTAGCAAGAATATGGCTGTGACCATCTTCGTGCTGTAGGCCTTCACCGTTTAATGTTGTACGACCGGCAGTAGCACCTAATAAGAAACCACGTGCTTGTTGGTCACCCGCCATCCATGCCATGTCGCCAACACGTTGGAAACCGAACATTGAATAGTAGATATAGAATGGGATCATTGGTAAATCGTTAGTGCTGTATGATGTTGCCGCAGCAACCCACGATGACATTGCACCTAACTCGTTGATACCTTCTTGCAATACTTGACCCGATGTTGCTTCTTTGTAGTAAGAAACGATATCACGGTCTTGCGGCGTATAGTTTTGGCCATGCGGGTTATAAATACCGATTTGACGGAATAAACCTTCCATACCAAAGGTACGCGCTTCATCGGCAATAATTGGTACGATGTTTTTACCAATACCTTTATCTTTCAATAAGATATTAAGTGCACGAACAAAGCCCATAGTGGTAGAGATATCACGCTTTTGCTCTTCAAGTAGTGGCTTGAACGCTTCTACTTCTGGCAGTACTAACTTTTCAGTAAAGTTAGGAATACGTTTTGGCGTATAACCTTTAAGTGCATCACGGCGAGCATGTAAGTACTTGTGCTCAGCCGAACCTTCTTCAAGTGTTAAATAAGGAAGTTCTGCAAGTTGCTCTTCAGATACTAAATCATCAAGACCTAAACGTGAACGTAAATGGGCAACGTGTGACATGTCCATTTTTTTCACTTGGTGAGCAATATTCTTACCTTCAGCCGCTTCACCCATGCCGTAACCTTTTACAGTTTTAGCTAGGATAACTGTTGGGCGACCTTTGGTCTCTTCTGCTTTTTTGAATGCAGCGAATAATTTTGATGGCTCATGACCACCACGCTTAAGCGCGAAGATTTCGTCATCTGTCATATCAGCAACAAGTGCTGCTGTTTCAGGGTAACGACCAAAGAAATGTTCACGTACGTACGCGCCATTTTTAGCTTTATAAGTTTGGTAATCGCCATCGACTGTTTCGTTCATCAATTGCAATAACTTACCTGTGGTGTCTTTAGCTAGTAGGATATCCCAGCCGCTGCCCCACACTAGCTTGATCACATTCCAGCCAGCGCCTTTGAATAGACCTTCAAGCTCTTGAATGATTTTACCATTACCCATTACTGGGCCATCTAGGCGCTGTAAGTTACAGTTAATTAAGTAACAAAGGTTGTCTAGTTTTTCACGAGCAGCAAAAGAAATAGCGCCACGCGATTCTGGCTCATCCATTTCGCCATCGCCTAAAAACGCGTATACACGTTGGTTTTTAGTGTCTTTTAAGCCACGACCATCTAGGTACTTTAAGAAGCGCGCTTGGTAAATAGACGCGATAGGACCAAGACCCATAGATACCGTAGGGAACTGCCAGAATTCAGGCATTAATTTAGGGTGTGGGTAAGATGGTAAACCTTCGCCATCAACTTCTTGACGGAAGTTATCAAGCTGCGCAGCAGATAAACGACCTTCAACAAATGCACGTGCATAAATACCCGGAGAAATATGACCTTGATAATAAACTAAGTCACCGCCGTCTACATCATTTGGGGCTTTGAAGAAATGGTTAAAACATACTTCATAAAACGCCGCTGATGACTGGTAAGACGCCATATGGCCGCCTAGGTCGAGGTCTTTTTTCGAAGCACGCAATACAATCATGATTGCGTTCCAACGAATAATAGAACGAATACGGCGCTCAAGGTTTACGTCCCCTGGGTAAGCAGGTTCTTGATCTACCGGGATCGTATTAACGTAGTTTGTGTTGATACCTGTTGGCATATCAACACCGTCTAAACGGGCTTGCTCTAATACTTGCTCAAGTAAAAACTGAGCACGTTCAACACCTTCTTCACGCACAACTGATTCAAGAGCTTGTAACCACTCTTGTGTTTCTAGCGCGTCTACGTCAATTTTATTGACTTCAGACATATGGAGGTTTCCTTATGTTTAAAATACGAATGTTCTTAATTAGCACTGTGGTAATCGTGTTGCCATATACAGCACTTGCTTAAATTATTTATCTTTAACTTAGTTTTTTGTTACTTAATTTTGCTTTGTGCGTCTTAAACTACGCTCAATTCGTGAATGCTCTTTACCTGCTTCCAATAACGCTTCTTCAATGAAAGCTAAGTGAGCATTACTGGCAAGTCGCGCCTGCTCTGGATTCCCTTCAATCACTGCATCCATCAATAAACGGCGGTGCTCAGCTAAGCGCGAACTAATATGCGGCTTCTCTAACAATACCGTTAAATTTTGTAAAACATTTTGCTCAAGCAATACCCGCATACCGCGCACTAAATGCAGTAACACCACATTATGCGAGGCTTCTGCCACACTAAAGTGAAACGCGTTAATTGCTTTGGCTTTTTGTAGTAAATCATCATTAGCTAATGCAATGCATTCAAAGCTTTGCTTAACTTTAGCAAAGTCAGTGCTAGTACCACGAAGCGCAGCATAATAAGCTGCAATCCCTTCGAGAGCATGACGAAACTCTAATAAATCAAACTGTGATTCAGGATGTTTACTGATCAAGTCAAATAACGGATCAGTGAGCCCTTCTTCTAGCTGATTTTTTACAAACGTTCCGCCACCTTGACGTCGCGTTACTAAGCCTTTTGCCTCTAGCTTTTGAATGGCTTCACGTAATGAAGGGCGAGACACTTCAAATTGTTTGGCTAATTCACGCTCTGGCGGCAGTTTCTCACCCGGTGCTAATGAGCCCTCAAGAATCATGTTCTCAAGTTGCTGTAAAATAACATCCGATAGTTTTGCTGCTTTAATCTTTAAAGACATTAATCAACGTCCGCATTGTAGTGGAAATGTAACCTGAAAAATCCAAGTTTGTGCCCAGAGACTAGACCAAAAGGTAAATTGGTCATACCAAATTTGAGCCATACGTTATCAAAAAGCAAGTTTGCTGTCAATTTCGCTGCGACGCACCTTAAAAAACACCCTAACGTATTTTGCACAAAGATCAAACAGTATGAGATAAAGCCAGTGTTTAGGAAGGAATTTTATAGAAAAACACAATGGTCTGACCAGATAATCAAAAACTAGTGGGCGAGTTTTTTTGAACTCGAAGTGTACTATATAATAAATTAAACTGCGCGGGGTAAACCCGCGCCTACGCATTGGTAGCAGCGAGTTTACCTCGCGACTGTTTCTACATTTACATAGACAGCCAATTTCACCACTGAGGGCAGGAGGCGCTACGCGCTACACAGAGAATACAAAAGTAAAGTTAATTACTAACAGGTTTTTCCTCTATTAACTCGGTGCTCTCTGTGGTGAATAAATCAATAAAAGACTTTTGCACAAAGAGAAGTGAATGAGCGCAAATGAAAAAAACGCCACGGGCTTCGAGCTGCGAATAGACTCAAACACCTAGCCACTACTTTTATAATTACTTCTCTAAAGCGCAGCGGCTCTTAACCTCTTTGTGAATAAATTTTAATTGCGCGGGTAGCAGCGAGTTTACCTCGCGACAATTACTTCCCTAAAACCTAGCATCTGTTTATTTACGCTAAACCACCAAATAAAGTAAACAAGGCAATCAACACCAAGTAAAACAACACATTTCGTTTTACAAGCTTCATCATACAAGTTGCTTCATACGCGCAACCAAAATGTTGCTGTTCTATTTGCTCTGCGGCAAGCGCGGTATTAGTAACCACTTTACGGTTACTCACTGTAAAATCGAGTGCATAATGCAGCCAGCAACTGGTGCCTTTATTAAAGTTACCTATTACTAGATAACCAAAGCTGGCGATTCTGGCTGGTAACCAATCAAGCCAAAATAATAATGAATGAATAAGTTTAAAACGTTTGGCATACACAACTTTATGGTCGTTCTGCACTAAATCAGCAAAAGTACGTACTAATGCATAAAAGGTCGCGCCAGGTACGCCTAATATTACAAACCAAAAAATAACTGCACAATAAAAGCGAAAGTTTACCCAAGCCAACGTTTGTCCAAAGGTTTCACCGCCTTTTTGCTCTTCCGTTTTCTTTTGCCCCATTTGCAGTGCATATAAGGTTGCCGCTTGCTGATCATCACGGGTTAGCGCATTTAAATAGGACTTATATAAAGCACGTTGTTTAGCACAGCCAAAGCAAACCAGCAGCACAGCCACATTAATGGCTAACTGCCATAATACAAAATCAGATAAGGTAAAAATAACCGCCACAAGTAATACCGGCAAACACAACCAAATAATAAATCCCGCAGGCGAATTGAATAGACCTTGCTCGCCAAGCTGTTTTTTTGAACGTGTTAAATAGCCTTGCGCGTAATAGCTTATTTGCCAATAATCAGATCGGGCACCTAAACGCTCTAATATCAGAGCTATTATTATAGAAATTAAGATCATACTTTTCTCTTTCCAAATTGGCGCTAGTTAAAATATAGCAGCAAAATAATGATTCCAATCAAAACTGTCTCCAGGGTCTGTTTTTCGCCCTGATGCAATGTGACAATGGCCAACAATACGCTCGCGAGTGATAGCTGGGTATTTATATATCAATGTCTTAGTTAAGGATTGTAATGCATTATATTGATTTTGGGTATACGCCGTTGTATCTGTACCTTCAAGCTCAATACCAATACTAAAATCATTACACTGACTACGTCCTAAAAACTCAGACTGACCAGCATGCCAAGCACGTTTACTAAAAGGCACATACTGAACTATTTCACCGCTGCGTTTGATAAAACAATGTGCTGAAACTCTCAACCCCTTTAAATCAGCAAAGCTAGGGTGTGCTTGGCAATCAATACATCCCATAAACAAATCATCCACAAACGGCGTGGCAAACTGCCCTGCTGGCAAGGAAATATTATGAATCACTAATAAAGATATTTCCTCACCTAGTGGGCGCTCATCAAAATGCGTACTTGGTCGCTGGATAGCGGTACTAACAACACCAAAAGAGTTTATTTTCATAGTTTATATTCATAATGGCCTGTAAATAAATGCATAGTCAGATGCTAATAGATTTCCAAGTAGAATAACAGCAAAGCACTTTCATTGTTTTGCGCCGGTAGCAGCGAGTTTACCTCGCGATTGTTTCTACATTTCCATAGACAAACCAATTTCACCACCGAGAAGAGAAAGCCACGGGCTACGGGTAACGAGCTGCGGGCTGTAAGTTCACCTAGAGCTAGTCACTTCCCTAGAACCTAGTTCCTATTTTCCTCTAATGCGCGGCGCCTCTTATCCTCTTTGTGAATAAATTTTAATTGCGCGGGGTAAACCCGCGCCTACGTATTGGTAGCAGCGAGTTTACCTCGCGACTGTTTTTACATTTATACAGACACACTATTTCACCACCGAGCCCACCGAGGCGCTTTGCTACACCGAGAAGGCAAAAGTAAAGTTAATCACTATTACCTATTGGTTTTTCCTCTGTGAGCTCGATGATCTCTGTGGTGAATAAATCACTAAAAGACTTTTGCACAAAGAGAAGTGAATGAGAAGAACAAATGCCACGGACTTCGAGCAACGTGCTTCGAATATGCCCTAGCACCTAGTCACTTCCTAAAACCTAGAACCTATTTTTAGATTACTTATCTAAAGCGCAGCGCCTCTTATCCTCTTTGTGAATAAATTTTAATTGCGCGGGGTAAACCCGCACCTACGCATTGGTAGCAGCGAGTTTACCTCGCGACTGTTTCTACATTTACACCGATAAACCTATTTTACCACCGAGGGCAGGAGACGCTGCGCGCTACACAGAGAAACCAAAGTAAAAAATCACTTATTTCTTCTCGGTGGTGAATTAATCACTGACAGAACTTTAATCTAATTGCGCGGGGTAAACCCGCGCCTACGTATTGGTAGCAGCGAGTTTACCTCGCGACTGTTTTTACATTTATACAGACACACTATTTCACCACCGAGCCCACCGAGGCGCTTTGCTACACCGAGAAGACAAAAGTAAAGTTAATCACTATTACCTATTGGTTTTTCCTCTGTGAGCTCGGTGCTCTCTGTGGTGAATAAATCACTAAAAGACTTTTGCACAAAGAGAAGTGAATAAGAAGAACAAATGCCACGGACTTCGAGCAACGTACTTCGAATATGCCCTAGCATCTAGTCACTTCCTAAAACCTAGAACCTCACTCTCTAGAACCTAATCAAACTTATAGCTTCAGCCTTCTCTTTCACTTTCAAACCATGTAAAATTTGTGCAATTTCCTAATTATAATGAGCTTTTATAATGTCTATCCCACACAGCCTTTTAAGCCAATTGGTTAAACTTGCCCTTGATGAAGATTTAAATTACCAAACAGCCGAACAAGGCGACATCACCGCGCAATTAATTCCAGCGGCGCAGCACGCTAATGCCAAAGTGATCACTCGTGAAGATTGCGTGTTTTGCGGTAAAGACATTATCTTAGAAGTATTCAAACAAGTTGATCCGAGTGTAGCCGTTAATGTATTGGTAAATGATGGTGATACAGTTAAAGCTAACGATACCTTATTTACAGCAATAGGTTCTGCCCGCGCTATTTTAACAGCTGAACGTACCGCACTTAATTTTGTTCAAACCTTGTCAGGTACAGCCACCACTACAGCGCATTATGTTAAAGAACTCAGTGGCACCCACACCCAACTACTCGATACCCGTAAAACCATTCCGGGCCTACGTGCATTACAAAAGTACGCGGTCAAATGTGGCGGTGGCGCAAATCATCGCATTGGCTTATTTGATGCGTTTTTAATTAAAGAAAACCACATTGCCGCCTGCGGTGGCATCGATAAAGCCGTAGCGCAAGCAAAACTTAATCATCCAACTAAACCGGTAGAAGTAGAAGTCGAATCACTTATTGAGCTAGATCAAGCCATTATAGCCGGTGCTGATATTATAATGCTGGATAACTTTAGCGTTGAGCAAATTCAACAAGCAGTAGTACTGACCGATAAGCGCGCTAAATTAGAAGTTTCGGGTAATATGACCCTAGAAACACTGCGCACCTACTCACAGGCTGGGGTTGATTTTATATCCAGCGGTGCACTTACAAAAAATTTACAGTCAATCGATTTGTCAATGCGTTTTGAGTAATAATCAAACTAAATAACAAATATTATGTTTCCCTAATGCGTTGACAAACTGATTAAAAAAGCATTAAATACGCCGAAAGGCTTACACTGTAACAAAATGTTAATTTTAGTGCTTTATATAATACGAAATAGTGCTAATGTAAGCCTCTAGGATGAATGAATTAACTTTCAACCAATTCTAAAGAACTACTTTCGGGTATTGTTTTACACCGCACGGCTACTTTGATGAAAGCTGTGAGTTAAATAAACAACATTGAAACTAAGTAGTGGGTGAAGAAAGTTTTTAAAATTCGATGAAATGCAGTCAAAGCCGCTTTCAATCAGCAGCTTTAGTGCTAAAGTAGTTCTTACAGAGTAATTTTAATAGCTGCTAAAACCTACTCAGCATTATTTAGCTAGGCACTGGGTTAGGTATTAGTAATTTAACGATTTTAAAAAAACCGTAAGATAAAGCAGTTACAGTAGCTAACGTGATTACACACTTTACTAACATAATGAATTTAGCTTACAAAAAACACTATCCTTTAGGAGAGGAACATGGAAAAAATGACACAACAAAGTCAAAAGGGTTTTACCCTAATTGAATTAATGATTGTAGTAGCAATCATCGGTATTTTAGCAGCGGTAGCGTTGCCTGCGTATCAAGATTATACGGCTCGAGCTAAAATGAGTGAAGTTATAACTTTCACAGCATCGGCTAAAACAGCTGTTAGTGAATGTATTATATCAACTGGGAGCTCTGCAAGCTGTACTTCCAATAAAGCGGTAGGGTTAGATGAAAATATCTCCTCTCCATATGTTACTAGTGTGGCAGTTGGAACTGCAGGAAAGATAACTACAACAATTAAAGCTATCAATTCAGATTTAACTGGAGCTACACTAACTTTAACTCCAAACACAACAAATAAAACAAACATTAGCTGGACTTGTGAAATAAGTGCAGCGACGTTAAACAAATATGTGCCACAAAACTGCCGTAAAAGCTAATTAGTTTTTAGTCAAAGAGAGGAGCTCTTAAAAGGAGCTCCTCAATCTATCAATATGATAAAAAAAATATCCCATACAATAATTCCCTCTGTATTTTTAATTTTTTGTTTAATTCCATTTATTGATGAGTATTTTTTGGGTCTATTTAATGAAAAAAGAGCCTTTCAATCTATACTCCTTATTTTATGTGCCTTACTTTATTTTCATTCATTCAAATTAGAAAAAAAATCGAAGCTGATTTTAGTTTCAGTTCTATTCATTGGTTTAATAAGCACACTTTTAAGCGAAAACTTATTATATTCAAGCTTGAGCTATCTTCACGCTACAATGCTAATAAGCCTTGTTTTTTTAGGTTATAAAATAAAAGATAATAACTCTATTTTATTTTATACGATATTTTTCTCTAACGTATTTTTAGTATCTTATTCATTACTTAATTATTCTTTTTTTATTCTATCAAGTGAGGCGCCATTTCCTGATGGCGTTTTATATGGTTTCTATAACATTCGATTTTTTAATCAATTTCAAGTCCTAAGCATACCCTTTGTCATCTATTTCCTTTCACACTCTAAGTTACATAGAGTTGCCAAAATCACTCTGGCTTTAAATTTATTTCTGTTACTTTTCAGTAGTGCACGAGGCGCTTCAATAGCAATATTGATAACAACATTAATTTACTGCTATTTCATAAATAAAAGTATGATAAAAGAACTGTTCTTTTGTCTATTAAGTGCTACTTTATTGTTTTTAATTCACTATTTTTACCTTGATATTTACTACTCATCTGAATATATAATAAGAACTGGCAGTTCAAATAGATACGAACTATGGCTAGAAGTAATCAACAATATAAACTTTAAAACACTACTTATTGGTAATGGGCCTGGTGGATATAAGTCAGAAATTTTCTATCTTGGCCACCCCCATAATAGTATCCTTCAAATTCTGAATAGCTGGGGAGCAATTGTTTTATCTATCGTTGTTTTGTTTATATATAAATTAATCACTCAATCACTAGCCTTCATTAATAAAAACAAAGATAACAATGAGTTTTTAACCTGCTTTACTTCATTTGTAAGCTTACTGATTTACTCTCTAGTCAGTGGCGTGATAGTCATGCCAATTCCGCAGACCTTTTTATTTGTTTTAGTTGGGATTTTACTTGGGTGTTTAGGTTATAATTTATATGAAAGAAAAAATAACACAGAAAAAAAAATAGCACTAATTATTACATTCGCAATATCTTTACTTTACGCGGCATTAGTTATACTGAGCTACAACTGTTTAGATCCTAAACCACACGGCCCTAGCTTTTGGTCTAACGGGCAATTATCTTTTGAAAATTGTAAGCTTACTTACTTCGAGGGTTCATAATGGCAAAACAACCGGACAAAAAAGGATTTGATACCTTTGAATGGGTGGGCGTAAGTGCTCGCGGCAAGCGCCTTGAGGGCGAAATGACTGGTGCTAGTATAGCTTTAGTTAAAGCCCAGCTTCGTAAACAAGGTATCACCCCTTCCAAAGTAAAGCGTAAAGCCAAACCTTTATTTGGTGTACGGATGCAAAAAATTACGCCAAAAGATATTGCACTCGTTACCCGGCAAATTGCCACAATGCTGATGGCGGGTGTACCGCTGATTCAATCAATTGAAATGATTGGCACTGGTGCTACCAATAAAAGCGTTAGCAAATTAATGGAAACTATTGGTGATGAAGTAAAAGCCGGTGGTGCTTTATCTGATGCGCTGCGTAAACACCCTCGTTATTTTGATGACTTATATTGTGATTTAGTCGCCTCTGGCGAGCAATCTGGTGCGCTGGATAAAATATTCGACCGTGTTGCCCTTTATAAAGAAAAATCCGAAGCGCTAAAATCAAAAATTAAAAAAGCCATGTTCTACCCTATTGCTGTATTGGTCGTAGCTTTAATTGTAACCTCTATATTGCTTATTTTTGTAGTGCCGCAATTTCAAGATATTTTTGCTGGTTTTGGTGCTGAACTCCCTGCGTTTACTTTAATGGTGATAGGTATATCTGAGTTTATGCAAGAGTACTGGTGGATGATGTTAATTGCCCTTGTTGGCTTTGGTTATGCTTATAAAGAAGCGCTACTAAAAAGTAAAAAACTGCGGGACGCTAATGACCGTGCAATTTTAAAACTGCCTGTAATTGGTATGATTTTAAACAAAGCCGCGGTGGCTCGTTATGCTCGTACGCTTTCGACCACCTTTGCTGCGGGTGTGCCGCTAGTTGATGCACTTGATTCTGCTGCAGGGGCTTCAGGTAACGCGGTTTATCGTTATGCTATTTTAGATATAAAAGCTGAAGTAAGCTCGGGTAATCAAATGAACTGGGCGATGCGCAACTCAAAAATATTCCCCGATATGGTGATACAAATGGTCGCTATAGGTGAAGAGTCAGGCTCTTTGGATGGCATGCTGGCAAAGGTCGCCACTATTTATGAGCAAGAAGTTGATGATGCAGTAGATGGCCTATCGAGCTTGTTAGAGCCGCTTATTATGGCGGTACTCGGCGTGTTAGTTGGTGGTTTGATCATTGCTATGTACTTACCTATTTTCCAACTTGGGTCGGTTATATAAAAGCTGTAAGCTGTAAGCTGTAAGCTGTAAGCTGTAAGCTGTAAGCTGTAAGCTGTAAGCAAGAATGTTCCTAATTTATATTAAGCAATGCAACATCTTTTTTATTTAAGTGATTTATTCACCACAGCGATTAAGAGACGCTGTGCTTTAGAGAGGTAATTGTAAAAATAGGTGCTAGGAAGTGGCTAGGGTGTATTCGAGGGCCGTGGCGCTTTTCTCATTTACTCTCATTCTACTCTTTGTGCAGAAAGGTTTTTGATTGTGGGCATTACTTGTAGGCGAGTGGCTTGCCACCGCGAAAATAATCTCATTGTCGCGAGATAAACTCGCTGCTACCAATACGTAGGCGCGGGGTTACCCCGCGCAATAGATTCAAGTTCTGTCAGTGATTAATTCACCACCGAGAACACAGAGAAAAAATAAGTGATTTTTTACTTTGGTTTCTCTGTGTAGCGCGCAGCGTCTCCTGCCCTCGGTGGTAAAATAGGTTTGTTTGTGTAAATGTATAAACAGTCGCGAGGTAAACTCGCTGCTACCAATGCGTAGGTGCGGGTTTACCCCGCGCAATTAGATTAAAGTTCTGTCAGTGATTAATTCACCACCGAGAACACAGAGTTCACAGAGAAGAAATAAGTGATTTTTTACTTTGGTTTCTCTGTGTAGCGCGCAGCGTCTCCTGCCCTCGGTGGTAAAATAGGTTTGTTTGTGTAAATGTATAAACAGTCGCGAGGTAAACTCGCTGCTACCAATGCGTAGGTGCGGGTTTACCCCGCGCAATTAGATTAAAGTTCTGTCAGTGATTAATTCACCACCGAGAACACAGAGTTCACAGAGAAGAAATAAGTGATTTTTTACTTTGGTTTCTCTGTGTAGCGCGCAGCGCCTTTGTGCCCTCGGTGGTAAAATAAGTTTGTTTGTGTAAATGTATAAACAGTCGCGAGGTAAACTCGCTGCTACCAATGCGTAGGCGCGGGTTTACCCCGCGCAATAGATTCAAGTTCTGTCAGTGATTAATTCACCACCGAGAACACAGAGAAAAAATAAGTGATTTTTTACTTTGGTTTCTCTGTGTAGCGCGCAGCGCCTTTGTGCCCTCGGTGGTAAAATAGGTTTGTTTGTGTAAATGTATAAACAGTCGCGAGGTAAACTCGCAGCTAACAATGCGTAGGCGCGGGTTTACCCTACGCAATAGATTCAAGTTCTGTCAGTGATTAATTCACCACCGAGAACACAGAGAAAAAATAAGTGATTTTTTACTTTGGTTTCTCTGTGTAGCGCGCAGCGTCTTTGTGCCCTCGGTGGTAAAATAAGTTTATCGGTGTAAATGTATAAACAGTCACGAGATAAACTCGCTGCTACATACACGTAAGTGCGGGCTTTTAGTAGTTTTTAGATTTTAGGTTTTAGCGAATGCAAAATTTCTTTCTCGATATAATCACTGTTATGCAAAACCAATTATGGTTTTATTTACTCACTGTTGGCTTAGTGAGCCTGTGTATTGGCAGTTTTTTGAATGTAGTTATTTACCGGTTGCCGATAATGATGCAACGTGAATGGCAAACAGAATGCCGTGTTTTACTGGCTGACGATTTAAAACCTACAAAAGCTGATAATACAGAAACTGAGTTTAATCTGATCAAGCCCAACTCGACCTGCCCAAAATGCAAAACGGCAATTAAGCCTTGGCAAAACATTCCTGTTATTAGCTGGTTATTGTTAAAAGGTCGCTGCGCCAGTTGCAGTAACCCAATTTCAGTACGTTACCCAATTGTTGAAATGCTTACTGCGGTTTTAAGCTTAATAGTGGCCTACACCTTTGGCGCGACTGATCAGGCACTACTGTATATTTTAATTACTTGGGTGCTCGTCGCCCTGACCTTTATTGACATTGATCATATGCTACTGCCTGACCAACTCACCTTACCTTTAGTCTGGTTTGCATTAATTGCTGCGGTAATGGGCATCACTATCTCCCCAACAGATGCCATTATTGGTGCAGCATGTGGTTACTTAAGCCTCTGGAGCGTATTTTGGCTATTTAAACTGATCACCGGTAAAGAAGGCATGGGCTATGGTGATTTTAAATTACTGGCGGTATTTGGCGCATTGCTTGGCTGGCAATCATTACTCACCATTGTTTTATTATCGAGTGTAGTGGGCGCTATTATTGGTATCGCGTTATTGAGTATTCAAGGCAAAGATAAAGCCACGCCAATTCCATTTGGGCCTTATTTAGCCATTGCAGGTTGGGTTACTTTGTTATGGGGCACACAAATCCAAGTATTTTATTTTAATTTGTTAGGTTATTAATATGAATGCATCCACTCATAAACCGATGAAAAATTGGGTGCTGGGCTTAACCGGCGGTATTGGTTGCGGAAAAAGCGCCGTTAGTGCCATGTTTGAAAAACTCGCTATTACCGTAGTTGATGCTGATATTATTGCACGCCACGTAGTCAAACCGCATAGCCCTGGTTTAGCTGCCATTAGTGAGCATTTTGGTGCCCAAGTGCTAAACCCCGACGGCAGTTTAAACCGGGCGCAATTACGTGAGATTATTTTTGCTGATACAGCGCAAAAAACTTGGCTTAATAATTTACTGCATCCACTGATCCGTGAAAAAACTCTTACTGATTTACACTCTGCAAACAGCGCATATGTGGTACTCGTCGCACCACTGTTATTTGAAAATGGTCTTGAGCAATATTGTGATCGCACTTTAGTGATTGACGTTCCTGTAGAAATACAACTCAAGCGTACTATCGCCCGCGATAACACCTCTGAGCAGCAAGCACGCAGTATTATCGCCGCACAAATGTCACGCGAGGATAAACGCCACCGAGCTGACGATGTGATTGATAACAACCGCCCATTGCATTTAGTTGAGCAGGATATAATGCAACTTCATCAAAACTACTTACAACTAACGGCTAAAGCTAACTAATAAAGATGATAACGGTTGTGATAAACAAAAACTTTTTAGCTTTTTGTTGTCAAATTACCTTAAATCGACAAGACTGATGTTATACCATTCTTTTTTCTGATAAATTGCTGGCTATGAAAGGATCTAACCAAGGTGCGCAATGAATATTAATTCACCATTACTTAGAAAGTTTATTACGCTTGGCCGTATTGACGCAGAAACAGTCAAACTCAAACAACGTGAGTATGGCTCAACTGCAGAGTTGATCGCAAAATGCAGCGGTATTGATGGTCATGAACTTGCCGAGCAATGCATCGACTTATTCCGAGTGCCTTATTTTGATATACGTGAGTTTGACGTCGAGCTGATCCCCAAAGAGCTTGTTAAAGAAAAACTGATCAAAGATCATCATATTCTGCCTTTAATTAAAAAAGGCCGTAAACTCTACATTGCCGCGTCGGATCCGACTGATTATGGTGCTTTTGAAAACTTTGAATTCAGTACAGGGCTTGCCTGTGAGGTGGTCGTTGTTGATTATCGCCAGCTTGAAGCCAAAATAGAGCAATTGCTTGATGCCTCTGGTAGTTTGCATTTAAGCGATGAAGAATTTAAAGAATTTAGTGAGTTAGATACCGAAAGCCCTCGCGAAATACAAAACAACGGCGAAGACGAAAAAGACGATGCCCCAATTATCGTCTACATCAATAAAATTTTGATGGATGCAATTAAAAAAGGCGCCTCGGATTTACACTTTGAACCTTACGAACATAAATACCGCGTGCGTTTTCGTATCGATGGCATTTTACATGAAATGGCCAGCCCGCCGAACAGCTTAGCTACGCGTTTATCAGCGCGGATAAAAGTAATGGCACGCTTAGATATTGCCGAAAAACGTAAACCACAAGATGGCCGTATCAAACTTAAAATCACCGAACGTAAAAGTATCGATTTCCGGGTAAGTACGCTGCCGACTTTGTGGGGCGAAAAAATAGTAATGCGTATCCTTGATTCATCCAGTGCCATGCTTGGCATTGATGTACTGGGTTACGAACCTGAGCAGAAAAAGCTCTATATGGATGCGCTGCAACAACCGCAAGGCATGATTTTAGTTACCGGCCCTACCGGCTCGGGTAAAACAGTATCGCTTTACACTGGTTTGAATATTCTTAACCAACCAGAGCGTAATATTAGCACTGCAGAAGATCCGGTTGAAATTAACCTTGAAGGTATCAACCAAGTACAAATTAACCCGCGCGCAGAGATGACCTTTGCTAATGCGCTAAAAGCGTTTTTACGTCAAGATCCTGATGTGGTGATGGTCGGTGAGATCCGAGATCTTGAAACCGCTGAAATTTCTATTAAAGCGGCGCAAACTGGTCACTTGGTATTATCGACCTTACATACTAACTCTGCACCTGAAACCCTAACCCGTTTACTTAATATGGGTGTACCTGCTTATAACGTTGCCAGCTCGATTAGCTTAATTATCGCACAGCGCTTAGCTCGACGTTTATGCCCTAAATGTAAAGCACCTGAAAGCTTGCCGGACGAAGAGTTACAACGCCAAGGTTTTAGCCCTGAACAAATAACTGAACTCACTTTATTTGCACCCAAAGGCTGCGATAGCTGCACTGATGGCTACAAAGGTCGTGTGGGTATTTATGAAGTAATGCAGATTACTCCAGAAATAGCGCAAATCATTATGCGTGGCGGTAATTCACTAGAAATTGCTGAAGTATCGTTAAAGTCAGGCTTTAATAACTTGCGTTTATCAGGCCTCAGAAAAGCTGCCGCCGGTATGACTTCATTAGCCGAGATAAACCGAGTAACTAGTTTTTAAGATCCTAAAACCTAGCTTTCTAGGTTTTAGAGTTATAAATCGTAAACAATATGTATGAGAAGATGTTATGCCAACAGTTGTAAGCTGCCCAACGTGTAAAACCCAAGTCGAATGGTCAGAAAAAAGTCCGCACCGCCCTTTTTGTTCAAAACGCTGTCAGTTAATTGATTTAGGCGAATGGTCGTTTGAAAACAATAAAATCTCTGCACCAATAACCTCTGCAGATGATTTAAGCCAAGATATGATTGAAGATATTGAAGCTATGCTTGCTAAAAACGACGATGATTTTTTCAAGTAAGCCTGAAGTAATTGAAAAATAGGGGCTAGGTTTTAGGTAGTAGCTAGGTTCTAGTATTCGAAGCTCGCAGCCCGTGGCGAGGTAAACTCGCTGCTACCAATACGTAGGCGCGGGTTTACCCCGCGCAAACTCCAATTAACTACTTTGCTGTTAACCAAGCTTCCAAACCAAAAACACCAACGCAAAGCCAACTAAATAAATCAGTCCTAACCAGCTCAAGCTTTGTATTACTTTGGAATGCTGAATACTTGGCACTGAGCGAACTAAGCTGAAGTTCAGCCATGCAAAAATCGGCGTGGTCAAAAATGCTAGCGTCATAGCAAAAGTAAGCATAGGGCCAAGGGCTGATTTAAAGAATAAGATCACCGCCATCCCCGCCAAAGACTGTACTATCAACCAGATATTTAAGCTGTGCTTACTTTGTTTAAAACCTAATAACTTGTGTGATTCGTTTAATGTGCGGGCGTAGCCATCAAGCACGGTTAAAGTTGTGCCAAACATACACAAAAACGCGATAATTGAAACTAATGGTCGTGCCCATTCACCTATGGTAAGGGCATACATATCAATAAGCTGTTTAGCAAATGCCACGCCGCCGAGCTCTATATTCGCGCTTTGCCCGTATTGCACTAGCACACCAAGTGAAAAGAATACTAATGCCAGCCCTGCGGTTAACCAATAACCTAAATTAAAATCAAATAACCCCTGCGCTCTAGTTACCGTTTGTTGGCTTTGTTTTTCTTTAAGCCACAATGAGCTTAATGCTGAGATTTCAATCGGTGCAGGCATCCAGCCCATCAATGCCACCATAAAACCCAGCATAGCAAGTTCATAGGGAGATGGGCCAACGTAATCAGCAGGTGCCATTGGGCCGTTACTAAATGCAATAGCTAGGGCAATGACTGTTGCTAGTGTAAGTAGCCCCATAATAGCCTTGGCGACGTTATCGAGTGCTTTAAAGTGCCCGAGTAATAAAATGACTAAGCAAACGGCGAGGATCAACCAACACAGTAAAGTCACTGAAATAGCAATAGGTAAAGCGTAGTGTAATAAACTGGCCGTTAATAGCAGCACACCAGCAGTATTGACCACCGCAGCAATAATATTTAAGCCAATAAAACTATAAAAAAACCATGGGCCTTTACTTTGATAGCCTTCAACTAAGCTTTTTTTTGTGGCTAGCGTGTACTCGATACCAAAGCGGAAAAATGGATACTTAAGCACGTTAACAACGAGGATTAACCAAAATAGCTGCCAGCCAAAAATAGCCCCTGCTTGCGTTGATGCCACTAAATGTGAGCCACCAATTGCAGCGGTCGCCATTAAAATACCGGGACCTAGTGCGTTTAAACGAGTTTGCCAAATTGATACTGCTGACTGCATCTGTGTACTTATTACTTATGGTTAATAATAAGCAAGTTACAGCGTTTTAATTAAGAAATAAAGAGTAAAGCGGAGGTTTAGAGGACTAGTCCTTTAGATGTAAATCGCTAGATCCTAGTTGCCTAAGATCTAGCGTCTTTATTATTTAACGTAGGTCCATTTCTTGAATAATTTCATGAGCAATTTCAGGTGTAGTGCTCACCGGTTTTTCATGTAAATTGGCTTTAATTTGGCCTTTACGATGCTTTAGTGCTGCATCGAGTTTTTTAGCCGCGTTTGCAATAGCTGGATAAAGAACTTCGTTCTCACCTTTAACGGATAAACGCGCGCCTTCGTATATGGTACTGATTTCTGCTTGGAGCTTATGATGCTCTTTTGAAAGAATGATATCTAGTGCGATCAGAGATGGAAAATGACTCGCAATTTTTGAAAATTTTTCGTTGATGTGCTCTCTAATAGAGTCAGTAACGTCAACATGGTGACCAGAAAGATTAATTTTCATAGGGTATCCTTTTTTATGTTACCTCATAACTAGTATTGGGGGCTATTTAGATTAACACAAGGCAGAAAAGCATAAATATGAAATTTATTTGTTATTACAGCTGATGTAGATCAATTTAGTCACATTAAATATGCAAAAGCCCGCGCATGGCGGGCTTTCAGCGTGTCACTTGATTTGTATATTAAGTATACGAACAACAGTAATCAGCAAAGTCAGTCACTTTTACTTGAAAGGTAACGTTAGCATCAACGTTAAAAGACTCCCCTGCTGACATCGTTTGCCATTTCGTCTCACCAGGGAGTAATACATCCCACTGGCCGCCGTTTAATTCCATCAATTCTTTTTTGCTCGTAGCAAATTCAAACTCACCCGGTTGCATAAAACCTAACGTTTTAGTGCTGCCATCAGCAAAAACCACGGTACGACTTGATACTTTACCGTCAAAATATACGTTCGCTGTTTTAACAACACTTACATTATCAAACTGAGACATCCTCACTCCTGTTCTTTGATTTATAATTTAACTGCGACCACATTGCCTTAAGGACGCATAGCATGCAAGTGTAGTGATGTGAAAAATACTCATGGGCTTCGGGCTTCGGGCTTCGGGCTAACAGTGTAGGTCGTGCTTTAGCGCGTCAAGTCGCTTACGCTTAACTATTCTAAAACTGACAGCTGAAAGCTTATGACTGACGGCTGACGGCTCAAATTCCCTTCGTTGGGTTTCGCTGCGCTCTACCCAACCTACCGGCCAAACACAAAAAGCCCGCGCTGTGTAACCACAGTGCGGGCTTTTAAATTTCAATCGTAAAGATTAAAACAATTCGTTAGCTTTGTTTACGATGTTTTCTACCGTGAAGCCAAAGTGCTCAAACAGCTCATTTGCAGGGGCTGACTCACCAAAGGTGGTCATACCTACTACTGCGCCGTTTAGGCCTACGTATTTATACCAGTAGTCTGCAATGCCTGCCTCTACTGCTACGCGGCGTGAAACTGCAGCTGGTAATACGCTTTCTTTGTATGCAGCATCTTGCGCATCAAATGCATCTGTTGATGGCATTGATACAACGCGTACTTTTTTACCTTGCTTACGTAGTTCTGCCGCTGAATCTTGTGCTAATTGCACCTCAGAACCAGTTGCGATTAAGATAAGCTCAGGCTCGCCATCACAGCTCAGCACATAACCACCTTTTTTCACGTCGCTTAATTGCTGCGCTGAGCGAGTTTGTTGCTCAAGGCCTTGGCGAGTAAAGATAAGTGATGTTGGACCATCTTGGCGCTCAATCGCTTGTTGCCATGCAATCGCAGACTCAACTTGGTCACACGGGCGCCAGTTAACTAGGTTTGGCGTTAAACGCATGCTAGCAATTTGCTCTACTGGTTGGTGAGTTGGACCATCTTCACCTAAACCGATTGAATCGTGTGTATATACAAAAATGCTTGGCACTTTCATAAGTGCAGCCATACGAACAGCATTACGTGCATATTCCATAAACATTAGGAAAGTTGCGCCGTAAGGAATAAAGCCTTTATGCAGTGCAATACCATTCATAATCGCCGACATACCAAACTCACGAACACCGTAATAGATGTAGTTACCGCTGGCATCATCGCGTGTTAAGCCTTTAGAGCCTTTCCAAATAGTCAGGTTAGAACCCGCTAAATCAGCTGAGCCGCCCATAAATTCAGGCAGTAATGGGCCAAATGCATTCAGTGCGTCTTGCGATGCCTTACGTGATGCTGGGTTTGCTGGATTTGCGTCTAGTTGCTCAATATATGCTTGTGATTTTTCAGCCCAATCTGCTGGCAACTCACTACTAGTACGGCGTTTAAATTCAGCGGCTAGTTCTGGGTGTGCAGCGGCGTACGCGGCAAATTTTTCATCCCAGTTAGCTTCAAGTTGTTTACCCTTTTCTTTGCCATCCCATTGTGCATAAATATCAGCTGGGATTTCAAATGCTTCACCAGTCCAACCAAGGAACTCGCGTGCTGCTTTGATTTCGTCTTCACCTAGTGGTGCGCCGTGACAATCATGGCTACCTGATTTATTTGGTGAACCATAACCGATAACTGTTTTACAACAAATTAGTGTTGGCTTGTCGGTGATGCTGCGTGCTTCTTCGATGGCTGCGCGGATAGCGTCAGAGTCATGGCCATCAACGTCACTTACTACATGCCAACCGTAGGCTTTAAAGCGTGCAGGTGTATCATCGCTAAACCAACCTTCAACTTCACCATCAATTGAAATACCGTTGTCATCCCAAAACGCAACAAGCTTACCTAGGCCTAATGTGCCGGCAAGTGAACATGCTTCATGAGAAATACCTTCCATTAAGCAACCATCGCCTAAGAAAGTATATGTGTGGTGATCAACAATATCGTGACCTTCGCGGTTAAATTGCGCGGCTAATGCTTTTTCAGCAATCGCCATACCTACCGCGTTAGTGATCCCTTGACCAAGTGGGCCCGTAGTAGTCTCAATACCTGGCGCATACCCATATTCTGGGTGTCCTGGTGTTTTTGAATGCATTTGACGGAAGTTTTTAATTTCCTCAATTGGTAAATCATAACCACTTAAATGCAATAGAGAATAAATAAGCATTGAACCGTGGCCATTGGAAAGTATAAATCGATCTCTATCTACCCACTCTGGATTTGTTGGGTTGTGGTTTAGATAATCGCGCCATAGTACTTCTGCGATATCAGCCATGCCCATAGGGGCTCCAGGGTGGCCAGATTTGGCCTTTTGTACTGCGTCCATTGATAAGACGCGAATAGCATTTGCAAGTTCTTTGCGAGACGGCATGGATTCTCCTACCTTTACTGTATTTGCGCTGGTTATTGTGTGTATTCATTTGAAGATCCATTCTTACTTATTGTAGGGGCTGTATGCAATTAAAAACCTGATTAAATTGGGCATTATGAATTTTTTTTAAGAACAAAAAGTTATTAGTAATTTTATTTAGACGTCTAGGCGTAAAAACACTATGCAACTATCGTTGTTTTAGATAAAATACGCCCCTAAATTTTTTAGCGCTCTTACCGACGTTTGTGAAGCGCAATATTTGTGAGCAAAGACAATGGCAAAACATTTATTTACTTCTGAATCTGTTTCTGAAGGTCATCCGGATAAAATCGCGGACCAAATCTCTGACGCGGTACTAGATGCCATCTTAGAACAAGATTCTCATGCCCGTGTTGCGTGTGAAACTTACGTAAAGACTGGTATGGTTATGGTTGGTGGTGAAATCACTACTAGCGCATGGGTTGATATCGAAGAAATCACACGTAAAACTGTACGTGAAATTGGCTACACTCATTCTGATATGGGTTTTGATGCCGACTCGTGTGCAATTTTAAACACGATTGGTAAGCAGTCTCCTGACATCAACCAAGGTGTTGACCGTACTAGCCCAGAAGAACAAGGCGCTGGCGACCAAGGCCTAATGTTTGGTTACGCATGTAATGAAACTGAAGTATTAATGCCTGCACCAATCACTTACTCACACCGTTTAGTGCAGCGTCAAGCGCAAGTACGTAAAAGCGGCGAGCTTAACTGGTTACGTCCTGATGCAAAATCACAAGTTACTTTTGCATATGAAAACGGCAAGCCAGTAGGTATTGACGCAGTGGTACTTTCTACGCAACACAGTGAAGACATTTCACAAAAAGATTTAGTAGAAGCTGTGATGGAAACAATTATCAAGCCGGTACTGCCTGCTGAGCTTATCACTAGTGCAACTAAGTTTTTCATTAACCCGACTGGCCGTTTTGTAATCGGTGGCCCAATGGGTGACTGTGGTCTTACTGGTCGTAAAATTATCGTTGATACCTATGGCGGCATGGCTCGTCACGGTGGCGGTGCATTCTCAGGTAAAGATCCATCAAAAGTTGACCGTTCAGCTGCGTACGCTGCACGTTACGTTGCTAAAAACATCGTTGCTGCGGGCCTTGCTGACAAATGTGAGCTACAAGTTTCTTACGCAATCGGTGTTGCAGAGCCAACGTCAATCAGTGTTGAAACATTTGGTACCAGCAAGCTTGAAGAATCACGTTTAATTGAATTGATTCGTGAACACTTTGACTTACGTCCATATGGCTTAATTAAAATGCTTGATCTTGAGCGCCCTATTTATCTACCAACTGCAGCTTACGGGCATTTTGGTCGTGATGAATTCCCTTGGGAACGCACAGATAAAGCAGACGCACTTCGCGCAGCAGCTGGTCTTTAATATTAGCCATTGTGTGAATACAAAAAAGCGCCAATTGGCGCTTTTTTTTATGCCTGCTGATTATATTGTTGTAAATGCCTAGGTTATTGTCGCGAGGTAAACTCGCTGCTACCAGACATAGGCGCGGGTTTACCCCGCACAATTAAAACTAGGTTCTAGGAAGTGGCTAGGAGTTAGGGCGTGTTCGAAGCCAGTGGTATTTCCCCCCTTATTCACTACTCTTGGTGCAAACCTATTTTTTTTATAATTTCACCACAGAGTTCACCGAGCTCATAGAGGAAAAACCTGTAAGTAATTAACTTTACTTTTGTCTTCTCGGTGTAGCGCACAGCGCCTACTACCCTCGGAGGTAAATAGGCTTGTCGCCATAAATGGCGACCTACAGGAGCGCGGTGGATATTACTTGTAGGCGAGTGGCTTGCCACCGCGAAGGATAAGTGTTTGTCGCGAGATAAACTCGTTGCTCAAAGCCTGTAACGTTTTGCCTAACTTCCTAACCTATCAATGTAATTATCTTTTCATACCCAGCCACAGCCCATACAATAAATAACACTATCAGTGCTAATGTCACAGCCGCTGAAGCAATATCTTTCGCTCGCCCTGATAACACATGATATTCAACACCGACTCGATCTGTTAATGCTTCAATTGCTGAATTTAGCAACTCAACAATCAACAATAACAAAAAGCTGATTATAAGTATCACCCAGTGCTGTAATGATTGCGCTAGCCAAAATGATAATGGCAATAATACAAGCCCTAGCGCAAGCTCATTACGAAAGGCCGACTCTTCCTTAAATGCGGCTTTAAAACCTTTAATTGAGCATTTAGTTGCTTTTAAAATACGCCCAATTCCTATGCCGTTGGGTTTGTTTACTAAGTTAATTTCTGGTTTAGTCATTTTATGATCTTTAGCGTGTAAGTGTTGCTTATCGGGTGATGGGTAAAACCATTACCTTAATCCATGCCTTGAGTTAATAACTGCCAAGCTGTCGCCATATACTGGGTATATGCTTGCTCTGTCTGTGCATCAATTTCAACAAATTGCGATGGTGTAGCCGGTAAAAGCTGAGTTTTATCCCGCTCATTAACCCTATAATACTCATAAAGCGCCGATAAATCACCACGCCAGAGCTGTTCATTGTGACGTATTGTTTGAAAACCAAATACCCTCCTATCTGGCGCTGCATTAAATAATGATTGTCCCATGCTATAAAACTGAGTATTTGCTGGCGCAATTAAATCTAATAATGTTGGAGCGATATCCATATGGCTTGCCACTTGTTGGGCAGGCACTAAATCTGCACTAACACCTTTGCCATAAATCACTATCGGCACATGAGTTAACTCATATAAATTTGGGCGCTGATGAAAGTTACGGCGACTATAATGATCCCCGGTAATGACAAATAATGCATCTGGATAACGTTGCTCCATCTTAGCCACAAACTCACCCAGCATTTTATCTGCATACCATAAGTGCCCTAATACATAAGGATCTAATAACTCCCCAGCTAATTTATTTATCTCAGCTGGATAATCTGCAACCGACTTATAAGGGTAGTTATATTTATCTAAATCGAGATTAAACGGGCCATGATAACTACCAGAGAGAATCACATTAAAACTTTTTTTCGTTGTTTTTTCTGCTACCAAATCAAATAGCTGACCATCATCAATGCCCCAGACACCGGCGCTACCTTTGCCACCAGCATCGATAGCTGAATAGACCTTATCAACACCTTGGGATAGAACGTACTTACCGACATTTTGCCACGATAATAAACCACCATAAAAAAACTGGCTGGTGTACCCTAACTGCTCGAATTGATTAAATAACGATAGCTTGCTACTTGGGTTTTGTGGCCCAATCAAACTCATATTAACCCCTGCATAAGGGATCCCAGATACAATACTGGATAGCGAATTCATGGTACTGCTAGCTGCAGGTAAAACGTTATCTAGGTAAATACCTTTACTAGCTAGGTTTTTTAACTGATTAGTTAAATTAAGTGCAGCATACTTTTGTTGTAACGGCCAAGAATCATAACTTTCCATAACAATTACAAATACCTGTGACGGTGCAGCTAACAAAGGCGCTGTCGTATGTTTACTCAGCGCATTTAAAGGTAAGGCATCAAGCCCTGAGTTATGGCTTAAATATGGATTTTCACCGTTTACGCCATGGCTTTGTAGATCGTTGTAATCTTTAATGGCATAAAAAAAGCTGCGAAATGGATTGATCACCAAATTATTAATAAATGGGTCCGGCGTTACCGCAGACCACTTTCGTGATGCCGGACGAGACTCAAAAGAACCACGAATAGCACAGATAAATAACACCACAATGATGCTAATTAACAACGTACGCTTCCATTTACAGTCAGTAAAAATGCGCTGTAAAAAGCTATTCGACTGCTTATCAACGCGCTCGCATAACTTAAATGCAACCACCAACAGTGCTAATAACCCCAGAAAACTACCCCATGGCCGATATTGTTCAATCACGGTTAAAGCAATTGCTTGCTGATCATCGTGCAACCCTTCAAACATAAAGTAATTGAATTGGCTACCGTACTCTGCAATATACGTAATACTGGTTATACAGAGTAAAATAGCGACTACAAAAAAAAGCTTACCCGTAAAGTTACGCACCATTCTTACCCAATGACCTAAGCGCATCGGCTGTAAAATACAATTTAATAAAAAAGGAATGCTAAAACACACACCACTGGCAGCTGAGTCAAAAGCAAACCCTGTTTCTAAGGTGTTTAAAATAACGTTAAGATCAATTGGTGTGGTGATCCGGTCATGAAAGTAGACTAAAAAGAAAACCCGAAAGCTCATAAACAATAGAACACCCGCTAGCCATAATGTAGCGATGCGCCAACTTTCGTTAACAAATGAAAACCAACGGCTTGATCCTGCAACTGATGATGCAAACACTTTACGGTCCTTAAAGTAGTATGTTCCCAGCGCGGGAGTATTACCGATTTAAGTTACAGCAACAATATTTTTTTTGTAATTATTTGTAATAAAAGTTCAATTAAACAAAGTAATAACAAGGAGTTAACTAGCTATCCAGATTATACCAATTGTTAGAATTAACACGCTATTGTTTATTGATGTGACTACAATTACCAACTTGGCTTACTTGCTGATTGGTTTGATAGGTTTTATTGATTAGGCGTAATTTAAGAGCAAGCAAGGTATGCATTGCACTTTCTAATCCCACTTTATTGCTTAGCCAATGCGGAATTGCACCACCAGGATTAGCGTATATTTCATATGTTATAGTTAACAATGATTGCCCTTCACTGCTATGTTGAGTTAATAACCAATGTGCTTTTAGATCAGTGATACGGATCACAGCTTGGCGCTTTGCAAGCTCCCCTGTTTTTGCTGTAATCGTTAACTTAGTCTGGGTGCCGTTCAGTTGTTGGTAGCATGAGTAACTAACCATATCGCGATCAGTGAGTGGCCACGGCGACTCAAACTCGGTATGTACAATAGTTTCTGAGGGACTTAATCGCTCCAACACTTTCACATGGGTAACATTATCAATCCATAACGGCGCGCTGTTAGTATCACTTAGCAATGTCATAAAGTCATTGGCCGTGACACCTTCAATAGTGATCTCAGCCTGCACTTCAAAAATACCATTATCATGTTTTTTGTAGTACACACTTGCACCATCATGCTGTTTCCAGAGTTGCCAATGCTGAACATCACTGAGCGCATCGGCACTAAAGAGCAGCATTAGTAATAATACCCGCCGTACCATGTGTATTCCCTATGTACTGGCTTAAACGCGATTACTGCCAGTAAGGTGATATTTTATATGAAGCTAAGCGGCTTTGTTCCATTGCGTCGACCAAGAATTCAGACTTTCTTTCAAGCCAGCTTTGAATTTTTGCCAGCTCTTCATCATCTTGTCCTGCACATAGCTGCTTTAGATACTCAAGCGTGCTGAGCTCGTACATGCCGTGTGAAATATCTAACCATGGAATACGAAACTCACTGCGTTCATCTTTTTCAAATAACGAACCTAAACAGTTACCACTGAGTAAGCTGTTTTCTAAACGCATACGTAAATCTAAGTAATCCTTAACAGTCAGTGTTTTTTGTTCTGGCAGTAACTGATGAAGGTCTTGCCAATCTTTTTCAAATAATCGATTAGCAATCTCAGCGACTGGTTTTTCAGCTGCTTGAAACTGTACTTGCCCCCAACTTTTACGCCATTGCTTATCCACCAGCCAGGTGGTTAAAGACAATAATAAGCGGTTATAGCGAGCGCTATGAAACAACCGATTTATATCATCAATACTTGGCTGTAGCTCTTTTAAGTCATTAATAACTTGCGTTAACTCAGGTGCACTGTTGATTTTTTTATAGTATGCGTGGCGCTTAGATGTGTAGGTTTTTAGTTGAATCGCGTTTTCAACCCATGCTAATTCACTTAATAGCCATTTTAGCTCGGTGCGTAATAGCTCGGTGGTGTTTTTATCAACAATATCGTCAAATAACCAAAACGTATGACGTATTAAACTAATACCATCGGTCACTCGTTTCAGAGTCTTTAAACTCGGTTTATCGAAATAACACTGTTCATGTTTTTGTACAAAACGAATACCAAAGCCAATTGCGGCTATAAGTGCTTGCTCTTGTGTTGCATATTTAGGTAACGATACAAAGCCAATTGATTTACTTGGCTTAAGTGGTTTTTCGTCCGCAAGGCGATAACCACGAGCTGCTTTAGAATATAGCCCTAATCGAATATTACTTTGACTCACTAACTTATCTGCTAAAGCAAATAATTCATCGCGGCTGCCTTCAACCAGTTCAATTTCAAGCTCACAAATTGGCTCCATCAAACCCGATGCAGATACTTCACCTTTATCTAACACTACTTCAATTTTAGCGCCACTGTCGGTTTCAATAAGCCAAGTACGACGAATGAAGTTAGTACTAAAAATAGGATAAAGATTAGCGGCAATTGCACTTATTTGCATACCATGCGGCCAAATACTGGCATCAAATGCAGTTATATTTGGTCGGCTACTTTCCAGCGGTAAATTATATTCAGGTCGTTGATGCAACCCGCCCATAACTTCTCCAGCAAGCTTGATAGTTTGCTCACATTGATTATCAGCACAGCGGGTACGGAAACCGATATCGAGCGCTCTTAATTCACGGCTTGGCGTGTCAAAATAAGCATTTTGTAAACTACGCGAAGGTTTATTAGTAACCGTTTTTGCAAATTGAGTAATTAACGCGGGGATCAGTGGGATTACGGCGTCTGACACCAAAAACTTCAGTTCTATCTCAGTATCCATTAGGCTTGAGGATTACCTTTAAAATAAATAAGAGCTCAAAATAAACAAAGCTGCCCAACATTGCAAATTTTTTAGCTTATTTGAATCAGCAAACAGCAGCCATGATTACAATATCAGTCTTGCTATTAGCGCGCTAAATCCATACTATCTCAATACTTAACTATGAATAATACGATTGCTGTCCCACAGACGGTTACATTAACAGGGTAGATTGATGTTTAAACATTCTTTATTAGCTTTGCTATTCGCAGCGGCCGCATTTATGAGTCACGCAGAAGAAAGCAATTCAGCTAGCGATGCAAACACCGCTTATATAGTCGATAATATTTATACATTTATGCACTCTGGCGCGAGTAAAAATTATCGCATTATTGGCTCTGTTGATGCTGGTACAAAGCTAACCCAGCTATCTGCTGAAGAAAATGGCTTTGTTAAAGTTATTGATGATAAAGAACGAGAAGGCTGGGTAGAAGCTAAATTTGTTTCTAAAACTCCAGGTATTCACCAACAATACCGCACACTCAGTGCTGAAATGGCATCAATGCAAGAGCAACTTCGTCAAGCACAGATTGAATTACCGCAGCTACAAGAGCAAAGCCAAACTTTAACTGACCAAAATAGTGCTCTATCAGAGCAGATTGCTAAATTAAAAAGTACCTTAGAAGCTGAACGCACTGAAAAACAACAAGCCGGTGCAAAAGAAAAACGTCAGCTACTAACTTATGGCGGAGCAATTGCCTTCATTGGTTTGTTTTTAGGTATTATTTTGACTATCGTATTATCGCGCCGCAAACGTTACGACGGCTGGGCTTAATCGATAACCACTATATTTGATATTAAAAAAGCACCCTTGGGTGCTTTTTTAATGCGTGGGGTAAACCCGCGCCTACGTATTGGTAGCAGCGAGTTTACCTCGCGACTGTTTATACATTTACACCGATAAACCTATTTTACCACCGAGTGCACAAAGGTGCTGCGCGCTACACAGAGAAACCAAAGTAAAAATCACTTATTTCTTCTCGGTGGTGAATTAATCTCTGAAAGAACTTTAATCTAATTGCGTGGGGTAAACCCGCGCCTACGTATTGGTAGCAGCGAGTTTAAATTTAAGTATCGAGTCTGAGCCCTGTGTCTTGTTTAATTTTTTCGATCACCATATAAGTGTGGTGCGTACCAACACCCGGTATATCGACTAAATCACCAAGCACTTGACGGTATTCATCCATATCCGAAACCCGAATCTTTAATAGGTAATCATAGCCACCAGCAACCATGTCGCACTCAACCACTTGCTTTATTTTTAAAATATGTTCACGGAACACTTTAAATACCGCAGTATTTGACGTCACTAACGACACTTGCACATGCGCGACTAAGCTTTGATTAAGTTTGGCTTCGCTCAACTTGGCAAAGTAACCTTCGATGTAACCTTCTTGTTCAAGCCGTTTTACTCGATCAAGACACGGGCTGGGACTTAAGTTAACCTGCTTTGCGAGGTTAACATTAGATATTCTGCCGTTTTTTTGCAGAACGTCTAAAATTGCTAAATCGATACGATCGAGCATGCGTAATCTATTCGGACTTGTCATAACAGAATTTTATGCGGATAAGTTTAAGGTATGCCCTGTAAATTATCGTAAAACGCTAAATTTAACCAGCATATTCTGCTGGATTTTAATTAGAATGCACGCATTACGTACATAAAAATCGGGCAGCGAAATTTTTTAGCTGCAAGACTCCATACACCAGAGGGTTGCTTATGTTATTTGACGGCGATTTGACAACAACGTGTCCAATCAGACAAAAAATCCGTGACTTTTATCGCATTGACGAAAATGCTGTAATTGATCATATTTTACCGCTTGCTGAAGTTGGCGTAAAAGCCCGCAGCCGTGCTTGGGAACGTGCTCGCCAGATAGTTCACACTATTCGTCGCGATCAAGATGGTCAAAGCGGTGTTGATGCGCTACTTAATGAGTTCTCTCTCTCTAGTGAAGAAGGCGTGGTATTGATGTGCTTAGCTGAAGCATTACTTCGCGTGCCAGATAAAGCCACTCAAGACACGCTAATTCGCGATAAGTTAGCCAAAGGCGACTGGAGCTCTCACTTAGGCAGCAGCGACTCACTATTCGTTAATGCGTCATCTTGGGGTCTATTAGTGACCGGTAAAATGGTTAACTACACTGATAAAACCAAAGAACAGCAGTTTGGTGTACTGAAAAAAACCATTGGTCGTTTAGGCGAGCCGGTTATTCGTAAGTCAGTAAACTTTGCCATGAAGATCATGGGTAAGCAGTTTGTTATGGGTCGTACAATTAACGAAGCCATTGAACGCGCTGCAGAAAAAGAGCAAAAAGGCTATGTATATTCATACGATATGCTTGGCGAAGGCGCGCGCACCATGAAAGATGCACAGCGTTATTTCAATAGCTATATGAATGCGATTCATGCTATCGGTAAAGCGGCAAATGGCCGTGGCCCAATTAAAAGCCCTGGTATTTCAGTGAAGCTGTCTGCGATTCATCCTCGCTATGAGTTTACTCATAAAGAACGTGTCATGAACGAAATTGTGCCTAAGCTTAAAGAGCTGGCCATGGCAGCTAAAAGCTACGATATTGGCTTTACTGTTGATGCTGAAGAAGCGGATCGCCTTGATATTTCACTTGATGTAATCGAAGCAGTATTTAGTGATGATGACCTAGCTGGTTGGCATGGTTTTGGTTTAGCTGTGCAAGCGTATCAAAAACGCGCAATTTTTGTGATTGAATGGTTAACTGAGCTTGCCAGCCGTGTTGGTCGTAAAATGATGGTGCGTTTAGTTAAAGGTGCCTACTGGGATACCGAAATCAAAACCACACAACAAGATGGTTTAGAGCACTTCCCAGTATTTACTCGTAAGGCAACCACCGACGTATCTTACAAAGCATGTGCTATCAAAATGCTAGAAGCACGTGATGTACTTTATCCACAGTTTGCAACCCACAATGCCTACACTGCGGCAACAATTTTAGAAGTTGCTAAAGGTGATAACCAAGGTTTTGAATTCCAACGCCTGCACGGTATGGGTGAATCATTATTCGACCAAATCGTAACTGAAGAAAAAATTCAGTGTCGTGTTTATGCCCCTGTAGGTCAGCACGAAGATTTATTGGCTTATCTAGTGCGTCGTTTACTTGAAAACGGTGCTAACTCATCGTTTGTTAACGCCATTGTAGATACCACGAAACCTGTTGAATCGTTATTACCGGATCCGGTAGAAACACTGCAAGGTTTGCGTAACAAGTACAACACGCAAATTAAGATGCCGATTGATTTATACGGCGCTGAACGTGCTAACTCAAAAGGTATGGATTTAACCGATATCAATGTGATCACGCCATTCAAGGAAAATCTTGATAACTGGTTTGCAGAGCACCGTATTAGTGAAAGCGATATTCCTGAAGGTTCAATTGCAGTTAAGAACCCAGCCAATCATCAAGAGATCATCGGTCATATCAAGCTACAAAATAGCGATGATATGCTCACTCTACTAAGCAATGCAGAAACCGCCTTTGAATCGTGGTCACAAACGCCAGTTAAAGAGCGCGCAAACCTATTACGCCGTATTGCTGATATTCTAGAACGTCATCACGACGAGCTTGTGGCTATCTGTATCAAAGAAGCCGGCAAAGTAGCACAAGATGGTATTGACGAAGTACGTGAAGCGGTTGATTTTTGTCGTTACTACGCAGCTCGCGCCGAAGAGCTAAGTGAAGATGAGCGCTTTGAAGCCCGTGGTGTGATTTTATGTATCAGTCCATGGAACTTCCCATTAGCAATCTTCTTAGGTCAAGTTGCTGCAGCAATCGTAACTGGTAACACTGTTATTGCTAAACCAGCTGAACAAACTAGCTATATTGCGCTGCGCACTATTGAGCTTATGTTATCTGTTGGTTTACCAGAGCATGTGGTACAGCCTGTTATTGCGCGCGGTAGTGAAGTAGGTAAAACTATTGTTCCTGATGAGCGCATTCAAGCGGTTATGTTCACAGGCTCAACTGAGACCGGTACCATCATTTCACAAACACTTGCTGCACGTAATGATATTCAAGTACCGTTGATTGCCGAAACCGGCGGTCAGAACTGTATGATCGTAGATTCAACAGCATTGCCTGAGCAAGTCGTTGACGATGTGATTAGCTCTGGTTTCCAAAGTGCTGGTCAACGTTGTTCTGCACTGCGTGTATTGTTCATTCAAGAAGATATCGCAGATAGCGTAATTGAAATGATCAAAGGCGCGTTAAAAGAGCTACACATTGGCGATCCATCATTACTATCAACCGATATCGGCCCTGTAATTGATGAAAAAGCCTTGAAGAACTTAAACGAACACGTTGAGTACTTAAAAGGCAACGCAACACTGCATTATGAGTGTGATATTCCAGATAATAGCGAAAACGGAGCGTATTTCTTTGCGCCACGTTTATATGAAATCAAAGATCTATCTGTACTGAAACGTGAAGTATTTGGCCCATGTGTACATATCATTCGCTTTAAAGGCACAGAACTTGATAACGTGATTGACCAAATAAATAACACTGGGTTTGGTTTAACCATGGGTATCCATTCACGCATCGAAGAGCGTTGTGAATACTTAGCAAAAATGTCGCGTGCCGGGAACGTCTACGTTAACCGTAATATGATTGGCGCGATTGTTGGCGTACAACCGTTTGGTGGTCGTGGTTTATCTGGCACCGGGCCTAAAGCAGGTGGCCCTAACTACTTAACTCGTTTAGTTAAAGAAAAAGCATCGCCTGAAAACGTGCAAATGACTAACTTGACGCCAGACGAGCTTGACACTCACCACTATTCAGGTGCTGCTGAGCAAGTCGAGAAGTTAATGGCAAACTCAATGCGCGATGAAAAAATTTGGCGCGCAACCCCACTGAACGATCGTGTTTCAGCGGTACGTCAGTTATTAGCTAAAGTTGCCACAGTCGATATTATTGACGAGTTAGCCGACGATTTAGCATTAACACTTGCCGATGCTCGTGCCCAACTTAATCGCCTTGAAAAGCACATGCGTAAGTTTACTACTTTGCCGGGGCCAACAGGTGAATCAAACACCCTTCACCTTGAAGCGCGTGGCTGTGTTGTATGTTATGCCGATAAGAGTACCTCGTTTAACTTCTGGGCTATTTCGATCATCACCGCACTTGCTGCAGGTAATACCGTGATCACCGTAGCGTCGGAGTTATTTTATGACGAAGCGGTGGCCTTTAAAGATAAGTTTATCTCAACAGGTATTGCTGAAGGGGTATTCCAAGTAGCTAAACCGAATCAGTTACAAGCTATTTTGGCGCACCCTCATTTAGCAGGTGCTGTTGTTGCATCGCGCTCATCACGCTTAGGCTACTTCAGTCAACAGCTAGCGCAACGTAAAGGAGCTATCTTGCCAGTGATCAGTGCTGAGTACTACGACACGCTAATCAAGCGCTTATTAACAGAAAAGACCATTAGTATTGATACAACTGCTTCAGGCGGTAATACATCACTAATGACTTTAGTTGAAGATGACGAGTAGAGTTTAAGTAGATATTAACAAAGGGCGCTAATTAGCGCCCTTTTTACTACTTATCCAGTAAGAATTTTGCTAACTTTGTAGTATGTTATTTATTATGAAGTAAACACATTGAAAATTATCCCAATCGATCAGCTTATACCAGGTATGTTTGTACATAGCGTAACTAAACAAACGGGTAAAATTAAAATCAAAAACCAAGGTTGGGTAAAAACGCAAGCTGGCGTACAGCAACTTATAAAAGCCGGTATCTTAGAAGTTGAAATTGATCCTGATAAAACCATCGTTGAACTCACTCCTACTGCCACAACAAACGATATAAAGGTTGAACCGCCTAAACAACGTGATCCTTGGTCTACAACACACAGTGTTGAGCAAGAGATGGACAAAGCATTTAAGCTCTACAGCGAAGCAAAACAACTGCAAAGCAAAGCATTTACCGATATAAAAGCCGGTAACACTATAGATATTACCCCCTTTAAGGAATTAGCTAGCGGCTTTATTGATTCGGTATTTCGTAATCAAGATGCGCTAGCATGCATCACCCGTATGCGTGAAAAAGACGCCTACCTACTAGAACACTCGATCAACGTCTCGATCTTAATCAGTATTTTTGCCAAACACTTAGGTTTTGAACGAGCGCTTATTGAAGAACTTGCCACCGGTGCGCTGTTACATGATATTGGTAAAATTCAGATACCGGATGACATTCTTAATAAGCCGGGTAAGTTAACCGATCAAGAATATAAAGTGATTCAGGATCATGCGCGTTTTAGTAAAGAAATTTTAGAACAAGCGGGCCTTAAAGGCATTGCCGTCGATATTGCAGGCTTTCATCATGAGCGACTAGATGGCACGGGTTACCCGTTTGGCAAGCGAGCTGATGAAATAAGCCAGTACGTGCGTATGGCATCGATTGTTGATGTCTATGATGCACTTACCGCTGAGCGTGTTTATAAGGCCGGCATGGAGCCAATCAAGGCCTTTAAAATACTCAAAGATGGTTGTCCAGATAGCTTTGATGGCGAGTTACTGACTAAATTTATTCAGTGTATTGGCGTTCATCCAGTTGGCACGTTAGTTAAACTGTCGAGTCAAAAAGTCGGCCTAGTGACCAAAAGCAACCCAAGCAGCCCTCTTAAACCTCAAGTGAAAACTTTTTACAATGCAAAACACGCTCACTATACGCAAGTTCAAGATATAGATCTGGCGCATAACCGAAATCAAGATTCGTTAGAATCCGCCATTAAGCCAGCGGATTTCAACATTGATTTAATTAGATTTTTCAAAAATTCAATTTTGCCGTAATGATCACCGAAAACGAAATAGGCCTGCGCGAAGTAGCTATATAATCTTCACTCGGGCCAATCTTGCAGCGCTTTTAAGCTAAATTCATAATCATCAAAACTCAGCACCGTTTGCTCTGGAGTGATCTCTAATACTCTTAAGTCCCCAATGCTATCTCCCTCATATAACTCCCGATTATTGAGCTTTACCCAACGTTTATCAGGTGATGATGAGTAAATATGCGCTTGGTATTTAATTTCTGGCATCAATGCCAACAAAGCATCAGGTAGTAACTCAATCGGCTCAGCATAAGATGAATTTTTAGTGCCTTGCGTTACTTGATGAGATTGGGTGCTTTGAGTATCTTCGATAGCGCGAGCAAAGGCGTTTTTAAGCGCCGTTGGCACAGTTTCAAGTTCTTCATCGCTGACAGTTGCCACAGGCTTTGATTTCTCACTAGTCGGTTCGCCAATAGGCTTCCCCAATACTTTGTATTTACTCATATCGATATTGCTAGCGCTATTGTTAATCATTGGCTGCATTTGCACTGCATTAGGATTATATTGCTGCTGAGGCGCTGCATATACTTGCTGATAACCATTAGGTGTTTGCACCAGCATTGGCTGACCTTGCGGATAAGCTGGTGCAGTATTTACTGGCACTTGCACCCACTGATATTGCCCTGCTGCTTGTTGGTATTGCTGAGGTTGAACAAATTGCGGCTGAGACATCGGCTGCGTGCTAGCAACTTGCGCTGGGCTAGTCTGTACTGGATTTATTTGCACCGGTATCGATTGCTCAGGCTTCACTGTGGCAGGTACAGGTGTTTTGTCATCAGCAGGCTCCACTGATTGATCCTGAACAGTCGTTACCACTTGTTCAGGGGGATTAAAATGATTTTTTTGTAACCATTTACCAATTGAAAACCCTGCCATCAAGGTCAGTAAAAAAGCAACCAACAAGCCAAGCGAAATCGCAATAAAACGATAAAGCTGCAGTTCTTGCTGCTGTTTTAATTGCTCAGCGTTTCTGTCATGTGCTGACGCTTCATCATGTTGTTCTGATTGTTTTAAGGCATCTAATAAATACGACATATATGACCATTAATTAAAGAATAAACGACAAACCAATACCCAGACTGAGCACAGTTAAAAATGCCAACGGATAGAGCCAATTAAACGACGACTGCTGCTCTATGCTAACGCTACTTAATGCACTCGGCGGTAACGCTTCTTGTGCTGAGCGCATTACTATATCACTATCAATCATCGTTAGCTGCTTAGAAAAAGCTCCCATTAAACAGCGTTCACATAATAAGTTTACTAAACGCGGAATACCTGCAGTAACTAAGTGAATCGTTTTTAACGCATCATTTGAGAATAGTCCCCGATCACAACCTGCAACATACAAACGATGCTTAACGTAAGCAAAAGTTTGTCCTTCAGTTAACGGTAGTAAATGATAACGAGCAGTGATCCGCTGCGCTAACTGACGCAACTCATTACGCTTTAATAAAGCCTGTAATTCTGGCTGACCAACCAGTACTATTTGTAGTAATTTTTTATGGTTTGTTTCTATGTTAGTTAATAAACGAAGCTGTTCTAGCACGTCAGGGGCTAAAAGCTGAGCTTCATCAATAATCAAAATAGTGTGGCCACCAGCTTGATGATTCGCTTCAAGATGCTTTTTAATTGCATCAGTTAAGGTTTTTAACGTCGCATTTTGCTCGTCATAAACAATATGAAATTCATCGCAAATACTCGCTAACAGTTCCAATTGTGACAGTGCTGGATTATGGATCAACGCCACTTGTGTGTTTTCAGGTAACTGCTCTTGCAAACTGCGGGTTAAGGTCGTTTTCCCTGTTCCCACCTCACCGGTTAACAATACAAACCCACCAGCTTCACCTAAGCCATAAGTTAAATGCGCCAACGCTTCTTTATGGCGTTCGCTTAAAAATAAGTACTGTGGATTTGGCGCGATTGAAAACGGTTTCTCTGACAAGCCAAAATAGCTTAAATACACCCTAAATTTCCTTACTGATTAAATCACGGCCTATAATGGCAAAAAAACAGCGTAAGTGAAAACCTTGTTAGCGTTTTATTAGCTAAATAACGTAAAATAGTTTGCACAGTTAATATTCAGGGGAAGTTATGCAAGTTTATTTGGTCGGTGGAGCAGTTCGTGATGAGCTATTAGGGCGAATCATCAAAGAACGTGATTATGTGGTGGTCGGTGCAACTCCTGAGCAACTGATCAAACAAGGCTATCAACAAGTTGGTAAAGACTTTCCTGTTTTTTTACACCCAAAAACTAAAGAAGAATACGCACTAGCTCGTACCGAGCGAAAACAAGGCCAAGGTTACACCGGCTTTGTCTGCGAGTTTTCAGCAGATGTTACCTTAGAAGACGACTTACGCCGCCGCGATTTAACCGTTAACGCTATTGCAAAAGCACAAGATGGCAACTTAATTGACCCTTATGGCGGCAAGCAAGATTTAGACAACCGCATTTTGCGCCATGTATCTGACGCATTTAGCGAAGATCCTCTGCGTATATTACGCGTTGCCCGTTTTGCAGCTCGTTATCATTATCTTGGTTTTACGATTGCCGAAGAAACCCAGCAATTGCTAACACAGATGATCAACCAAGGAGAGTTACAAACACTCACCGCAGAACGCATTTGGCTAGAATGTGAAAAATCATTAACGGATGGCGCATTTGCTGAGTTCTTGAATATTTTAGCGCAGTTAGGCGCGCTTAGTGCAATCAGCCCTGCCTTAGCAGGTAACTGGAGCGATGAGTTATATCAACAACTAAAAAACCGTTACGCTTACGCACAAAGCCAAAATATAACCGATCAGGCATTATTGTTTGTACAAGCCACTGCATCATTGACGCAAGAAGAGATTAAAATTCTCAGTCAAACTATTCGTTTACCAAATGACGTACGCGACTTAGCATTACAACTTAATACCCACCAAGCAACCTTAACTAGCCAAACAATCACCGCAGAGCAACTACTCAGTTGCTGCAATCAACTCGATTTATGGCGCCGCCCTGAACGGTTCGAGGCAGTTCTAAAAGCCGTTGAGATTAACCAAGCAGCATCACTGGCTAATCAAAAATTATTATTAACAGCAACCAAAGCAGCTAAAGCAATTAACCCGCAGCAATTTATTACGCAAGGCATTAAGGGCGCAGCAATAAAAACCGCGCTAGAACAAGCGCGGTTAGAGGTATTTCAGCAGTATTTTTAAACGGCGATGTTACTTTTCATAGCGCACTAAGCGTAAATAAACGAACGACTCTTTATCGTGCAAACTGTTAAGACCTCTGTCAAAGGTGTATACCCAAGCTGAAGTTTTATCGCCAATACCTGATGTACTAGTCCAATAGTTCTCACTTAAATTGCCCAAAAACACGGTCTCATTAATACTAGGGGTTACACAGCTATGTTCTAAAATACTGGCAAGCTCTTTATTATTAGGTACTTGCCAATCTTTATAAGCACCTGTGCGGTCGTTTACCGCAGCTCTTAATGCTTCTTGCCAATTAACTTTCACAATGCTGTTTAAACAGCTATTGGTTGTTAGGTCATAGCTTTGTCCATAACTACAGGTTTGCCACATAAGTCCGGTGATATTATCACTCACCGTACCATCGGTGTGCATTGTAAAACGCGCTGTAGCCGTTGTTTGTGTTACACCTTCATAACAGGTCTGCACAGCCATTGCTGCAGGGCTTGCTAACAATAAGCCAATTAATAATGATTTCATTGTGTTGCTCCTGCGGTTCTGACTAAGCGCACAAACGCGGTATCACTTTTAGGATATGCCAAATCATTGCCGTCGCTCATATCAAAAATATACGCTTGTGATAAGCTAGTCCCATCTACCGCAGTTTGTGAGGTCCAATAAATTAGTCCATCCGCTAATAAGTTACTATTAGGCGTATTAGGAAAGTAATTCTCATCGAGCAATATTGATTGTCCATGCTTGCCATAATTAAGTAGCGTTAATAGCTCTGTGTAGCTAGGTACTCGCCAGTTAGTACCGCCACAGTAATCAAGAGCATTTACTTCATTAACATACACTTGTAAGTTACAATTATTATTACTTGGGCAAGTGCTGTTTGGCGTGCCAAGGCTACTCCCCGTTTGCACACCATCTTCACTAGTTAAATACCAAGTATAATGATTTTGTCCTTCACGCAACGCCGTATTTGGTAAAGTGCCTGTATTAGGGCTTTTTACTTCCCAAATCAAACCCGTAACGTTATCGCGAATACAACTAAAATTAGCGGCGCTATCTAATAATTCATCGGCAAACTGGTTAAGTTTTGTAAAATCAAAAGCCTGCTCACCTTTACCCACTTTCTCGATATGCGAGCCAACCCCACTATCGCGGCCAACAGAAGCATCTTGACGCGGAAAATCAGGACTTGTACAGGCTATTTCTTGGGTGTTGTTGTAGCATTTGCTCATCCCAGTATCATTGATAAGACCAAGCGGTTTAGAATTAACCACAATATCAACACTATCTTTATCAGTGCGACCTTTACTATCAGTCACGGTTACTTCAAAAGTATGGGTGTTGACCGCTTCGGTTGCCGGTGCTGTGAAAGAAGTAATACATTGCTGCTGGTTATCAAGCACCGCTGTGCCAGCTGTTTGCTGCCAGTAGCATTTAAAGGTGTCTGTTACTGTTTCGGAATCTGTAGCATCTAAGGTCACTTTTTCCAGCTCAATAACACTTTGATCAATACCAGCATTAGCAATAATGACTTCACTGGTTTTGTTTAAGGTATGAGAATACTGCGAGCTCGACTCGCCCCCCTCATCATCGACAACCGTTAACAGCCAAGTGATCTGCGTGTTGGTATCAAGTAACGGATGAGTGAAACTAATTGTTGCATTGCTATTACTATCTACAGCGAGCGTTGGCCCTGTAATTTGTTGCCAGTTATAGCTATTAATTTGGCCATTTTCATCCGGATCAACTGAACTGGCGCCACTTAAGGTAATTATATCTTTATAATCTGAAGGCAATGTTTCGGGTGCAGTTTGAGTGACAATGACTTGAGGAAGCTGATTATTTGACTCAATTTCGATCAGTAAGTCATCACTAACTAATTGGCCATCGGTGGTTTGATAACTAACACGCAGTAATAGCTCGCTGTTTGCTTTAATATCAGGGGCAGTAATGGTTTGTAGTGCACCAGTGAGGGGAAAGCCGGCAATAATTGGTCCACTTACTCGCTGCCAGGTAAAGGTACCATCAGCAGGCGACCCTTTGGCCTCAATAGTAAATTCACTTTTTTCAATAATGCGCTGATCATCGCCAGCAAATACGGATGCTGCGACTACGGGATTATCGTTGCCGCCTCCTCCGCCACCGCATGCTGTCAATACAGCAAACAACGGTAAAACCATTAAAGGGGATTTCATGCACTGATTCCTCATTTAAAACTGAAATTACGTAGCTTTTATATTAATAGCCACGCCAATCAATAAATTAAGCAACAACAATGCCAGATACAAAAAGAGGATGTTATAAATAGCTATCTTGGTGAATACGGACAAATAACTTTGTGCCTATTTTACTATAATCGACCTTATACTCACGACCATCTAACGCCTGAATGAACAGTAAGCGCTTCTCTTCTCCAAATACGTCAGCACTACCTATGTAAACCATTTCTAAATAGCGCTCTTTAGCTTCACGACGATTTTTTGGCAACTCTTCCTTAAATGGCTCTAAACCATGTTGAGTTACCTTGATTTTTGGGTGTATTTCAGAATTCACGATCACTAAATCGAGTTTTTTATCTTTATGGATTATGGTATTTCTGCCACTTTTAATAAAAGATCTATCTTGACTCATCGCTTCATCCTACTAACTAACGCCTATTTTCAGGCGTCTGTCTCTCTAATTGAGATTCTATAAATACGACTGGGTTATTCCGCCATGCATTTAAGCTATGGCTAAAATCCCAAATACTTCTATCTAATACACTTGCGGGTAACAGTAAATCATATCCTGTTAATTGCCGTAGATGTCGCATCCTATTAGCAAACATGGCTATCAAGCCATTAAAACTGCGACCATTCACAGAAGTGTAATGATTATCTTCAACTAACCATTCTGATGGGCAATTGCCATTTTTGCAATGTTTTTGAATTACTTGCATAAATAAATGCCGTTGTTCGATCAATAATTTACCAGCAATTCTTGGTGCTAATTGTAATAAAAATTCATCAGTGTCATTAAGTTTAATACCTACAGCATTTAACTCAAGCGGTTCAAGTTCTTGTTCTACTTTAGGAATACCACTGCGATTTAGATTTTCTTGCTTCAGACTCCAATAGCCATATTTATGTTGATAAGTAAGTTCTTGTTCTGTAATAACTAAACTGTAATATGGCTCTTGAGTTTTTAAAAAACCAACAAAAATAGCAGCCAAACATAAACTCACTAAAAAAGTTTCGAAAATGCTAATTTCGTCGGGCCGCAGTAAATTAAACAGCATTATAAATATCAGCCCCACCGCACCGACAGTGAGAATTTCGATACCATTGCGCGCACCTTGCGCACGCAATTTTAAAACAGTATTTTTGCGTTTAACCATAACGATAAAAAATAATATAAAAAACGTACATAATTATAGTCCAAATAATCAATTTTCGTATTTTCATACAACGCGGACATTTGCTCGTTAACTTCATAACTCTCTCATATACAAATACAAAACAGGAACAAACAAAAAATAACTTAACTTTTACGCCTAACCGACAGATTTATGAGATACGCGGCCGCCAATTCACGCTGTAATTTTGTACACTAGAGGCAATTAAATTTCCGGTATTTTTAACAATGTATGCAAAGCAATCTGGCAAAGCGCTATTTCCATTTATTATTACTCTACTTCTGGGGCTATGTGTTTATCTTTATTTACCAAGTAGCCAAGGTGAGCAATCCGACTTCACAGCAAGTGCTACCCAAGTAACCGCTCACACTGTAGCAAGTGAAGAAAATGCAGTCCTCATTGAGGCTATCGGCAGTGCCCGCGCTAATCAAGCAATTTATATAAAAAGCGCACAAAATGATTACGTAACTGACATTTATTTTAAAGACGGTGATTTAGTCAGTAAAGGTCAAAAGCTCGTACAATTGCAATCGCAGCAAGAAGAACTCACCGTTAAAGAACTGGCAATTAACTTACGTGAAGAAAAACGTCAACTTGAACGCTTAACTGAGCTTTCTCGCTCTCAAGCAACCGCAAAGTCATTGCTCGAAGAGCAACTTTCTCGCGTTGATGCAACCGAAGCGCAGTTTGAAAATGCTAAAACTAAATTGGCTGAAATGACTATTTTCGCGCCTTTTTCAGGCATTTTAGGTAAGCGTCAAATCTCCGTAGGTGCTTATGTAAATAACAGCACAATTATTACAAGTTTAGATGACATAAGCATAATTAAAGTCGATTTCAAAGTCCCAGAAAAATACCTTGCGCAATTAAACGTTGGCATGAAAGTAATGACCCAAAATGATGCTTACCCTGAAAAAACCTTTACCGGTAAAGTAACACACGTTAGTGCACGAATTGATTCAATCACCCGCAGTGTTGAAGTCACAGCCAGCTTCGCGAATAAAAGTGGTTTATTACGCCCAGGCATGTTGCTCAATACAGCATTACAACTGAGCTCAAATCAAGCGATGATGGTGCCAGAAAAAGCGGTGATCCCACAACAAGATAAACATTATGTTTTTCAAATTGAAGACGGAATAGCCACCAAAGTAGAGGTTCACGTTGCAGGTCGTCACAATGGCTGGGTTGCCATTGATGAAGGTATTAGTAATGGGCAGCAAATTGTTACTGAAGGAATTATTAAAATTCGCTCAGGCAGCAAAGTTACTGTGAAGGGGTAAACTGTGAAAATTACTGATACCAGTGTCAAACGCCCCGTTTTTGCAATTGTAATTAACCTACTGTTACTAACCTTTGGTTTAGTGGCTTTTTCGATGTTACCGCTGCGCGAATATCCTGATATTGAATCACCAATAGTCAGTGTAAGCACTGAATATACGGGTGCCTCAGCCGAGATCATAGAAACAAAAATAACCCAAGTACTGGAAAACCGTATTTCCGGTATCGAAGGTATTAAAAGCATTAATTCATCAAGTAGAAATGGTCGCTCAAATATTACCATTGAATTTAATATCAGCCGTGATATTGATGCCGCATCAAACGATGTCCGCGAACGTGTAGCGCGCGCACTAGATAGCCTCCCTGAGCAAGTACGCCCGCCAGAAGTATCTAAATCTAACAGTGATGAAAGCCCTATTGCTTGGTTTTTACTCAATAGCGACACGATGGATTCATTGCAACTGTCTGATTATGCACAGCGCTTTATTGTCGACCGTTTAGCTGTGGTAGATGGTGTTTCCAATGTGCGTGTTGGTGGTGAACGTAAATATGCCATGAAAATTTGGCTCAATCGCCAAGCAATGGCTGCTCGTGGCATAACCAGTAGTGACATAGAAAACACCCTACGAACTGAAAATGTTGAGCTACCAGCTGGTGAAATTGAATCTATCGACCGTGATTTTACCGTACGAACAGCGCGTAGTTATAAAGAGCAGCGAGACTTTAAAAACTTGGTAATTAAACGTGGTGACGATGGTTACTTAGTTCGTCTTGGTGAAGTTGCTGATGTAAACTTAGAAGCCGCTGACGATGAAAGCTTATTCCGTGGTAATGGCCGCAACATGGTTGGCCTTGGTATTGTTAAACAAGCTAAGGCCAATACACTTACCGTGGTCGATAATGCTCGTGCTGAACTTGAAAAAATCAAACGTAATCTGCCAGAAGGCACAACTATTCAAGACAGCTATGACTCGTCAATATTTATTAAAGAATCGATTAACGAGGTTTACAGTACCTTGGCTATTTCAATGGCTTTGGTGGTATTAATTATCTTCTTATTTTTAGGGAACATTCGCGCTACCTTGATCCCAGCGGTAACAGTCCCTGTTGCGTTGGTTGGTAGCTTTATGTTCTTACTGGCGATGGGTTATTCAATTAACTTATTGACACTACTGGCGCTGGTGCTAGCAATTGGCTTGGTTGTTGATGACGCGATTGTAATGCTAGAAAACATTCACCGGCGTATCGAACTGGGCGAACCGGCTCTACTAGCTGCCTATCGTGGCGCCCGTGAGGTTGGTTTTGCAATTATAGCCACCACCTTAGTGCTGATCTCGGTGTTTGTGCCTTTGGTATTTATGGATGGCCGTATCGGCGCATTATTTACCGAGTTTGCGATGGCCGTCAGCGCTGCGGTATTCTTCTCAAGCATTACCGCATTAACACTCTCGCCAGCGTTGTGTTCATTAGTACTCAAACCATCCTCAAAAGAGAGTAAATTCAGCCAATGGATGGACCGTATCTTTAGTAAGATTGAGCAAAGTTATAAAAACTCTTTACGCTCAAATATGACGCGTTCAGGTGGTTTAACAATCACCCTACTGCTGGCTGGTTTTGTTAGTTATTTACTGTTCCAACAAATTCCTTCAGAACTTACGCCAAAAGAAGACCGTGGTACTTTCTTTATCATGATGAGTGGCCCTGAAGGGGCAAGTTATGAAAATAACGCCGCCAACATGGCAAAAATTGAAGAACGTTTAATGTCTTATTCCGAAGCGGGCGAACTAAGCCGAGTGCTGGTGCGCGTACCTGGCTGGGGTGGCAGCGGTGGTGTAGCAATTGTTGGTATGGCTGACTGGGATGAACGTAAACGTTCAACTTGGGAAGTAATGGATGAGATCAGTGCAAAAATGACTGAAGTCACCGATGTGCGCGCTTTTGCTATTATGCGCCGTGGTATTGGTGGCGGTGGCTCATCACGGCCCATTGAGTTTGTCCTGCAAGGTAATGATTATGCACAATTAGCTGATTGGCGAGACCGGATCATTGAACGTGCAGAGAAAAACCCAGGACTGGTGCGTATTGACCATGACTACAAAGAAACCTTCCCGCAGTTTTTGATCAGTATCGATAAAAACAAAGCGGCGGATTTAGGGATTTCAGTTTCGGATGTTGGCCGCACCCTTGAAACCATGTTAGGGCAACGCCGTGTTACCACCTTTATTGACCGTGGTGAAGAATACGATGTGATCTTAAAAGGCACCAAAGCTGACTTTGCTGATCCTACTGATATATCAAATATTTACTTAAAATCACGCAGTGGTGAACTGGTTCCTCTAGATAGCTTAATTAGCTTGAAAGAAGAAGCCACTGCATCAAGGCTAAATCGTTACAACCGAATGCGTGCTATTACTTTGAGCGCTAACCTCGCCGATGGTTACACCCTTGAAGAAGCGCTTAACTTTTTAAATAAAGTGGCAATGGAAGAAAACGAAATTGATGGCGCCATTGATTATAAAGGTGAATCGCAATTATATTATGAAGGTGCCTCAGCGATGACGTATGTTTTCATTCTAGCGCTTACTGTTACCTTCTTAGTTTTAGCCGCTCAGTTTGAAAGCTTTATGCACCCCTTTGTGATCATGCTCACTGTGCCACTGGGTTTGATGGGCGCAATGTTTGGTTTATGGGTTGCAGGACTAACCATAAACATTTACAGCCAAATAGGCATTGTAATGCTGATTGGTCTTAGTGCTAAGAACGGTATATTGATTGTCGAATTTACCAATCAATTGCGCGATAAAGGCGTAGAGTTTAGTGAAGCTATTTTACAAGCAGCAACCCAAAGATTGCGACCAATTATTATGACCTCTTTGACTACGGTAATGAGTGCGGTGCCACTAGTGCTAGCCTCAGGCCCTGGTGCAGAGAGCCGTATGGTAATTGGTGTAGTGGTGTTTACTGGCGTTATTGTAGCAACCATACTTACGCTATTTGTTGTTCCTGCGGCGTACTATGCGCTGGCTCGCAATACTCAGTCTCCTGAGTTTTTACAACAAAAGCTCAACCAACAAGAAGCTGAAAGGCCGCTAAAAGAGCTTTAATCTCATCGTAGCGTTGCAAACCCATAGCAACGCTACTTTTCACTTCCACACACTTCCCTACTGTAATTAAATGAAATAATAAACCACCTTGCTCGTTCTTCTGATACGCTAGATCATCCGTGTAATTTAACAGCTTAAGGAACAACTAATGAGTATAACAAATGAAACAGCAACATTTGGTGGTGGCTGCTTTTGGTGTATTGATGCCGCGTTTAGGCGCGTGAAAGGCGTTTTACAAGTAAGCTCTGGCTATACTGGCGGCAAAACAACTAAGCCTACGTATAAACAAATTTGCACTGGCCTCACCGGCCACGCAGAGGTTGTACAGATTAAGTTTGACAGTAGCCTGATAAGCTACGAAACCTTACTGGCGATGTTTTTTACCCTGCATGATGCCACTCAGCTAAACCGCCAAGGTAATGATATAGGTACCCAATATCGAAGTGTGATTTATTATCATGATAGCGAGCAGCAAGCGCAAACTAATCAATATATTGCAAAATTACAAAGCCAAATACGCGAAGATATCGTCACTGAAGTTAGCCCTGCAACCACTTACTACCCTGCAGAGCAGTATCACCAAGACTACTACAACGAAAACCCTGAGCAACGCTATTGCAGTTTATTGATAGCACCAAAGCTGAAAAAGTTTGAAAAAGACTATAAACAGTTTTTAGTAAACTAAGCAAAGTGCTAAATAAGCATTTTCATCTAAATATAAAAAAGCCCGACAAACAAAGGTGTCGGGCTTTTTTATTTAAGCTAGAACGAGATCAGAACTGGTAGCTGGCGCCAACAAAGAAGCGACGGTCAACTGTATTGTAGTAAAACACTTCGCCAGTTGCATAATCCATACTTGAGTCAACCGCGTTGTATTGCTTATCAAATAAGTTTTCAACACGAGCAGAAAATGAAAGCGCACTGTTAAATTGATAATTTGCAGTTAAGTTCCATAACGTATAAGAACTAAGCTCTGTTACTTTACCTTGACGATCACTACGGTACTGCATATCAAAACCGGCATCAAAATCGCCCCACTGCTTCGCAACAGACCAGTTCACAGTACGTGGTGAAACATAAGTTTGTGCTACACCCGTTTCGGTATTTTCAGCATTTAAATAAGTAAAATTAAACTGATTATCAAAACCAAGTACTGTATTGGCAAAGCTAAACTCAACACCCTCATGGCGTGCTTCATTTATATTTTCTGGCTGCCATTTACCTGCTGCATTAGGTGCCCATGCAATTAGGTTTTCAATATTATTTCTGAATATTGATATATCAAGCTTTGCCTGAGAAAAGTCTAAACTCAAACCTAACTCTTGGTTAGTTGATGTCTCTGGTGCTAAATTTGGATTACCTGGAGATAAAGGGTCAGGAAAATAAAGATCATTAAATGTTGGCGCTTTAAAGCCCGTGCTTTGGCTCAATCTAAGTGTTGCACGCTTATTTAAGTGATAACCAACAGCTGCGGCGTAAGTTGTTTCATTACCAAACTGCTCATCATCATCTAAACGCAATGCTAAATTTGCAATGACTTTATTGTCATCAAAATAGCCCCCAAGAAATGCAGCTTTAGCTACTTTGCTATCCGCTAGATAAGCCTTACCATTGGTATATATTTCATCTTTATACCAATTAAGCCCGCCATTAACGGTTAAAACTTGGCTTGCATTATAACTGCCGTGGTAATCAAATTGTTTACGTTTTGTTTTATAACTATTAGTAACAATCGCACCAGTGTAATCATAGCCTTTGTTGTCAGAATCATCGGTTGCAATAGCAACATTAATTGAGTGCTTATGATCGGTAAAGGATTTATCCCAACCCAGCCCTAGCTGATAATTTTCAAATTCATTATTTTCTACGATACTATCAATAGGCGAGAAAGCATTGTCGTATTGTGCATTACCTTCACTGTATTGACCCAGCGCTTTAAGCTCACCTAACAGCTCATCTGCATAGTGAATATTAAATCCTAAATTTTTGTTCTCATAACCATCTTCATCCGGCGCTACGCCTTGCAATACGTCAAAGCCATCCGTTTTTTCAAACCCAGCATTAAACGACGCTTTAACATCATCAACTACCGTTGTACCTGCAACTTGATAATTTTGATAAGCATCAGTACCAAATGTTGCATCTAGGCTGACGGATTCCTTTGTACGAGTAATAATATTGATCACACCAGCGAGCGCATCAGACCCATAAACTGCAGCACGAGAGCCTTTAACAATTTCAATGCGCTCTATTGAATTAAGAGGAATATTACTAATTGATTTATAACCAAGGGTTGCAGAGCCCGTACGTACGCCATCAACCAAAATAAGTGTATGTCGCGAGCTTGAACCGCGAAGTGACACGCCAGAACTTTGTCCAAAGCCACCATTGGAATTTATTTGAAAACCAACTTGGGTTGCTAGTAAACTCGGTAAATCACGGACATTACTTGTTTCAATATCACTGCGCTCAATAACAGTTACACTGGCAAGTACATCAGTAATTGATTGCTCAAATTTATTAGCGGTTACCGTAAGGCGTTCAATTGATTGCTCTGCAGACACAGAAAAAGACAACGCAGCGGCAATTGCTACGCCTAGAGTAGATTTGTTTAACATGATATCCCCTGACCCGCGCCCACCGCACAAGTGATAGTAAATTGACTTCAAGGCCGGTCTCCGGACTTAACATAACTCGCTAATAAATTTAGCTAAAAGTATGTATCACCGTTGCGGGGGCAGTGTTGGACTTCGTTTATATCCTATAAACGCCACCAACTTCCCGATTATCTTGCTTTACTTAATCAACAACCTTGAAAAGTAACCACAAGCACCTTGAAAATAGGCCGCTATTGTGATTATTTTAAGCACAAAAGTCAATGGACGGCTATACATCTAAATACTCTAGGTTCTAGGAATAACCATAAGTTCTAAACTAAAAAAGCCAAACTACATTGCTGCAATTTGGCTTTTTCTAGCACCTAGAAACCTAGCTCCTAGCTTTCTAATCTCTAAAGTTTTTAAACTGAAATGGTTGCCCTAAATCAGCACTGCGTACTACTTGCATGGCTTCTTGTAGGTCATCACGTTTTTTGCCCGTTACACGTACTTCTTCGCCTTGGATCGCGGCTTGTACTTTCACTTTAGAGTCTTTAATGGCTTTAACTACTTTTTTAGCCATATCTTTTTCGATACCTTGCTTTAGCGCAACATTACGGTAAACATTTTTTCCCGCACGTGAAATATCTTGCAGCTCTAAACTTGATACGTCCATACCGCGTTTTGATATTTTGCTCGCTAAAATATCAAACAACTGCATAACCTGTGAATCAGCTTCTGCTTTTAGTTTAATGGTTTTATCATTAAGCTCTATTGACGCATCAACGCCTCTAAAGTCAAAGCGAGTTTCTAGCTCACGGTTGGCGTTATCAACAGCATTTTTTGCTTCGTTCATTTCGACTTCCGAAACAATGTCAAATGAAGGCATAAGTCTCTCCTAGCAAGATATTTTTAATTCAAATTTATATTGTCGATAATTATACTATATAAATTTTATAAATCTTTACACTTTTCTATGCTTTGTTCAGCTGCGATACGAAATTTGTTTGATATACTACGGCTCTATTTTTAAACGATTTAGGATTTTTCGTGACTCGGCGTGTTTATCAAACCCTATTTTTAATCAGTATTCTGGTATTTACCTTTTTGTTTGCCCGCGATTTTAGGGGCGTTGGGGTATCGTCACTGCCTCACCTAGATAAGTTAGTACATTTTACTATTTTCTTTGTTCTGGCAGCCGTCATGGTCAGAGCATTCAAGCTACCTGTATTCGTTCACCTCGTGTTATTAGCATTTTATGGCATTGCTATTGAGCTAATGCAAAGCACAATCCCTTATCGTAGCGCCTCTGTTGCTGATGTTGTTGCTGACTTTTCTGGGGCTGCTAGTTTCTTTTTGTTGTTCGGTATTTATTCTCGTTTTAAAAAGAATCAAAATGGCTAATATATTCGTCGTTGGCGATGGTGCCATTGGGCTGCTCTATAGCCATTATTTGAGTCAACAGCACAGGGTTACCCTACTTACCAAGCATGCTATTGACGAACCTCGTTTTTATCAACAAGCTAAAGCCCCAAAACAAACAATTAATTGCCAACTGACAAACCTGACTCAATTATCCGAGCACGGCCAAGTCGATGTTATTATTTTTACTGTTAAAGCATATCAAGTTGCCACCGCATTTAGGCAACTAAAGCCTTTTTTAAGCGCTCAATGCCAATTGATTTTATCTCACAATGGCATGGGTAATGTAGATGAAATAAATAGCGAACTTACAAAACAACAAGGACTATATTTTTTAACAACACGTTTAGCGGGCTACAAAGATACACCTTTTAGTGTGTTGCATACTGGTATCGGGAGCAGCATTTTAGGTGATTGTAACCAGCAAGCAAAAACACAACTCGCTGAAGTTAAAAATCTACTAAACGCTATTCCTGAATTAACAACCACAAATAATATACAACAATTACGCTTTGAAAAATTACTCGTTAATATTGCTATTAATCCACTCAGTGCGCTGCACAATGTGAAAAATGGCGCACTGACTGAACCACAGTTTAGTGGCATAATTTTAAATATCTTAAACGAAGCGTGTACCGTAGCAAATAAACTAGGTATTAATGTGCGACTTGCTGAAGCATTGGCGAACGCCTATCAAGTGATGAGTGATACCAAAAACAATTACTCATCAATGCATCAAGATATCGCCCATAATCGCATCACAGAAATTGACGCGATGTGCGGTTATATTTGCCAAAAAGGTAATCAACTCGGTATTAATACCCCTCACAATCAATCTTTACTCGATGCTATCAGACATAAAAAAAGCGCGATTTAACTCGCGCTTGTTATTAATAACTATCAACCTTACGGGCGATAAACTTTAACATTGGCAAAGCCATTTTCATGTAAAATAAGCGCCTGTAGCTGACTCATTACACCTTTAGTGCAATATAAGTAGTAGTCTTTGTCTTGCGGTAGGTCTGCAAATTTGGTCGCTAAGCGGAAAAATGGCAAATGCACAACTTCTATCCCATCAATTTCAAGCGGTGCTGCATCTTCTTCTTCCGGCGAGCGAATATCAACAACAACTGCATCAGCTGGTAAATCAGAAACTGACTCTGCCTCTTTTAGCTCTTGTTTAGCTTCAACGTCAATGTCACGAATATCCATAATACGTGCGTTTTCAATAACAGTATTGAGCACATCAAAATCAAACTTTTGCTCTTCAGCTTCTACTACGGCAATTTTAGCTTTAACTGTAGGCTTTTTAGAAATCACACCACAGTATTCCGGCATAGTTTCGGCCATTTCTGCGGTGCCAATTTTACGAGCGATGTTTATAATTTCTTGTTTGTCGTGTTGGATCAGCGGGCGTAATATAAGCGTTTCGGTAACACGGTCAATCACACTTAAGTTGGCTAATGTTTGACTTGAAACTTGGCCTAGACTCTCACCGGTAACAAGCGCTTGAATCCCCATTTTTTCAGCTATTTGGCTGCCTGCACGCATCATCATACGTTTGAGAACTACACCCATTTGACTGTTTTCAACATTTTCTAAAATTTCGGCAACAACGGGGTCAAAGTCAACACTGATAAATTTAACTTTATGGGTTGAGCTAAACTGCTTCCAAATATAATAGCTGGCTTGTTTAACACCAATCTCGTGCGCCGCACCGCCTAAATTGAAGAACAAAAAGTGCGTACGAGCGCCTTTGCGGATCATTTGATAACTAGCAACGCCTGAGTCAAATCCACCTGACATTAACGACAAGACATCTTCTTGCGTTGGTAATGGGAAACCGGCCATACCATGATGGGTGTGCGTTACTACGTAAGCTTTATCATCTTTAATTTCAAGACGAATAGTTACTTCAGGATTTTTTAGTCTTACGCTGGCGCCATCGACGTGCTGATTTAAACCACCACCCACATAACGCTCTACATCGGTAGAGGTGAAATCATGCTTACCTTGGCGCTTACAACGTACACAGAATGTTTTGCCCACGACGGTGTGGCCAACCATATCTAACGCTTTTTCGTAAATATCGTGCAGGTTTTCGTAGTTAGTTTCGGTCACTTCAATAAACTGCACAATACCTGGGATCCGTTGTAAGCCATCGATAAAATCAAGGCGCATTTGTGCGTCATCTGATTTAGTTACGACGGATATATTGTCCCAGTTATTTTGTACTTGTACTTTTTCGTCAAGCTTGCGTAACACAATTTTAATGTTGTTTTCTAACAACTTAGTAAAGCGTTTACGCACAGAGCGGCTTTTAATGGCTATTTCAGGATGGAGTTTGACGATAAATTTAAGCATAGTTTACTCGTTAGACAATATTTAGGATTCACGCACCCACGTGTTGGGCGCGCGATTATAACAAAAAATCTAACGTCTAGGAAATAAACAACCGCTGCGTTTAATTAAACAGGCTCTGCTTGTGCCGCTAATTTACTGTATTTTTCGCGTAACAAGTTAATTTTTGGGATACTTTGCTCGGTGCCAAATGCTTTAAAAAGCGCTAACACTTTTAAAATACCATTATAAATATCTTGCTGCATTAACTCACCGCTTAACCGTCTGGCTTTAATGTAAGGAGTCCAAAAACTGACGGTGATTTTTAGCATATGAGCAAGTTCAACGGTATCTTCATCATCAATTGCGATCATCCCACCTTCACGCAGGCCAATCACAATTTCGCGCACTTGACTTAACAAAGCCTCTTGAAACTCAATATAATCTTTTTTCAGTACTTCGTCGCGAGATAAAATGTCACCCAAATTGTCATAGAAAAAATGAAAACGCCACATCAACTCAAACAAAGCATCAAGATACCCAGTTAAGTGTGTTAGTGCTTCATCCTGCTTTTCCATTGGCACAAATTGAGTGTGTAAATGCTTACTATATAATGCAAAAATATGGCGAATAATGTCTTCTTTATTTTTAAAGTGATAATAAAGATTACCGGGACTGATGCCCATATGTGAAGCGATATGGTTGGTTGTGACCGCACGCTCGCCATGTTGGTTAAATAGCATTATGCTGGTTGTAATTATTTTATCCTTGGTACTCATATCCTGCTACTCTGATTATTTTTATTAGAGTAAATGCCCATAATTCACTCAGTATTATTAGCCGCGCAGTATATACAAATATAATCCAATAAAATACCACCTTGAAAATTTCTAATCCATAATTCGTAGTTATTGTTTCTTATTGAAATAAATTCATTTACAAATGAAAATATGCAGTCGCAATTTGCAGGCTGATCTGGACAACAAAGACTGTTAATATAACCCTCAAAATAACACTAAGATGATATTTATGAAAGTCACCGCAATTTATCCTGGCACCTTTGATCCATTAACCAATGGACACACAGATCTGATCCAGCGGGCAGCTAAAATGTTTGATACTGTAATTGTTGCAGTTGCTCACAATCCTAGTAAAAAACCCTGCTTTAGCCTAGATGAGCGGGTAGCAATTGCCAATAGTTTACTCACTCATTTAGATAACGTCAGTGTTATTGGCTTTTCTGGATTATTAGCTGATTTAGCACGCGATCATAGTGCGAATGTACTGATCCGCGGTATTCGTGCGGTGTCTGACTTTGATTATGAGTTTCAGCTTGCCAATATGAATCGTCGTTTAAATCCTGATTTAGAGAGTGTTTTTTTAACCCCAGCTGAAAAGAACTCATTTATCTCTTCAACCCTAGTTAAAGAAGTCGCGCGTCATAAAGGCGATGTCAGTGAGTTTGTACACCCTATTGTAGTAAAAGCATTACAGGAAAAGTTACACGGATGAAGTTAAATATCTATTTAAGCACCCTTGTTGTGATTGCCACACCCGCGTTTGCATCACCTTGGATTGAAAGTGACGACCCTTTATTACGAGCCTCAATTGAGATGCTCTTTAACCAAGGCGTGATTAAACAACCGATCAATAGTTATCCCTTGATGTGGCAAGGCATTGCCAGAGATTTAAATACAATTGAAAGCAGCAGTTTATCTACACAAAGTCGATTTGCTTATCAACACGTAAAACATGCCTTAGAGAACGCTAAACAAGGCAGTAGCTCTGGTGTGAGGCTTAACTACAATAGTGAGCCGACTTTGCAACAAAGCTTTGGCAAACGCGATCAACAAAAAAGTGGCATTAATAGCTATGGCTCTATCACTGGCGACCGTGTTAGCGCCAAAGTCAGTGTTAATTACGCTGATCAGGCACTTGATGATGAACACATAAACTATCATGGCAGCTACTTAGCAGTATTAATGGGCAATTGGTCTGTTAGCGCCGAACAAGTAAGCCATTGGTGGGGACCAGGTAACGACAATGCATTACTACTGTCGAATAATGCCGCACCAATGAAAGGGCTAAGAATTAACCGTGCTAACACCCAATATGTCGGCCCAAGTTGGTTATCATTCATTGGTAACTGGCAGTTGACTGGTATTTACGCAAAACAAAAACCACATTTAAGTAATGGTGAAAAAGGTGACTACTGGGCCATGCGCTTTGCCAGCACACCACTACCAGGACTTGAGGTTGCATTTAGTACCGCAAGCTCTGATTATTTAACCAATACAGAAGTAAATCCTAATACGCTGGAAGTAATAACAAATAAGCAACGCTTAACAAGCTTAGATGCCAAATACTCAACCACTATAGCAGAGCAACCGATTGCATTTTACACCGAGATAATGGGAAAAAATGACAGTGGCTTAGCGCCAAGCGATGCTTTTTATACAATTGGCATTGAGAGCTTTTTTGGCGGCCAAGAGCAATTACTAAAAACCTATTTTGAATATTCAAATACACAACAAGATTGTACAGCACAACTTAGTTGTGACGATGCTAATGAAGCATTTATTAATTATGCCCAAGCCTATAATCATAAAGATCGGTTAATTGGCTCTGCAACACCACAGCAAAGTAAATCAGCAGTATTAGGTGCGCATTATCATACTATGAACGGTTATGGCGGCTATGCGAAGTTACGTTGGTTTAAAACTGACATCACCGACTTGACCCAAGTCGCCGAAACGTTTGAACGCTTACAATTAGAGCTTGGTTATCAGCAGGCTATTTTTAGTGGTTTATGGAAGATCAGCGGCTCAGTGTATAAAGACGAACTTGCTAACGAGTCTGATACCAACAGCGCATTAAAAACCAGCTGGGAATACCGCTTTTAAGTTTTCGAAACAAGGGCCTGATGTTTATTTAGGCCTTTTAAATAATTATAGCAAGACACCAAACCTAGAAAATCTTTATTACATAATAAAGCAATTATCATAGTGATATCAGATATATTAACTATTACAGAATAAAAATACCAAAACCACCACGGACCTATGTATTTAGTAAAGTTTAAGTCTATATACATACCAATAAACAAACTGATATTTATCATCAGCCCCATGCATAAATACAACTTGACAGGTGATTTTTGTACGGTTTTGCCCCGCGCTATTAACATAATTACTAGAATAGTGACTAGATCAAAAACACTCCAAACTAAATATGCAGAAGTACTATCTAACAAGTCATATCCAAACCCTTGATTAAAGAGTGGATCACTCAATAAATATGACAAAAAGATGGAAAGTGCAATCCACATTACAGTGGGGTCGCTCCCAGGTGAGGAAGATTTTTTAACAACGTTGTATAAAAATGCCATTAAAAAGCCCCACATAATCAGCGAAGCTAAATAAACATTAAAATATTGCTCTATTAGCTCCATTAATTACTCAAGCCTATGCGTTTATATAAATACAACATATTAATTTTATTAATAACTATCCGTAAGAATAAAAAATCTTTTTCAGTAATCAGTGCAAATATCATCGATAAATCAACAACATTTACTCCATATGAATAAGCAGTCCACAGCCACCATAGCTGATCATTGTGTAAGATATAAATATCATAATGAGTTGCAAGCATAAGAAAGGAGTTAAGCACTAAACCAAGTAAAATATAATATAGCGCGGTGAATCGCTGCCTTTTAAAATATATAAACCATGCAAATATTACAGCAATGGTGAGTAAGTCATAGATAAACCAGTTTAGGTAATTTGAATAGGATAAACGATAAAAATCACTTATCATGTAAGAAAAGGCCATCAGAAAAGACAGCTGAACAATTGCTTTGTCCGGATTATTAAGTCTAGAAACAAGATTAAATAGGAAGGCCATTAAAAACCCCCACTCGATAAACACACTGATATACGGGCCGATCGTGTCGTTAATAAACATAAACGCTAAACAAGATGTTTTTGCTGTTGTCCTTTAAATAACGCTTTAATTCCATTTTTAAGCTTAATCAACCCTAAAATGTCACGATCGACAATTAAGGCCACTATCATTGTAAAATCAACGATATTAACCCCAAATGAGTAGATGTCCCACAATAGCCAAGGTGAAGTATTTCTATAGATATATAAATCTATGTACATGAATATAAAAAAGATAATATTGAAAGACAATCCTAAAATTAAATAGATAAAGGATGGTGTTGTTTTATTAATGAAAAAGAATACAACTCCCAAAAATCCAAGGGTGACTAAATCATAAATAGCCCAGTCTAAATAAGTGGCGGGTGTTGGAGATAGCCAAGTAAAGAAATGATCGCCAATCAAATACGAGAATGCCATAACAAATGAACTGAGCAATAAGGTGGTGTTTCTTTTAATATCTAAAGAAAAAATAAAGATATTAAAAAAAAAGGCCATTAAAAAGCCCCAGACAACTAAGGCTGATAAGGAAAACACACCAAATAACTCAGTTAACAACATTAAATACCATATTCCTACTTTGGTTTTTTATCTGGGAACGGAAAAACGGCACCGCCTCCACGCTGAATTTCAGCTTCACCTTTAGCTGCTAGTAAGGCTTCATTAGATATAGACACTGTATCAGATTGTAGGGTTTTATTACTAGCGCTTTGTTCAAGTGCTGGCTTTGATTGTTGCATATTATTGTATGCTTGCATTTGTAATTGGCTGTTAGCTGTAACTTGCATAAGATTAATCCTTTCAATAAATGTTGAATAAATGACTTATTAAATAAGCCACTGTTTTTAACGCTCTGATAACTGCTTGGCGCTTTTAAAGATGAACTCACGCTGAGCCATCTTACACCTAGTAATAAGCAATTACTGATCCAACATTTTAAAAAACGATCTTTTTTGATCTTTTATTTGCTACAGCGCATCTCACACAACAGGTCAGGTCATACCAGACATGATAAGGCATAAAAAAACGCACAGGGATAACCGTACGTTTTTTATATCCAGGGATTTTAAGCTACATTTTTACACGGGATCTCCGCGTTCCGACTTTGCTTCAAAATAAATTCCATCGCGACTTCGTCACAATTGTCTCTGCGTAAACACAGTTCACAATCTTTCATCACCTTTTCCGGTAAGCTGTCTTTGGTACAGAATGTGAAACCTTGTTTTTCAAAGAAATCAGGTACTCGCGTCAAAACAATGATGCGATTGAGTGCCAATTTTTTGGCTTTAACTAATAAATGTTCAACTAACTGACGACCTTGCCCAGTAATACCTGTTTCAGGATCTATCCCTAGTGAACGAATTTCAGCAAGACCAGTATCATAAATATACAGTGATGCGCAGCCCGCGACTTCTCCAGCAACTTCGGTAACCGCAAACTCATTGATTGAATGTACCATGTCGCTTTTAGCACGCGGTAAATTTTCACCTACCGTAGCCCAGTGCTGGATCAATTTAGCAATTGACTCTACATCGTCAAGATTAGCGTCACGAACTGTTATTTGCTGTTTTTTTTTGGCATCTTTAACTGCAACTGTAACTTGCTCTAAAGATGTACCACCAAGTGCTTGGCGCGCTTTTATACATGCGTCTATCTCTAGTACAGCATATACGTCCTGTGCAAAAATACTATGCACCGATTGGAATTGTTCTAAACTTAAATCTTCTAAGTTATTCCCTTGTGCGATAGCCATTTGTACCAACACACCAACAATATGATGACCTTCCCTAAAAGGGATCCCTTTGGCGACTAAATAGTCAGCAAGCTCTGTCGCATTTGAATGCCCGCCTTTAGCAGCGGCTAAAGTACGATCGCCATTTACTTTTATACCTTTGATACACGCTTGCGCCATATGAATACAAGCTAGCCACGTTGGCATGGCATCAAATAAGCCTTCTTTATCTTCTTGCATATCTTTATTATAAGCAAGTGGCAGTGCTTTTAACGTCATCATCATGGCACTAAAGGCACCAAATACACGCCCTGTTTTGCCGCGAATAAGCTCTAGCGCATCGGGGTTCTTCTTTTGTGGCATCAATGATGAGCCTGAAGTAACATTATCTGCTAACTCAATGAAACCCGCTTCACCCGAATTATAAAAGATCAAATCTTCTGACATACGCGATAAATGGATCATAGAGATTGATGCACAGCTTAATAGCTCAACCACAAAGTCACGATCTGATACGGCATCTAAACTATTTTTAGTCGCAGCGGTAAAACCTAACCCCACGGCAAGTGCTTGCCGATCAATTGGGTACGCAGTACCGGCAAGTGCCCCACTGCCCAAAGGGCAAAAATTCATTCGCGCTTTAGCATCTGCTAAACGGCTTTCATCACGTTCGATCATTTCCACGTAAGCCATACACCAATGACTAAACAACAATGGCTGAGCACGTTGTAAATGGGTATAACCAGGTAAGATAGTGCCCAGCTCACGTTCAGCTAAAGCGATAAACTCACCTTTTAACTGACCAAGCGCCGTAAGTATGTGAGCGGCGGTATCACGACACCATAAGCGAAAGTCAGTAGCGACCTGATCGTTACGACTACGTCCGGTATGTAATTTTTTAGCTAAGTCACCCACTTTTTCGATCAATGCAGCTTCAACATGTGAGTGAATATCTTCAGCTCCTGACGTTGCCACTGCTTGTGGATCAGCTTTTACTTCGTCGAGTAATTCATATAATGCAGCGACTAACTTTTTGTGTTCGTCACTACTTAATACATCAACCTGCTTAAGGGCACCTGCCCACGCTACAGAGCCAACTATATCTTGCTCTGCGAGTTGATAATCGAAGGGAAGTGAGTCGTTAAATTGTTTAAACGCCTCATCTGGACCCGTAGAAAAACGTCCGCCCCATAATGCCATGAAATCTCTCCAAACCCTGAAACTGCCCCGCCTTATTGTTACGGGGCTGTAGTAAAATTACTTCTTCGCTAGTGCTGAAATTCTGCTTGAAAGCGAGAATAAACGAATAAAGCCTTCAGCATGCGATTGGTCGTAAACATCATCTGCACCAAACGTTGCAAAATCTTCGCTGTATAAGCTATTAGGTGATTTTTTCTGAACCGCTGTTACCTGGCCTTTATAAAGCTTAAGAATAACTTCGCCAGTAGCAACTGTTGATAACGCTTCTGCGCCCGCTAAGATTGAATCTTTAAGTGGTGTAAACCAACGACCGTCATAGACTAAATGTGAAAACTCGCCGCCCAGTACTTCTTTCCATTTGCGGCTTGCTTTATCAAGTACTAACTCATCAATCGCTTGTAATGCCGCCATGATTACTGTGCCACCAGGGGTTTCATAACAACCACGGGATTTCATGCCCACTAAACGGTTTTCAACGATATCAACCCGACCAACACCATGTGGGGATGCAATATCATTAAGTTTAACTAGACAATCATACGGTTTAAGCTGCTCGCCATTGACAGCAACAACTTCACCTTCAACCACGTTTAAGGTAACAAATTCAGGCTCATTGGGTGCTTGCTCTGGTGAGCTAGTCCAAGTCCACACTTGCTCACTTGGTTGACACCACGGATCTTCAAGCTCGCCACCTTCGTGAGAAATATGCCACGCGTTTGCATCACGGCTGTAGATTTTAGTTGCCGATGCAGAACATGGAATATTACGCTCTGCCAAGTAGTCAAGTAATGACTCACGGCTTGATAAGTCCCACTCACGCCATGGCGCAATAACTTGAAGATCAGGCGCAAGGGCCGCAAAACAAGATTCAAAGCGCACTTGGTCATTACCTTTACCTGTACAACCATGAGAAAGTGCATCAGCGCCTACTTTACGAGCAATCTCAACTTGCGCTTTAGCAATAATAGGACGTGCCATTGACGTACCTAATAAATAAGTACCTTCGTAAATTGAACCGGTTTTTAACGTTGGGTAAATATAATCACTTACCATTTCGTCTTTTAAGTCAACTACATAACATTCAGAAGCACCAGATGCGATCGCTTTTGCTTCAACGCCTTCAAGTTCTTCAGCACCTTGACCTACATCGGCCACAAACGCGATAACTTCACAACCGTAGTTTTCTTTTAACCATGGCACGATGGCTGACGTATCTAAACCACCAGAATAGGCTAATACAACTTTTTTAATAGAACTCATTGGTGATACCTTACACAAAATTTGGATTTAATAATGAAACAAGCAATGCGTTTTGCGCATGCATACGGTTTTCTGCTTGTTGTATAATTTTTGACGCCGGACCATCCATTACCTCAGAAGTAATTTCAAATTCACGGTGTGCTGGCTGGCAATGCAGTACAGTGTCAGCCCCAGTCTGTTTAAGCAACGCCGCATTTAATTGATACGGCATGTACTTTTCTTTTACTTGTTCAAGTGGCGTATCATCGCCCATTGATACCCATGTATCGGCATACACTGCGTTAGCGCCTACAGCCGCTTCAACACGATCACTCACCATCACTGATGCACCATTCATTGCGGCAATTTGCTCAGCCTGCTTTAAAATTTGCGAGTCTGGTGAACTGCCTTTAGGGCATACGGCAACAAAATCGGTGCCTAAAGTAGCCGCAAGTAACATCAGTGAATGCGTTACGTTGTTGCCTTCACCTAAATAAGCTAATTTTAGCTGGCTTACATCGCCATATACTTCTTGCAGTGTTAGAAAGTCAGCAAGTGCTTGGCATGGATGATATAAATCGCACAAACTGTTGACCACAGGTACGCTTGAAAATTCAGCAAGTGTGGTTAATGTTTTATGCTGATATACCCGCGCCACAATACCGTCAGCCCAACTGGCAATGTTCAATGCAAAGTCTTTTACTGATTCACGTGCGCCCATGGCGCCATTTTGTGAATCAAGATACACCGCATGTCCACCTAACTTATTAATACCTATATCAAATGATAAACGCGTACGTAAGCTTGGTTTTTCAAATAAAGTAACCACCGATTTGCCAGCCAGTGCTTGACTAAAATCAGCTGGGTTAGCTTTAATTTTTTGCGCTAAGTTAAGTAATTTAAGTGCGCCTTGTTGGTCTAACTCTAGACCCGATAAAAAATGATTAAACATATAAAACCTATGGTGTAATTTTTGTTCCGACGTGCTCACCCGCGAGTAGAGCAATTAAGTTTTCTGGCTTTTGCCAGCTCGAAATGTAAACGCCACGTCGTAAGTGCTGGGCAGCAAGAAGGCTGGTCTTTACTTTGACCTCCATCCCACCCAAAATTACTCCTTCTGCAATTAAAGTATTGATCTGGTTTGTGTCAAGTTGATGTAACGGCTGTTTATTTGCATCAAGTACAGCTTCTACATCAGTCATAAAAATAATTTCCGCATTAAGCTCTTTAGCTATTGCCGCCGCCGCTTCATCAGCGTTTACGTTATACCAAAGGCCATCTTCACCAAAACCGATAGAGCTGACCAGAGGTAAACGACCAAGTTTTAATAACTCCGGTATCACACTTTGCACACCGCCGTCACAATTACCAACTTGACCAAGCGCTTTGAGTTTTTGTGACGAAATAATGCCCGCTTCGTATAAACTAAGCCCGACGGGTTTATGACCTGCGATAATTGCTTGGCTCATTAATTGTTTATTAGCACACCCCGCAAGCGCGCCAACAATATAAGGCATTTGCTCTTTTGGACTGATGCGTAAACCTTGATGTTTCGCACTAGCAAAACCAGCCTCAGTCAACCAATTATCAACTAGTGAACCGCCACCATGAACGATGACAAATTGTGCTTGAGTTTGCGATGCAAGCGCCTCAAATAACGCTTTAGCCGCGTCTTCTGTATTGAGTACTGCACCACCGAGTTTAATGACCCATGTTTGCATTACTAACTACCCTTTTAAACCTGTACTATGGGCAATACCCATGGCTAAATTAATGCACTGCAATGCTTGCCCTGCAGCACCTTTTAATAAGTTATCAATAGCTGCCATCACAATTAGCTGCGTACCTTGCTGCTGCCATGCAATATCAACGTAAGGCTGCTTTGCAACTCCTTTAATTGATGGCATTTTATTACCAAGCAATCTGATCAGTGGCTCATCAGCAAGCACTTGATAAGCTTGTGTAACTTGCTCTGGTGTAACTCCAGGTTTCAATTGCACATAAATAGTTTCTAAAATACCGCGTGGAAAATTACCTAAATGCGGCGTAAATAGCACCTTGTGACCTAAATGCTGCTCAATCTCAGGACTGTGTCTATGATTAAACAATCCATAAGGTGCTAACGACACTTCACAAAAATGCGTGGCTACACTAGCTTTACGCCCCGCACCGGTTACACCCGATACAGCATTAATAATAATGGTTTGCTCGGCTAATAAGCCGGCTTGTTGCAATGGTTTTAACGCATTCAGCGCTGCTGTTGGATAGCAACCAGCCACAGCGACTAACTGCGCCTTGGCGATTGCTTCACTATTCCATTCAGCCAATCCGTAAGCCGCTTCACTTAGTAATTCCGTATGTTGATGCGCAAAACCATAATAGGTTTGATAATCTTCATTACTGCTTAAACGGTAGCCACCCGATAAATCAAATACTTTTTTGCCCATGCTTAAAAAACGTGGCGCTAAGTCAACACTCACTTTATGATCAGTACACAAACATACAAAATCGGCCGACTTTTCAATATCGTTATAAGCGCTATCACTAAGAGGCAATAAAGGAGAATCAAGCAAACCTAAATGCTCAGGATACAAGTCACTTAATAATTTACCCTTATCTAAGCTTTGCTCAGATACATAGCAACCAGCTAAGGTTAATTGCGGGTGTTTTACTACCAAACTTGCTAATTCTGCGCCGCTATAGCCACTTGCGCCAATAATCACTACTTTCATTCGTTACTCTTTTTGGTTTTTTGTTACTACATATATATTCAAATCGGGTTTAACAGTGCATAAAACACTATTTTATGAATGAAATCTGGTTATCGTCGTTTTATATTCATTGCGTCGCTTTAATATATTTATGCTTAAAAAGTGAATTGATATTCATCATAAATACTTTTATATTGTTATGCAATTAGATTGAATACTTATTTTGGATTTTTTTATGTCATTACCGTCTTTTTTATCTATGTATCAGCAATTGATTGCTGCACCTTCAATTAGTGCCATGGATGAGTCATTGTCTATGAGCAATAAAGGGGTGATCGATTTATTAGCTACTTGGTGTACAAGTCTTGGATTTGAATGTGAAATTACTGAGTTGTCGGGCCCTAAAGGTCGTTTTAACTTACTCGCAAAACGTGGCCAGGGAGATGGTGGTTTAATGCTTGCCGGTCATACCGATACAGTCCCATTTGATGATAGTCGTTGGAACTATAATCCGTTTAAATTAAGTGAAGATAACAATAAATTATATGGTCTAGGCAGTATTGATATGAAAGGTTTTTTCGCTTTTGTATTACAGGCAATCAGTGAACTAGATAAGAATATTCAAACACAGCCAATTTTGATTCTAGCTACTGCCGACGAAGAAACCACCATGGCCGGTGCACAGCAAGTTTGTCAGCATAAAAACTTAAAGCCAGCTCGGTGTATTATTGGTGAACCTACTGATATGACGCCTGTTTTCACACATAAAGGACATATGAGCAGCGCGATTCGCGTAGTCGGTCGTTCCGGACATAGCTCTGATCCTGAACGTGGTTTAAATGCCATTGAAGTGATGCATAAAGTTATTGCAAAACTGTTAACTTTAAAAGAGCAATTAAAGAATAAATATGCAGTTGAGCATTTTGTTATTCCTTACCCTACTTTAAATCTAGGACACATTCATGGTGGCGATAATGCAAATCGCATATGTGGCTGCTGTGAAATGCATATTGATATGCGCCCTTTACCGGGTCTAAGTGTGCAAGAACTGCAAATGATGCTGTTAAAAATAGCTACAGAGATCAATAACCAATATCCCGATTCAGTCAGTGTGATGGATATGCACGAGCCAATCCCCGCGTTTACCGGCAGTACTGATTCGGCATTAGTTAAACTGGCAGAAAAAATATCAGGAGAGCAAGCAGTTGCAGTGAACTACTGTACTGAAGCGCCATTTATTCAACAATTGGGCTGTGAAACGATTGTGATGGGACCGGGTTCAATTAATCAGGCTCACCAACCCGATGAATTTTTGGCGATGGAAAAAATTAAACCATCTCAACATATTATCACTGAAATGATCAGAACATCGTGTTTTAGCTAACAAAGAAAGTGCTGCTTGCGTTATCCCCACGCAATCTGGGAATAACGCAACTGTTACTGCTCAGTCCATGTATTTACTAAGGTATTTCTTAAATACAGGATCTGTTTTAGCCAGCTCTTTTTGCTCAGCAAGTATATCTTTTAAAATACTCTCTGATGTCAGCGGATTTGCAAGTACGACTCTGAATACCACTGTAGGTTGATGATCATACTGCGCGGGAGTTAAACGGGTACGGGATACAAAGGAACGACCGGCTTCACGTTGACGTTTTTGCATACTGGCAGTAAAACGATTTAACGAGGCAAAGATATCCAAACGCGTTTGTTCATCTGCTTGAGCTATTTTTTGTTTTATCTGTTTTGGCACATAACGGTATGTCAGTAAACATAACTCAGGTTCTGAGATCAGCTCAAAGTCATCATCTGCTTTCACTAAATCAGCAAAGTAGCGGGCTTTTTCAATCCCTTTATCTATTAAGATTTCGTAGCCTTTACGGCCAATAACGCGTAAGCAAGCATGCACTAACATCGCCATACCAGGACGACTACCTTCAAGCGTATGACTACCTAAATCTTTTGATCCTTTACGTAAGATGTATTCTGCATGATGTTCTATAGCATCCGTAGCTGTAGGATCTTTAAATAGCACTAACCCAGCGCCCATTGGCACATACATTTGTTTATGAGCATCGACGGTAATTGAATCTGCTCGCTCAATGCCTTTCAGTAACGAGCGATATGTATTAGAAAGCAGCGTAGCTCCTCCCCATGCTGCATCGACATGAAAATGGCAGTTGAGTTCAGCGCTTAAATCAGCCATAGCATCAAGAGGATCAATATTGCCAGTTTCAGTCGTGCCGGCTACCCCAACAATCGCCATCACTTTTATACCTTGCGCTGCTAGCTCATGGGCTTTGGCGCGCATTGCATCAACATCAACCTTATTGTTATCTGCAGTTTTAATGGCAATAAAGTTATCACGACCAATGCCAAGTAAATCAGCTGATTTTCCTAGCGAGTAATGGCCACGTTCAGAAATAAGTACTGCAAGGCCTTTATATCCATAATGCAACATGGCACTGATCAAACCTTGTGAACCAATCCCTTTAAATTCGCCGTCCGCTTTCAGTAAGCGATTACGAGCAATCCACAATGCGGTAATATTGGCGATTGTGCCACCCGAACAAAACGCACCTAGCGACGTTTTCGCACTGTGCATCCATTTGCTATAAAAACTGTCATCTTGCCCGTATGCCAAATGATGCATCATACCAAGCACTTGGCGCTCAAGTGGAGTAAATGCTTTGGAGGTTTCTATTTTTACTAAGTTTTGATTAAGACCAACCATCAACTTAGAAAGTGGCAATACAAAATGCGGTAATGCTGACGTCATGTGCCCAATAAAGCTTGGCGCAGCGGTATGCACTGAATGAGCGACAAGTTGCTCCATAATATCTTGCGCATAAGCAGATACAAAAGTCGGATCTTCTGGGATTGCTGCCGATTGAAAATCTTTTTCAATCTCATGCAATGGCTTTTCAATTGCCGCTATGTTCTCATTCAAAAAACCTGCTAAATTGCTTGAGATCTCAAGTTCGATTTTACTCAAAGTTGAGTCTGGTGCTTCAGGCACAGTAAATATACGCATCAGAGTTTCTTTAGAGGCGACGGCACAACGCTTTTGATCCATCTTTATACCCAGTAAATGTAGCTTTGTTTAGCTGAAGATCCATCTCTAGGAACTCCATTACTAATAACGCCAAAACTACAATGATTCCACGAAATGCGTTAACTCTACTGTAATAGAGTTGAAATGTCTCGTATAAAGCCACAAAAGTAGCCAATTGCATGACAAATTAATGATAATTTGATTAATATTTATCATTCAAATAACTAACTATATTTTTATAGGCGATACAGCCTTTTTTTGTATAATAGAAGGGCTAATAAATCAAGGAAGAGCATGATAAATACAAATTTACGGACAAATTGGATAATCGCGGGTTTCATGCTGTTTTTTATCAGTTTATTGAGCTACATCTATTACACCTACAACAGCACTCGTAACGATATTATGCACAGCGTTGATACTCGATTACTCAATGCGGCATTAAGCGTTAAGCATATGCTTGGTGATGAATACCATCAAAAAATCAATGCAGGCCAATATATATCATCAACCGAATACCAACAAAAAAGCCGGCAACTTTCAGAGTTTGCTAATGCGTTAAATATCGCTTATGTATATGCCATGGTTTTAAAAGACGGTAATGTACATTTTAGTGCATCGAGTTACACTCAGAACGATCAAAATACCGGTAAAATCACCCAATTACTCGATCTATACCCTGAAGCAACTGCCGCTAATATTGGCGCGTTTTATTCAACAGAGCCAGTGTTTGAAATTTCAAAAGATCAATGGGGGCATTTTAAAACAATTTTTGTCCCTTTTGTCGATGCCAATGGAGTCACCTATTTAACTGGGGCCGATATCACCATATACGATCTCAATCAGCGATTAGCGCAAAGTGTATCTAAAGCTGCGGGCATGGCTATGTTTTTCTTTTTTATTGCTCTGTTGGTTGCCGGTATTTATGTGTATTTATTGAAACGTGCGATTTCAACCGATACCAGTAGTGGCTTTGCCAATCATATTGCACTTGAATATTATATTAAAAACTCCCCTAATCATCATCTGCAACTTGCTGTTATTTGGGTAAATGAAGTTGAAGATATAAGCAGTTTTTATGGTACAGAAGTAGGCGACCGCGTTATGAAAAACTTGTTGCAACACTTCAAAAAGCACCGCCCTGCGGGTAGCCAGATGTTTCGTCTAACGACCAACAAAATAGTCCTCATCGCTCCTTTTGGTAAAGATAATGCAGGTTTTCTCGAGGTGATCCAAGCTTATAATTGCAGTACCCCATTACTTACCGACCCTTTTATATACATCACCTTGTGCGCAGGCATCGCCAGTGGCAATAAATCAATGTTACTTGAAAATGCTCATATTGCCGCATTACAAGCTAAACAAGGTCGCCGCACTGTGATTAATTACTCAAGCGCACTCCATGATGTAAAAAACCAATATCAGTACAATGTAGCAATGGCAAAAGAAGTGCGTGAAGCATTTGAGAACAATAGAATTGTGCCTTATTTTCAGGCAATTTATGATAATGAAACGAATGCCATTATTCAGTATGAATGTTTGGCTCGCATGATCACCTGTCACGGGGAAGTCCTAAAACCAGAATCATTCTTAGATGTCGTTAATCGCTCTCGCATGGATGGAATGCTCACCCGCACAATGCTCACACAATGCTTTGCACGATTTAGAAAAACCAGTACGTGCTGGAGCATCAATATCACAGCCCAAGATATGCTTGACCCAAGCCTTGCTGAATTTTTAGAAAACGAATTTAAACGCTATCCACTACCGAGTAATATCACCCTAGAACTATTGGAAACCGAAGCTATCGCAAATTTTTCTGAGGTAAAAGCATTTATAACCATGGTTAAAAATCGTGGTGTACGGGTAATAATTGATGATTTTGGTACAGGTTATTCGAATATATCTAATGTACTAAAATTAGAAGTAGATGGCATTAAGCTTGATGGTAGTTTGATCAAGCAAATTATCAACGATAAAGATATTTATTTATATATTGAGCATATTGCCAGCTTTGCTAAGCAACTCAACTTACAGCTAATTGCTGAGCATGTAGAGAGTAAGCCTATCGCCAACGCGCTTAAAAAAGCTAATGTGACACTAATGCAAGGCTATTACTTTGCCGAGCCTGTGCCACATATTACTGCAAATAAAAACCAACCGTATCCAATCTCTTAACCTAAACTCAGGTTAAGAGATTTACGAAAACATTAAGTTATAAAATACTTAATTTTTATTTCGAGCCAGGATCTAAATTAATTACTAAACGGTGACTTTGTTGACCACTTGCCCAATATTTACGTTCAAATGGCGTAACTGCCAAATCATTTTGATAAAGCTCTACTGTGCAGTCATGTCCGGTGAGTTTGAGTGCTTGAGCAAACTCTTTCACATAAATATCCCAATTGCTGCGAACTTCTAACAGCCCACCTAATTTAACGATAAATGGAAAAATAGCAGCGCCATGCCAGCGACGTTGAATATGCTTCGCTTTTGGCCACGGATTTGGATACAGCAAATAATGATGTGTGGGTTGCCAATTAGCCGCCACTGCGAGTCGCCAAAAGTCATTTAAATCGGCTTGCACTAAAATGTACTGACCTGAATCGGTTTGTTTATATTCAATGTCATGCTTATCTAAACGATGCGATGACTTATCAATACCTATAACTAACGCATCAGGATGTCGTTTCGCTAAATTAGCGGTGCTTTCACCTACCCCACAACACGAATCTAAAATAATGGGCCCATTAAAAGCCTGCACTTTTTCATTTACTTGATCAAACGCCGTTTGCGTATGAGCTGCAATGGGTTTTTTAAACTGGGCAGCTAAATGCTTATTAACTATATCATCCAGCTTTTCATGTAAGCCTTGTTGATTCGATACAATACTTCGTGAATTTGCATCACTCATTAGTGTCTTAACCCCACACCTTTTTTAATTAACGTTAAAGCTAATATAAATAAGGCTGTAATAAATAATAACAACACGCCAAATGCGACCGTTAAATCAACATCCGACACGCCTAAGAAACCATACCTAAAGGCATTAACCATATAAATAATTGGATTAACCTGCGATACGCCTTGCCAAAACTCTGGCAATAAAGTGATTGAGTAAAACACACCACCTAGATAGGTCAATGGCGTTAAAATAAAGGTCGGAATTATACTGATATCGTCAAAGCTATTAGCATAAATAGCATTGATCAAACCGCCTAAAGCAAATACCGCAGAAGTTAAAATTACTGTCGCGATGATCACAAAAATATTATGGATTTGAATATCCACAAATAATAACGACACACACGTAACAATTAATCCCACCAGCATGCCACGGGTCATACCACCGCCCATATAGCCAAGCACAATGATATAATTAGGCACGGGTGCAACTAACAGCTCTTCAATACTTTTTTGAAACTTGGTTGAATAAAAGCTTGATGCCACATTAGAATACGAATTAGTGATCACCGACATCATGATAAGACCCGGCACAATAAACTCCATATAACTAAAGCCCCCCATATCACCAATACGAGAGCCTATAAGATTACCGAAAATCACAAAGTACAAACTCATAGTGATTGCCGGTGGTACGAGTGTTTGTACCCAGATACGCAAAAATCGAATGCACTCTTTAAACCATAAACTCTTTAAGGCTACGCCATATTTAAACATCTACTTGCCCCGCCCTTGCTCTAGTAAACCTACAAACAACTCTTCTAATCGGTTAGCTTTATTACGCATGCTAAGCACGGTATTGCCCTGCTCGGTTAATGCTGTAAATACTGCATTCAAGCCCTGTGATTTGGCTACTTCAACCTCAATAGTATGATCATCAGCCATAGTAAACTTATAACCATCAAGCGTAACGGTAACCGGCTGGACAGGCTGTTTTAAATCAAGAATAAAGGTTTCTTTATCTAGTTTGGCAAGCAGTGCTTTAATGGTGGTGTTTTCAACGATAATGCCGGAATCAATAATCGCGATATTTTTACACAGCAGTTCGGCTTCTTCTAAGTAATGGGTGGTGAGAATAATCGTCACCCCCTGCTCATTAATTTGTCTTAAAAAATCCCACATCGAACGGCGTAATTCAATATCTACACCGGCGGTTGGCTCATCTAAAATTAGCAGTTTTGGTTCATGCATTAACGCGCGAGCAATCATTAAACGACGTTTCATGCCACCTGATAGTGTTCGTGCTTGTTTGTCTTTCTTTTCAAGTAAGCCTAATTGCGCTAAATATTTATCCGCTCGTTGATGCGCCACCTTACGGGGAACTCCGTAATAACCCGCTTGATTTACCAGTATTTGCGTCAACGTTTCAAACTGGCTAAAGTTAAACTCTTGTGGCACTAAGCCTAGTTGTGATTTAGCGGCTTCTAAATCTGAATCTATGTTGTGACCAAACACCTCTACTAAGCCTTTGGTTTTATTAACCAATGATGAGATCACCCCAATGGTAGTTGACTTACCCGCGCCATTTGGGCCTAACAAGGCAAAAAAATCACCTTCATATACTTTTAGATCAACGCCTTTAACGGCTTCAACACCATTTTTATATACTTTGGTAAGGCCTTCAATATTCAAAGCCAATGCTTTACTCATGATTTACCCTCCCCATAACCCCAACGTTTAGTTAGTGTGTGTGCAATATTTAAATGATCTAAAATACGTGCAACCATAAAATCAACTAAGTCGTTAATGGTTTGCGGTTGATGATAAAACCCCGGTGCAGCTGGCATAATTGTTACCCCGAGCTTTGCGAGCTTTAGCATGTTTTCTAGATGGATTTCACTAAATGGCGTTTCTCGTGGCACTAAAATTAACTGACCACGCTCTTTAATCACGACATCAGCGGCGCGCTCTAATAAATTATCAGAGGCCCCCATCGCTATTGCAGAGACCGAGCCTGCACTACACGGGCACACGACCATTTTTTTCGGCGCTGCAGAGCCAGACGCCACAGGGCTAAACCAGTTATCTTTACCAAATACTTGTAACTGCCCTGGCTGTGATTTAAATAAGCTACTTAATTGTTCGGTGGCTTTATCTTCATTGGCTGATAATTTAATGTTTGATTCAGTATCTAGCACTACACGCGCCGCGCTTGAGATCAATACATACACGCGAAACTGCTGCGCGAGCAATACTTCAAGTAATCGTAAGCCATATGGCGCGCCTGACGCACCACTAAAGGCCAGCGTTATGGTTTCTTTATATTGCACTGTCGCTCCGGTTTATTGCTGGATAAATTTATGCTGCAAAGCTGTTATCAATGTGTTGTGGAGACCATTAAAGCCACCATTACTCATGATCAAAATATGTTGTTGCGGTTGCGCTTGGGAGACCACTTGTTCAACGATCTCATCGGTATTACTCAAGCATAACATACCAGCCTGTTTGGCCTGCTCACTTAATGACCAGGTTAAATTATCTGGCTCGAATAAATACACATCATCAGCATCAGCTAATGACGCCAATAACGTATGTTGATGTACACCCATTTTCATAGTGTTTGAGCGCGGCTCTAATATCGCAATAATTTTTTCATTGCCTACTTTTGCACGCAACCCAGCAAGCGTTGTAGTGATAGCTGTTGGGTGATGAGCAAAGTCGTCATACACTTTAATATTGGCAATATCGGCTTTTAGCTCCATCCTACGTTTAGGACTAATAAATTCCCCTAACCCTGCAATGCTATGTTCAATTGCAATCCCGACATGGCGCGCGGCAGCAATAGCCATAATAGCGTTTTTAACATTGTGCCCACCAAACGCTTGCCATTTTACTGAGCCTTGGTATTCATCATTGAGTAACACTGCAAATTCACTGCCATCGGCATTAATCAGCTCATATCCCCAATCAGCGCCCAGTGTTTCACTTTCGCTCCAACAGCCTTGGTTAATTACATCTTGCAGAGCATCGTCTTGTTGTGGCCAAATAACTTTGCCGCTACTTGGTAGTGTACGCATCAAATGATGAAATTGTTTTTTAATAGCGTTTAAATCTTCAAAAATATCAGCATGATCAAACTCAAGATTGTTTAAAATCAGTGTGCGCGGTAAGTAATGAACAAACTTACTGCGTTTATCAAAAAATGCAGTGTCGTATTCATCAGCTTCAATTACAAAAAATGGCGTTTCGCCAACCCGTGCCGACAAACCAAAATTTTGCACGATACCGCCAATCAAAAACCCTGGCTTTAAACCCGCGTATTCTAAAATCCATGCCAGCATGCTTGCAGTGGTAGTTTTACCATGAGTTCCAGCAACCGCCAGTACCCAGGAGTTTTGCAATAAATTATGCTTTAACCATTCAGGGCCAGAAGTATACGCTAAGCCCTTGTCCAATACATATTCAACACATGGGTTACCACGACTCATTGCATTGCCAATAATCACCATATCTGGTGCAGGTTCTAACTGAGAGACATCATAGCCTTGGGTTAATTTAATACCAAGCTCTTCGAGTTGCGTGCTCATTGGCGGATATACGTTTAGATCAGAGCCCGTGACTGTATGACCTAGCGACTTAGCTATCGCTGCAATACCACCCATAAAGGTGCCGCAAATGCCTAAAATATGAATATGCATATTATTCCTTTGCCGCCACACATAGCTTACGCAGCGCTAAAAAATAGATAATAAATGAGATGCCATAATGCCAAAAATAGCGCTCAGTTACCATTGCCATCTAACACAACACTTGTGCTAAATAACAACGAATAAGTATATAAGTTAAATAATTCCCTTACTTATGCTTAACCGCTCAAATGTAGATGTAATTGCAGAGCCTCGCTGGAAAGGTCGCTTATCGATGGGTGCAAAATACACTTTCTAATTTAAGGTGCATTTGGCTTATAAAAAAACGCCTTAGCTCATTGAGTTAAGGCGTTTTTATTGATCTTTTATAAACCTAGCGTTACATCATCAAAAAAACAATTAAACCCACACCCAATAATAATCGATAGATAACAAATGGCATCATCCCCATACGTTCGATTATTTTTAAGAACAGGAAAATACACGCATACGCAGAGAGAAACGATAAACCAGCGCCTAAAATTAATGTTGTCCAATCAACTATATGATCCCCTAATGCCAGCTCAATGGTGTAATACAAGCCCATCATTGAGATCACTGGAATTGCGAGTAAAAATGAAAAACGCGCAGCGCTTTGTTTATTCATCCCCAGCATTAAACCGGCGGTCATCGTAATACCCGAGCGTGATGTACCTGGGATCATCGCCATCGCTTGCGCCATACCGATCATCAGTGCTGATTTCCAAGTTAATTGATAAATTGTTTTAGTTTGCTTACCTTTTACGTCGGCATACCAAAGTAATAAACCAAACAAAATAGTGGTGATTGCAATTACCCACGCACTGCGTAAATAGAGCTCGATTAAGTCTTTAAAAATTAAACCCAGTACAGCGGCTGGTATAGTGCCTAAAATAATCCACCAGCCAAGTTTACTATCATCTGTTGTACCTTGTGCACCAAATGATTTAAACCATGCAGCAAGTATTTCGACAACTTCTTTTCTGAAGTAAATTATTACGGCAATCAGCGTGCCTACATGCACAGCAACATCAAAGGCAAGGCCTTGATCTTGCCAGCCAAGAATTTGTGAAGGGAGAATGAGGTGAGCTGAGCTTGAAATAGGTAAAAACTCAGTTAATCCCTGGATCAGGGCTAAAACAATAATTTCGATAATACTCATGGGTTAGTAAACTCCACCTTCCATAGTTTTTGCTTGGGGTTGTTGTAAGTATCCCACAACTGAGCGATTGTTTGCTTTGCTGTAGGATGATAAAAATCGGGAGCTATTTCTGCCAATGGCTGCAGGACAAAGGCATTTTTGGTGATTTCATCACGGGGTAACTGTGCAGGAGAATCACACACTACATCATCGTAAAACAGTAAATCTAGATCGAGTGTACGCGGGCTAAATTTTTTATCGTTATTTGTACGACCATTATCTCGTTCAATCTGTTTGAGTAACTGACATAACTGGGGAAGCGGTATCTGTGTTTGTGCACCAATGACTGAGTTGTAAAAGTTATTACCTGCAAAGCCAACTGCTTCGCTTTCAAAGACACTGGAATGCTCGAATTCTACAAGGTGTGCTTTTAGGGCGATTAACGCTTGGCGGATATAATGTTCTTTATCAACATTAGAGCCAAGGCTAATATAAATTTGCGCCATCTTAACGTGCCTTGAGTCGGGTAATTTCAACACCTACAGTGCGTGCTTGCGCGACGGCTGCGGGTTTACTAACTCGAATGGTAACTTGTGTTGTAGCAAACTCGGTTAAAATGATAGCCGCTAGTTGCTCTACTAAGGTCTCCAATAACTCAACAGGCTTTGCTGTCGTGTGCGCGATTACTCTCTCACTTACCTTTGCGTAATCAAGTGCTAAGGCAATGTCATCGGTTTTTGCTGCGAGTTTAATATCACACAGCATCTCGATATCAAAATACAAACTCTGTTTAGTTTCTTTTTCAAAATCGTACACGCCTATGATAGTGTCAACATGTAGTTGCGATATAAAAACCTTATCCATAACTGCTCCAACTGGCAAAAACTTAAAACTCATTGACTTGAGTCTACATCGGCTATAATTTGCATTTATAGCCTTTATACACTTTAACTGTGTTTTATTATGTAAAAATTACCCATACAATAGCCTATAGGTACATCATGTAAAAATTACCCATATGATATAAGCGTATAGATACATTATGTATCTGCTATTTGAACCACGAAAAGTATGAATGCAATTTTTGCGGCCAATGATAGCCGAAAAACTGCGATTAAAAAATAAGGAAGCGCGTGATAGCCGTTTTAATGTTAGTTTTAGCCTATTTACTCGGGTCGATTTCATCAGCCATTCTAGTGTCTCGGCTGTTTAAACTACCCGATCCTCGCAGCAATGGCTCAAACAACCCTGGCGCAACTAATGTTTATCGTCTTGGTGGCGCTGTTCCAGCCTGCTTAGTCTTAGTGTTTGATATTCTCAAAGGGACTATTCCTGTCTGGGGCGCTTATTTTTTACAACTTGAACCACTAATGCTGGGATTGATAGGGGTTGCTGCATGTTTAGGACATATGTTTCCGGTATTCTTTCACTTTAAAGGCGGTAAAGCAGTTGCAACTGCGTTTGGAACATTGCTACCCATTGGCTTGTTGTTAGGCGGGTTATTAATTTCAACCTGGGTGGCTGTCGTTGCTATTACGCGCTATTCGTCACTTGGGGCATTAGTCGCCGTTTCTTTAGCGCCATTATACACTTGGTGGATCAAACCGCTTTATACCTTACCAGTAACATTTTTAACTATTTTGATTATCTTTCGCCACCACGCCAATATTAAACGTTTATTTAGTGGCAAAGAACCTAAAATTGGTGACAAAAAAACGCCACCAACTAAAGATGATAACAATACTTAAATTTAAATAGCCTCTAAACTATCTATCGGCCAACGTGGTCTCGTTTTCATATCAAGGCTGGCAAACTGCCCAGCCTTTAAGCGCTGCATACCCGCATAGGCGATCATGGCACCATTATCAGTACAAAACTCTGTGCGCGGATAATAAACCTGTCCTTTCATGCCTTGCATTACCCGCTCTAGTTGCGCACGTAGCTTTATATTGGCGCTTACACCACCGGCAATTACTAAGCGATTTATACCCGTTTGCTTTAAAGCACGCTTACATTTAATAACTAATGTATCAATAACTGCGGTTTGAAACGCATGAGCGATATCTGCTTTGGTTTGCTGATCATCGTCATTATTACGAATAGTAATTGCAGCCGCCGTTTTCAAGCCGCTAAAACTAAAGTCAAGGCCCGGTTTATCTGTCATTGGTCGTGGGAAAATAAAGCGCTTAGAAACACCTTGCTCAGCAAGTTTAGCTAACCGTGGCCCACCTGGGTAATCTAAACCAAGTAACTTAGCTGTTTTATCAAATGCTTCACCTGCGGCATCATCTACCGATTCACCCAATACTTCATATTGACCAATCCCAGCGACTTTAACCATCATGGTGTGTCCACCTGATACGAGTAAAGCAATAAACGGAAATTCAGGCACGTTTTCTTCAAGCATGGGCGCCAGTAGATGGCCCTCCATATGATGCACCGCCACTGCTGGAATATTCCAACCATAGGCAAGTGAGCGTCCAATTGAAGTACCCACTAATAATGCTCCCACCAGTCCTGGGCCTGCAGTGTAAGCAATACCATCGATATCTTCAGGTCCGCAACCGGCCTGTGCAAAAGCAGCATCGATTAATGGCAAGGTTTTACGAACATGATCTCGAGATGCAAGTTCAGGCACTACACCGCCATAATCTGCATGCACTTTTACTTGGCTATAGAGTTGATGAGCAAGTAAACCTTGTTCATCATCATAGATTGCAATTCCCGTTTCATCACACGACGATTCAATGCCTAAAATTCGCACTGCAGTTTTCTCCCATGCCCTTTGGCACTTTTAAATTCTTAAAATAAATCTATTAACCAGAGTTTCTGGTTACTTAAAGTGTAATACCAATGTTTGTTTGTCCATCAGCGATAGCGTGTTGCTTTAACGCTTTCACATTTTCAGCTGTTACTCTGCCCATCTGCTCAACAAAATCAATTAACTCGCCTAACACTTCAATTTCGTATTGCATTAACGGATGTTCACGTACTGCTGTATTATCAGCCAGTTCACCTTCAACCGTTAATTGATATTCAATAAAACGCGCAACAGTCGCCTGAGAGATTTTACTAATGCTGATAAATTCTTGCTCATCTTTGGCAATTAAACCATGCATTAAACCTAATAAGGCAGTGGCGGCATCTATCGCTGGATAAGTACCGAACATATCAAAATCAGTGAGTTCTGGAACATTAGGCTCTATTTTCTCAATTTGCTTTTCAAGGCTTATTTTACTTTTCGGCAGTAAGATTTTTTCCCAACACAAATTAAGTGCACTACGCAAAATAGCTTCGTCACCAAATCCTGTTGCTTCACTAAATAAACCATAATTAGGTAGCATACGTTCAATTAATGCTGCTGCCAGTACCGCTTGTTGCAAATAGTTAAGCTCTCTTATACGCTGAAAATTATTCGCTTTAGTCATTATTTGGTGTCCTGCAAGACCAACAAATTTCAAATGTTGGCCCATTATGCTCGTTACAGTTGGGGCATACCCAATCAGGAGCGGATTGTTGTACTTGAGTGTAGTTTACCAATATTTGCCGCGCCTGGCGCTCTTTAATCACAAAAACCTGCACTCTCACTTGGGTTTGATCTAAAGGTATTTCGCCAACGGCTCCTTGTAAGGACTCACCGAGTAACTGACACTCAATATTGCTGTTAAGTAATAACCCTTTGACAATGTTTGCCTCTACCGCATTTGCAGCGCAATAGATTGTTAACCATTGAAATGGGGGTTGCTCTGTATTGTTGTTATTTATTTTATTTTGCAATGACAACCTCTTTTACTTTGCGATTAAATTACCCTAAGCTACTCTAAGCGAAGTAATTGTTATATAGGAAATAATCATGACCCTCACGACACCTGGACTGCTGTTCCCTGCAATTTCTTTATTGTTATTAGCATATACCAATCGTTTTTTAGTGCTAGCACAATTAATTCGTGAACTTAATGCCCGTGAAGGTGACACTATTCGACCATTAGTCGTTGCACAAATTACTAACCTAAGGAAACGTATTAGACTCATTCGAACTATGCAAGTCTATGGCGTTGCTTCTTTTTTAATGTGTACATTCTCAATGTTTGCATTATTTATTGAGTTTAAAACCACTGGCGTAATTTTATTTGGTATTAGCTTAGCCAGCCTTGCGCTATCGTTGCTAACCTCTTTATATGAAATACATATTTCATGTGATGCGATTGAAATTGAGCTTAAAAACATTGAAAAAAAACCACTGAGCAACAAGGCAGACTAAAAAACAAGCACTATACTCTTTAGCAGAATGATTAAACTAAAGGTGTAAACGTGAACGACTTTTTATTTTCAGAAAATGTCATTGAAGAGTCAGAAGCTCAGTCACCACAAGCGTTCTGGAATATCCTTGTGGTCGATGATGAGGATGATATTCACCAAGTCACTAAACTTGTACTATCTGGCTTTACCTTTGAAGATAAAGCTCTGTGTTTACATCATGCCTATTCAGCGAAAGCCGCAAAAGAATTATTGCAACAAAATCTCGATTTTTCGGTTGGTTTAATCGACGTGGTAATGGAAACTAGCCATGCAGGTTTAGACTTAATAAAATTTATCCGTGATGATATCAATAACCACGACATCCGCCTTATTCTTCGAACGGGTCAACCTGGCGAAGCCCCTGAAGAAGCGGTGATCCGTGAATACGATATTAACGATTACAAAAATAAAACCGAGCTGACGGCAATAAAAATGAAAACATTATTGTATTCAGCTCTGCGTTCACATCGTGATATTCAAATTATTGAGCGTCATAGAAAAGGCCTTGAAAAAATAATCAACGCTTCTAGCTCATTTTTAAAATGTGATAGTGTCCATGAATTTGCATCAACAATTTTATCCCATGTAACCAATGTTATGGGCTTAGATGACACTGAAATTTATTGTGCCGCAGCTGTTAACCAACAAACATCCCCAGCCACTGATTTTAAGCTACTGGCAGCTTCAGGTGTTGAGCCTGAACCTAATGCCGATATGATCCCCGAAGATGTAAAGCAATTATTTGTTGAAGCACACAATCGCAAATCATCTCAAAAAACCATGCATGACTACATTGGCTACTTTCCAACTCAAGCGGGTCTCGAAACGATGTTGTATGTGCGCAAAGGCTCGTTATTAGGAACCACCGATTATCAGCTTTTGGAGTTTTTTGCCAACAATATTGCTCTGGCTTACGATAACTTGAAATTACGCGAAATGATGAAAGATTCGCAAAAAGAGCTATCGTATATTCTCGGTGAAGCCGTTGAAAAACGCTCAAAAGAAACCGGTTCACATGTCAAAAGAGTTGCACACTATAGTGAACTGTTAGGTAAGTTATATGGCTTAAATAACTTTGAGTGTGAAGTAATAAAACTCGCCTCCCCCTTGCACGATATTGGAAAAATAAGTATTCCAGATCATATTCTCAATAAACCCGGTAAGCTTGATGATCAAGAGTGGGCGATTATGCAAACTCACGCCGAAGTTGGTTATGATATTCTAAAGAATTCGAATAACGAAATATTAAAATGTGGTTCAATCATTGCACATACACATCATGAGAAATGGGACGGCTCAGGCTACCCTAATCAACTTGCAGGTAAAGATATTCACATTGTTGGTCGTATTACAGCTCTAGCGGATGTTTTTGATGCCCTTGGCAGTGATCGTTGCTATAAAAAAGCTTGGCCTCTTGAAGAAGTCCTCGATTTGCTCAAGAAACAAAGTGGCAAACAGTTTGAGCCAAAACTTGTAGACATATTTATTAACAATTTAACACTTTTTTTGGAGATAAAAGAGCGTTACCCTAACTGATAGTTGTAACAATTGTGTGAAATGCGCTTTTCAAATTGGGTACAATGGATTACTATCTATTAAAATAATATCAATTATGTTCGCCAGTAGTGCGGCTTACTTATACAAAGGACTATAAAAGTGAGATTTGAACAATTAGAGCAATTTGTAGCTTTAGGCCAGCTACGACATTTTCGCCAAGCGGCCGAAACAACAAAAATTAGTACCTCAGCATTGACGCGCAGTATTCAGACTTTAGAAGATGAAGTTGGCTATGAATTAGTCAAACGCTCGACTCGCTCCGTGAAGCTAACAACTGAAGGTGAGCTTTTTTTAGAGTACGCACAAGACACTCTAAGCAAGCTCGAAGAAACTAAAAAGCGTTTATTTAAATCCGTTAATGGCTGTGCAAGTGAAAAGCTGGTGATTGGCTATACCAATAATGCTAGTGCCATAGTGCCTATTTCATGTGGCCAATTTTTAGCACAATACCCTCATGTAAAAATCGAAATGCAACTACAAGAACAAAGTGAGTTGGTTCGTAAACTGCAATTAGGTGAAATTGATATTAGCGTTTGTTCGCAAGCAGTTAATAGTATTGGCAATGACATACACTTACCTGATCAACTTATTTTATTCGTTGCAAAAAGCCATCCTCTTGCGAATAAGAACAATCTTTGCAAACAAGATTTAAATGATTACCCTATGTATAGTTGTTTTTCACAATCAAAACAAATTCAAACTATGTTGAATGAGGCTGTCGATAGCTTAAACAAGACCAGCAGTATAAAAGTTGGCAGTATTGAGCAAGTAATGGACGGGTTGTGTAAATCAAACCATGTTGCAATTAGCAGTATTGAACATGCAAGTTCGGTCGCAGAGAATAATAATCTGCTCCAGTTAAAAACCAATAAGAACTTAGCTCATGAGCAATTGATTGTACAAACCAGCCAGCAAGTTACTGCTGACGACCCAATAAACCAGCTCCTGTCATTAATAGAAAAGACAGCGTTATCAATTAATTCTTAAGTAACAGCATGAAAACCAAGCCTAAAGCAGAACTCAGGCTTGGTTTCTAAATCTTCAGTAGTACCTTTGCATCATTTTAAGCTAAACTACGCGCCTTCCCTGCTATATAGTACAATTAATGAGCCTTAACCTGATCCCTAGACGTTATTTAACTGACATAGAAACTCATGGCTACGCCGTGATCGAAAATATGTTTGCTGAAACACTGACTAACGCGTTGATAGAAGATTGTTATCGTATCAACCCCAATTTCAAATCAGCAGGTATTGGCCGTCAGCAGGATTTACAAATAGACAAGAGCATACGCACCGACAAGACCTTTTGGTTTGATGGTAGTAGCCAAGCTCAAATTGATTATCAAAATGCGCTAGAAGATATTAGAGTAAACTTGAATCGTTATTTCTTTATGGGTTTATTTGATTATGAGTGTCACTATGCGAAATACCAGCATGGCGACTTTTATAAAAAGCATTACGACGCATTTAAAGGGCGTTCGAACCGTGTATTTACTACTGTATTTTACTTAAATACAGTGCAATCTGGTGGTGAGTTAGTGATTTACAAACCTAAAAGTAAAGACGTTGAAATCACTATTCAGCCCAAAGCTGGCACGTTCGTGATGTTTGAAAGCGAACGCTTTATGCATGAAGTACTGCCGACAATTGATAATCGCTATTCAGTTGCGGGTTGGTTTAGGAAAAACACTTCAATCAGTGGCGTTATTGATCCACCTCGCTAACACTATAGATTAAATGGCAAGGACGCCACTAAGCCAATAAAAACGACCATACCGACATAATGATTATTTAAAAAAGCTTTAAAACAATGCTCTCTATTACGACTATGAATTAGAAATTGTTGGTAAACCAAAAAGCCACATGCCACACATAGACCAAGCCAATACGGCATTGCTAATTGACTCGTATAACCAATTAAAGCCAACAAACCTATAAATACACCATTTAGCGCAAAAATAATGATTCGATCGGCACTACCAAACAATATCGCTGTAGACTTTACGCCAATTTTCAAATCATCATCTCTGTCTACCATGGCATACATAGTATCGTATGCCGTAGTCCACGCAATATTAGCGATAAATAACAACCAGCCAAGCAGTGGGATAGTACCTGTTGCAGCCATAAAAGCCATCGGAATAGCCCAACCAAAAGCTGCACCTAGCACTATTTGCGGTAAATTAGTGTAACGTTTCATAAATGGGTAGCTAAATGCCAATAGCAATGCCCCGACTGACAATAATATGGTTTGCCAACTGAGTAACAACACCAGTATGAAAGCAATTATGATAAGCAACAAAAATAAGCTTAATGCTTCGCCACTACTCACCAAGCCAGAAGCTAAGGGTCTTTGTGCTGTGCGTTTTACCGCGCCATCAATTTTACGATCTGCGTAATCATTAATAACACAACCTGCGCTGCGCATAACAAATACACCAAAGCTAAATACCACAAAATTAAGTAGGCTTGGCATACCATCACTTGCAAGCCACAATGCCCAATATGTAGGCCATAACAGCAATAAAGTACCGATAGGCTTATCGGTGCGCATTAACTGCTTATAATACGGTATATGAGCAATGTGTAAGGCAGCAAATTTCATAAATATAGATAAGCCTCTGGTAAAAATATTTCAGCTACTAAAAAACGGCTTTGCGCCAACGAAAAAATACTGCGTCGCCCCCACAAGGGTTTTGTAGCTGCAGAGTATTGGCTAACAAGCTGCTGTACTGGGTGCTGACAATCAAAACGTGCTATTTCAATTTCGGTACGTTTTAAGTCCGGATGTTGAAAAATAACATCACCTAAAGGCCGATTACCCAGTGCCAATAATTGCTGTTGTTGCATATCATCGGTGGCAGGTAGCCAGCTTTGTGCGTATACCATAGGGATGCCATCACAAAGCAGCAAAACTTCACGATTAATACCAATACGCTTTGAACAATCTAATAATTGTTGTTGTGAAATACTCAGTTCAAACTCTTTCTCACTAAGCACTTTTACAGAGAATTCACCACACTGTGTTTTTAATTTCGCCGTCAGTGAGTTGGGCTCAAGTAGCCAGTCTTGCTCGTTACAAGACAAATAATTGATTGATGTACCTAACTGCCAATCCGCAGTTACAGAAACAGGAAATGTGATCACGATAACTCTATTTAATAATAACCCTTTAAATGATACCACTGCCCGCCTCGGGGAAAAAGTGATGATTAATGAATATAATAGCTGCATCAGCCTGTATCTTAGCCATTATTACGTATAGACTAATAACAATTAATTACAGGGCTCTCTACTGAATATGAAAAAAACGCTTTACGCTGGCATATTAATTAGCACTTTCTTTATTAGCTTGTTTAGCAGCTTTGCAAGCAAAGCTGAATCAACTGTGGGCTACTTTGGTTTCGAACCCGATATCATTACCAACTATATTGGTCAGAGTAATAAAAAGTTAGGTTATGTGCGTATTACTGTAGATTTAATGCTCAGTGATATGTCAAACATTGCTATTGTTGAGCATCACACCCCGTTACTTAGAGATGCATTGGTAGAAATTTTATCAAAAGAGCCTGAAGAAAAAATTAAATCACTCACCGGCCGTGAAGAGATCAGAAAGCGTTGTGCCGAAAAACTCAAAACCCTGTTAAAACAAGAAACAGGGCAAGAGATCATTCGCGAAGTATTATTTACTAAATATTTATATCACTAAGTACTTATATAACTGAGTATCTTAAGCTGTTTTTTTAGTAAACAATTGAGCGGTAAACGCGTAAGCCATACCGCTTAATAGCCCACCTAAGTGCGCCCAGTTAGCCATACTTACAAACAACATGTCAGCAAAGCCTAGTACCAGCCAAATCAGCATAAAACCAATAATACCATTAGTTACTAAAGCCGGTTGTTGCGGGTTCAATGCCCGATGGATCCAACAAAACCCAAGTAAACCATAAACAACGCCACTTAAGCCGCCAAAGTTAGGGCCAACCATAATAAACTCAGCCCAATTACTAAATAGCGCGGTCACTAAAAAAAGACCTACTAAAGTACTTTTACCACTGAGCTTTTCAATACCATCGCCTAGCATGATCCACCACATAATATTAAACACTAAGTGCACAGCAGTAAAATGCACAATTGCAGGTGTAAGCCAAGTTAATGGTTGATTGGGTTTAAACTGTAATACGCTATAAATTGACTCAAAGCCACCGAGTAAGAAGGCAATGTAAATACCTACACATAATAAAGTGACCGTTTGGTTTAACCAGCTCAATGCTTTAAAGCGTGCTTTTAAATTTAAGTCATGGCCTTGATAGCTCAACGGTGATTGCGTACTTCCTACTTGCCAAGATGCCTCTTGATAACGGGCATGATTGGGGTTTTCTACAAACGCTTGCCATAATGGCTGAGCTTGATGGAAATGCTCTGGGGCAACACAAATAATTACCGTTTTTCCATCTTGCGATCGAAGCTCGCCCTGTAAGCCTTGGCTTTTTATATAATCAATAAAGCCTTGTGCTGCACGTGGATTATTTATACTACCCAGTTCGATCATCGTTCCACTTGCTCCGGAAATTGGGTTTCCCACTGGGTAAAACCACCATCCATACTGTATACATCTTCAAAGCCTTGCTCAGCTAAGTAGTTGGCTGCGCCTTGTGAGCTCATACCATGATAACAAACAATAATAATTGGCTGATCAAACTCTTTGTTCATCATAAATTCGCCAATATTGGCATTTGATAAATGCTCTGAACCCGGAATATGCCCTGCTTGATACGAATTAGGATCGCGAATATCAGCAATCACGACATCATCTTTATTAAGTAGTGCTTGAGTTTCGGTAATTGAAATATGCTTAAATGCCATAGTACTCTCTTATAATTACAAAAAAGGCGACAAATGCCGCCTTTAATTCTCTTAACAAGTGGATAATTAATTCCAGTTAAGAATTACTTTCCCCGATTGGCCTGAAATCATCATATCAAAGCCAGCTTGGAAGTCATCTATTGAATATTGATGAGTGATGATTGGATTTAGATCGAGCCCTGACTGAATAAGACTGGCCATTTTGTACCAGGTCTCAAACATTTCACGGCCATAAATCCCTTTGATCACTAAGCCTTTAAAAATCACTTGGTTCCAATCAACCGCCATATCAGATGGTGGAATACCTAGCATGGCAATTTTACCACCGTGATTCATGTTATTTAACATGCTATTAAATGCAACCGGTACGCCTGACATTTCTAGACCAATATCAAAGCCTTCTGTCATACCAAGCTCTTTAATAATATCTTCAAGCTTTTCATTAGCCACATTAACTGCACGCGTTGCGCCCATTTTACGTGCAAGGTCTAATCGGTATTCATTGACATCGGTGATCACTACATGACGTGCGCCAACATGTTTTGCAACTGCAGCAGCCATAATACCAATTGGGCCTGCACCTGTGATCAATACATCTTCACCCACTAAGTCGAATGACAGTGCTGTGTGTACTGCATTACCGAATGGGTCAAAAATAGAAGCTAACTCATCACTGATATTGTCTGGAATTTTAAATGCATTAAACGCTGGGATCACTAAATACTCGGCAAAAGCCCCCTCGCGGTTAACACCTACACCAGTGGTGTTACGGCATAAATGAACACGCCCAGCGCGACAGTTACGACAATGGCCACAGGTAATATGCCCTTCGCCCGATACTCGGTCACCAACACTAAAACCGCGAACTTCTTGACCCATATCAACCACTTCACCGACATATTCATGACCTACTACCATAGGCGTAGGAATAGTGTTTTGCGCCCACTCATCCCACTTATAAATATGTACGTCAGTACCACAAATAGCGGTTTTACGAATTTTGATTAATAAATCGTTATGCCCAACTTCAGGTTTTGGCGCATCCGTCATCCAAATACCTGGTTCTGCTTTTAATTTAGATAATGCTTTCATGAATCACACTCAATAAAAAAAACGCTGCGAAGGCAACGGTTTAAAATAAATTAATTAGATAATGCCTATTTCTTTACCAATACGGGTAAAGGCGTCAATTGCGGTATCTAATTGCTCAATGCTGTGCGCAGCAGAAATTTGTGTACGAATACGCGCTTGGCCTTTTGGCACCACTGGGAATGAAAAACCAGTGACGTAAATGCCTTCTGCTAATAACTTATCAGCCATTGCCGACGCAACTTTAGCATCACCTAACATTACTGGAATAATCGCGTGATCTTTACCTGCACAGGTAAATCCAGCCGCTTCCATTTGCTCACGGAAGTATTTAGCGTTTGACCATAACTTAGCACGCAATTCACTGCCATTTTCGAGCATTTCTAATACTTTGATTGATGCTGTAACGATTGAAGGCGCTAATGAGTTTGAGAATAAATATGGGCGAGAGCGCTGGCGTAACCATTCAACAATTTCTTTTTTACCAGATGTATAACCACCCGATGCACCGCCAAGCGCCTTACCTAAAGTGCCGGTAATAATATCAACACGGTCTAGCACGTTGCAGTACTCAGGTGTGCCTTTACCATTTTCGCCAACAAAGCCAACGGCATGAGAGTCATCAACCATAACAAGTGCATTGTATTTATCAGCAAGGTCACAGACCGCTTCAAGATTACAAATAACCCCATCCATTGAGAACACACCATCGGTGGCGATTAATTTTGTTTTTGCACCCGCTTCATCGGCAGCAATCAATTGCTTTTCAAGAGCTGCCATATCATTATTTGCATAACGGAAGCGCTTTGCTTTACATAAACGAACGCCATCAATGATAGATGCATGATTTAACGAATCAGAGATAATCGCATCATCAGCGCCTAAAATTGTTTCAAATAAACCGGTATTGGCATCAAAACATGATGAATATAAAATCGTGTCTTCCGTTTCTAAAAATTCACTGATCTTCTTCTCTAATGTTTTATGAATGTCTTGTGTACCACAAATAAAGCGTACTGACGCAACACCAAAGCCATGGTCATTTAAGCCGTTTTGTGCAGCCTGGATCAGCTCAGGGCTATTCGCTAAACCTAAGTAATTATTTGCACAGAAGTTAATAACTTTATCACCAGAAGCAACTTGAATTTGTGCTTGCTGCTGCGAAGTAATAATACGCTCATTTTTATATAAGCCTTCGGCTTTTACATCTTCAATTTGCTGCTGAAGCTGAGTAAAAAACGCAGATGCTCTCATCTGTAATCTCCAAATTATTGAACGGGGTGAGCGTACTTAAGTTAACACGGCTCATCTTTGTGGCTATTGTAAAAGTTTAGTCAAACAAATGCACTGTTTGTAGTTCATCGCAGAAATAAGGAACTGACAACTTATGCTGCCAGTTTACATTGGGCTATAGCAATATTGAGGGTAAGTCTGCTAACGAATCACAAACATGATCTGCCGAGTCGATGGCTACCGCATCAAACTCCTGCCCGGATCGTACAAGCACCCGAGTGCCAATAACCGCTTTACTTGCCGCTTGCATGTCGCTTAGTTTGTCTCCAACCATAATGCTGCAAGCTGGATTGATATGATGATCAACGATACCTTGCAGTAACATGCCCGGAGCTGGTTTACGACAATCACACTCTTTGAGGTATTCGGGTAATGCTTTTTTCGGGTGGTGTGGGCAAAAGTAAACATCCGTCACCTTTACTTGATGCGCAGCAAATTGGGCTATCATCCACTGTGTTAAAGCGTGAAAATCCGCCTCTGAATAGTAACCACGGCCAATACCAGATTGATTAGTCACTATGATCAGTTTATAGCCTGCATCAGCAAACGCCTTACATGCAGTAAATACGCCTGGCACAAATTCAAATTTATCCGACTCATAAACATAACCATGATCGATATTAACCACGCCATCACGGTCTAAAAATAAGGCTTTATTGATATTGCTCATAATTGCTCTTTCTCAACCACAAGGTCAAACATCAAAGCTACTTCATCAACACTTATTTGGCTCATTAGATCACTGCCTTTAACCCGCGTACCCCAAGGTAATCGCTCAGCGGTTTTACCAGTTTGCTTGAGTAAGTTTTGGTGATACACCTCAACCACGTAATTTTGATATAAATAGGGTCCAGTGCGTTTCGGGTTTGAGTGGGCATATAAACCAATAACGGGAGTGCCTACGGTGACGGCCATATGAGCAGGGCCTGTATCAGGTGCTAATACCAATGCAGCTCGTTTAAGTACGCAAAGCAACTCTTTGAGTTTGGTTTTACCCACTAAATTAAGGATTGGCGTTGTAGTGGCTGCAATAATGTCATCACTGAGCGTCACTTCAAGCTCTGTCGGGCCACCCGTGATCACCACATGAAACCCTTGCTTGTAGGCATGTTCTGCAAGCTTAGCATAGCGTTCAGCCAGCCAATTGCGTTCTTTTTTACTGGCAGCTGGAGAAATCACAAAAATTCGCCCCTCTAATCGCTCCGTACCAAGTAATTCATCAGCATTACTTTGATCATGTTCGCTGACTGGCATTTGCCAGTTTGGTTGATAATCAGGTACACCTATCGCCTGCGCAAAGCCTTTAAAGCCTTCTAACACATGAGCCTGCTGCTGTGGTGCAATGCGCTGGTTAATAAACAAGCTATGCAATTCTTTTGAGCGCGCCCAATCAAAACCAATTTTAACTTTTGCAGGAATACAACGCGCCACTAAGTTAGCTCGAAGTGCCACTTGCATATGCAGCAACACATCAAACTTACGCCCTTTAAATTGTTGTTTTAATTGCTGATAGGCTGCTTTGCCTTGTTTTTTATCAAACACCACCAGCTCAACACCGGGTAAATCAGCTAGTAACATGGCTTCAATTTTGCCGACCACCCAGGTAACTTTTGCATTGGGGTGCGCTTTTTGAATTGCCTGCACTGCAGATACGCCATGGCAAACATCACCAATTGCTGAGAGTCTTAAAATACAAATATCTGAATAGGTGGTTGAGTCAGTCACAGGTGTCCTTTGCTTTATGCTGGATAATTACCATGATCTTAAATTAACCACCCACTATTGCAAGCACTTATGCTCGGCTTTAAAACAGGTTAAGATAGCACTATCACCTGCAATAAAATAAGTACGCCATGTTTAACCAGCAAACCATCAATGAACACATTATTTTAAGCCATCCTGAGCATAGTGCCGAAATTAGCTTAAATTGGTTTGATAATGAATATTGGCAGCAGCAAGGAAAAATTGTCGGCGCCAAAAAAGGTCGCGCAACTGCATGGTTTTTCTGCCATAACGGGCTAACAGCAGTGCTCAGGCATTATTGGCGTGGCGGTTTAGTGGGTAAAGTGCTAAGTGATCAATATGTGTTTTTTGGACTGGAAAAAACCCGTGTTTACCAAGAGTTTTCATTAATGATGAAACTGTGCGAATTAGGTCTAAATGTACCAAAGCCGATTGCAGCTAAAATATCGCAAGCTGGCTTAATTTACCGTGGCGATATAATTACTCAAGCTGTTGCAGGCGCACAAAGTGTGCTTGATATATTAAAACAACGTCCCTTTAGCGCACAAGAGTTAATTAAAGTAGCACACACGATTGCGGATTTTCATAATCATGGGGTGTATCACGCTGATTTGAATATTAACAACATTCTATTTGATGAAACGGGCGAGATATACATTATTGACTTTGACCGCGGTGAACTAAAACTCCCCGCCAGTAATTGGCAACAAGCTAATATGACCCGCCTTGCTCGTTCGTTTCATAAAGAGCAAGGCCGAAATAAAGTAATGCATTGGCAAACTACAGACTGGCAGCAGTTACACACAGCATACCAGTCCACTCTTAAAATATAGCCGTTAAGCCTTTATTTTACTGATCACTTTTGACGTAGAGCAGCCATTTAAAAACTCAAGTACTTCAACTTTTCCGCCATGGCGAAGTACATGATCAGCGCCTGCAATTTGTTCAACAGTGTAATCTCCACCCTTTACTAAGATATCAGGACTGATCAGCTCAATTAATTTAGCGGGTGTATCGTTTTCTTCAACTGCACCAAATGGAATTACCCAATCAACTGATGCCAAAGCGCTCAGCACCATAGCACGCTCATCAAGCGGGTTAATAGGGCGCTCTGGACCTTTTAAACGCGTTATTGATTCATCATTATTTAAACCGACGACTAGACGATCTCCACGTGCTTTGGCTTGTGCTAAGTAACGCACATGCCCCGCATGTAAAATGTCAAAACAACCATTGGTGAACACGATAGTTTCACCATTTTGCTTTGCAAACTCAATATGCTGAAGCACATCATCAAATGGGGTTTGATAATGCTCACCGGTTTTTTGTAAGTATTGACCTAACTTACGACTTAACTCTTCAGGCGATACCGTAGCTGCCCCTAATTTACTCACTGCAATTCCAGCCGCAAGGTTAGCAATTTCCACTGCATCTTTAGGCTGCATTCCTGCACCTAACATCACCGCCAGAGTTGCAATAACAGTATCACCAGCACCGGTAACATCACTGACTTCAAGCTGTTGCGCTGCAAAATCGTGTTTTTCATCGGCACTAATAAGTGACATACCTTGCTCTGAGCGAGTCAATAGCATGGCCGCGATCCCTGCATCGCTGATCAGTGCTCGAGCACTGTCTGCTAAATGCTGTTCCGAATCTGTTTTACCACCGGCAAGCTTAAATTCATTCAAGTTAGGAGTAATAAAATCAGCACCGCGATATAAGTTTAAGTCTGAGGATTTAGGATCAATTAGAACTGTTTTTCCAGCACCTTTAGCAAGTTTTATCATTTGCTGGATCAAGCTTAATGAGCCTTTATTATAATCTGAGAATAAAACAAAGTCGTACTCATCTAATACTAATTCCAGACGGTTTAAAAGTAGTTGGCTGTGTTGCTCAGTAAACATCTCTTCTAAGTCAAGTCTAACGACTTGTTGATGACGGCTAATCACACGCATTTTTGAAATAGTTGGCAAATCACAAACACTGACTAATTGTGAATCTATACGTTCATCAGCAAGAATTCGCTCTAAGATTTGGCCGCTTTCATCTTCACCAATTAAACCCAACAAGCCAACTTTACCATCTAAACGGGCAATATTTTTTGCCACGTTTGCGGCGCCACCGGCTTTATCTTCAAATTTACTTACTTTCACTATTGGCACAGGTGCTTCTGGCGATATGCGCCCTGAATCACCATGCCAATAACGGTCAAGCATCACATCACCAACCACTAATATTTTAGCGTTAGACAGGTTTTTTAATAACGCTAGATCCATTACCTCTGCCCCGCTACAACCATATCAATGGCTTCACATAACCAATGACCAATAAACATATGCGCTTCTTGAATACGTGCGGTTTCGTCATCTTTAATAATAATGGATAATTTAGCGATATCTTTTACTTTACCGCCATCGCGGCCTGTAAATGCAACTGTATAAGCACCTATTTCATTTGCAGCAGCTAGCGCTAAATTAATATTAGCGCTAGTACCAGAGGTAGTTAAACCAATCACTAAATCCTCAGGCTTACATAACGCAAGAACCTGACGCTCAAAAACTGTGTCAAAGTGATAGTCATTACTATGCGCAGTTAAGATGGAAGTGTCGGTTGTTAGCGCCATAGATGCTAATGGGCCACGTTCTAATTTGTAGCGTACGACAAACTCTGCAGCTAAATGCTGAGCATCTGCTGCGCTGCCACCATTACCAAACCAAACTACTTTTCCACCAGCTTGCAAAGTACTGTGGCAAACTTCAAGCAATTGCATTACTTGAGGGTGGTATGTTTCCATCGTTTCAAACAATACTTGGTGACGGGTTAAACTTTCAAGGTAGCTGCTCGCTACAGAATCAATATTAGACATGGGTAATCCTCTCAAAATTAGTCTGACTAGCTACTACCAAAAAAGTGCCACTGACAACCACGTATAGTTATCACCAAAGACATCTTCGCCGTAAGTTAAAGTTGTTTCAATATTATATTCATGCCACTTTCGGTTATTACTGATTTGTAACTCGATCCCTTGTTCATATTGCTCACTTACTACACCAAACTCATCAACATGACCACTTTCATTATCGAGCAAAGTGAATTTCGCACGCCAAAAAGAATCCGATATTGCTGCATAGGTGGCTTCTAAACTATGTATACGTGATGGAACAGCATCATGTAAATAACGTTGATCAGCGGCATAGTGGCCAATAACAAAACCATCTTTAGTGTTACCATAAGTAGGATATATATAATTTCTATACCATTGACTGTGCATATTAGTATATTCGTAGCGAAGTGAGATATCGCTAGTTAATTGAGGTAAGAACACGCCATAATTATAAACAATATTACCGAATTGGTAGTTTTTGTGTTCTTTGGTATCTTCGCCGCCATACTCAAAATAAAGCTCTGCCGGCATACCCCAATTAAAGTTCACAACACTCGTTATTGAAGCAAACTGGTCGCCAAGTTCATTATCAGGGCCCCCCGCTATTGCACCATTATCATTACCTGCAGGGTCAAAGAATGCTTTAACTACATCGCTAAAACCAACATCACGTGGCCCACCACCAAATTGCATCATACGATTCATGCCGATTTTCCACCCCTCTACAGGCTCTAAACTAATATGTGTGCCAGCTAAGCGAGGTGTGCCATCGTGCAATTCATCTTGATATCTAATGCCTTTTTCAACATGTTCAAGCTCGGAGTAATAAAGCTCAAAATCAAAGTTCCACCAGTTATGGGCTGGTGCCACCATCCCTAATGAAATAGATGGCGAGGTACGCGCATTAGTAGAGATAATCTGAGCTGACTGCTTAAACGGCGAAAACCAATGCTCTTTATAACCAATATTTAACTGCAGGTCATCACCGGCAAAGCTGACAAAACTGTTATAATTAACGAATTTATTTTGCTTCGCGCGATAATCGACTCCCACTTGCATCAAGGTATAGTCATTAGGACGCCAAATACCCTCAAAGAACACTTGCCCCCATTCATCAGAGCTCACACCACGTTGATTGGCAAGTTTAGTTGCATTGCTGCCATCAGCACGCAGCTTAACACCTACTCGAGTAATATTATCGCTGCCTTGATAAGGCTTAATTTTAGCACGTATTGCCGCGACTAAACTTGGCTGTACATTTTGCAATTTAGCAAGCGCAGCTTCAACTTCCGTTAAGCGGTAAGGCTTTGTCATCGGTGTGCCTGACGTCAAGGCAAATAACGTATCGAGCTGATGATCAAGCTGTGCATCCATGCCAATTGGTAAGTAAGCAGTTGGTGTTGCAAGTGAAGGCAATGCGCAACTCATAAAACTGGTTAATACCACGGCTTTTATCAATTTGAATTTCATAACGACTGTATTTTTCATAATGGTAGTTAAATATTACCAAATTAGCTGCAACTAAACACCCAAAACTCTCTGTTCTAACGCTTTTTAACAATTTCGCATTTTGCTTAAAGGGTATCCGCGTTATCATTAGTGTTTATAATTCGAGGCTGAAAAATGGCACGCTTTTTTTATTCACTGATTCTTTATTTGCTAAGTCCTCTCATAACCTTTTATTTATATATACTTAGAGGTAAAAAGAACGCAGGTTATCGCGCGCACTTTGCTGAACGGTTTGGCTTCATTACAGTAAAAAAAACCTCACAAGAAAGTACAGTATTAAAAGATGATCTAATAGTGATCCACTGCGCTTCAGTTGGTGAAGTACTTGCTGCAACGCCTTTGCTTAAAGAGCTACAATACCAACAGCCAAGTTATTCATTTATGATAACCTGTAACACCCCCACAGGCCGTGAACAAATACATAATAATTTTAAAGACTCGTTACAGTGCGCCTATTTACCTATTGATTACCCTTGTGCTACAGCGCGCTTTTTAAAGCGTGTTAAACCCACGTTAATATGTATTTTAGAAACCGAACTTTGGCCTAATCTTATGGCGCAGTGCAAACAACAGAATATTCCTGTACTGATACTCAATGCGCGGCTTTCAGCAAAATCGCAACAAGGTTATCAAAAAGTAGCGCCATTAACTAAGGTTATAATGCAATCAATTTCCGCTTTAGCTGGTCATAATCATGAAGACGCTAAACGCTTTATTGAGCTTGGCCTCAATGAGCAAAAAGTGCATATTACTGGCTCAATTAAATTTGATATAAAGCCAACTAGTGAGCAGTTAGACAAAGTCGATACCCTAAAAAGCCAATACAATAATCAGCGCTTTATCTGGGTTGCCGGTTCCACGCACCCTAGTGAGCATGAGCTGATATTAGCTGCTCAGCAGCAGCTGCTAAAACAGATTCCAGATGCACTGCTAGTTATTGCGCCGCGCCACCCAGAACAATTTGATAAGGTCGCCACATTGCTTGATGACTCACCATTGAGCTTTAGCCGCCGCAGTAAAAATAACTATCAAAGCGAACAAGTACTCCTTGCTGATACTTTAGGTGAATTGCAATGTTTATATGGTATGGCCAACATCAATTATATTGGCGGCAGTTTAATTGCACGTGGCGGGCATAACCCTCTCGAGTCAGCGGCATTTTCTGTCGGTGTTTTAACAGGCCCGCATACCTATAATTTCAACCATGTTTACCCTGAACTGATTGCATCAGGTGGGTGTATACAAGTAAGCGATACAAAGATGTTAGCGGAGCAACTATACGAGCTTCATCAACAACCAGCGTTTTGCCAGCAGCTAGGTCTACAGGCAGCACAATGTGTTGCTAACAACCAAGGCGCCATCGCGAAAACGATCGCCATCATTAACAAGTTTTTAGAGCCACACAATGACTGAACAAAAAAAACTAACCTTACCAGAACAACAAACCCGTTTATGGGTAGCTAATGTCATTGTTAAATATAACTTTTGCCCCTTTGCCCGTAAAGAAGTTGAAAATAATTGCATTCATTATCAAACCAGCCAAGCAACCAGCATTGATGATGCTGTGATGGAGATGATCGAACAATGTATTGAACTTGATCAACAACCGGCTCGAGAGACTACATTATTGATGTTTGAACAAGGCTTTACTGACTTTGAGGAATTTTTAGATTTAGTGGATTTAGCCAATGCGCTATTAGTTGCCCAAGGCTTTGAAGGTAAATATCAAATAGCCAACTTTCATCCTGACTATGTGTTTGCCGATAGTGATGACAATGATGCAGCAAATTACACTAACCGCGCGCCTTTTCCTACCTTACATCTAATTCGTGAGGCTAGTATGAGTGCAGCACTTGATGATTATAATGAACCTGAATCAATTCCAGATCACAACATCAATTTAGCTCGCCGAAAAGGCATCGACTTTTGGCAACAATTACTTGCTGGATGTAAAAAGCCGAGTGCTTAATCACTCAGCTTTTAGTAAAAAGGAATGTTACTTTTTAACCCATTCTCCGTTCACTTCAACAAAGTGACCCGATTGGGTTTTTTCAATCGTTTTAGCAGCTGCCAGCGCTTCTACTTGAGAAAGCGACAAGTTGTTCTTTTTAGCGAGCTTTAAATATTGTGCTTTACGTTTAGCATTAATTTCATCGACAACCACTTTTGCCTCTGCATTTTGCACCACAAGGCCTAAATAACCCGAGCTGTCCTCACCCACTAGCCCTTGATTTTTTGCATCATCTAACGAAATGGCCCAAGCCGAAAACGACAAACACACCGCACTTAATAAAGTGACAATGCTTAGTTTTTTATTTTTTACTATATTCATACTTGCTCCTTAAAATAATTCGCTGTCATCACTAAATAAACTGTCGAGTTCTCTATCAACTTTTACGCGGATTTCATGATCGACCTTAACATTTAAGTTAATTGTAATAGGTTCCTTAGCGGCCACCTCAACACGATGCGTACATGCACTGAGTAATCCCAATGCGGTTAATATTACTAACCATTTAGTCATTATTACTTCCTTTTGTTGAATACTCTTGTTCAACTTTTTGCGTAATTTCATCACTTAAGCGCAGTGCTCGTAATAGTGTAAACACGTTCTCTTCATGATTATAGTTAAAATTAACTTGCTGTGCTTGCTGTTGATTATACCCTTGCAAATTAACGCCTAAGGTCATCCAGCCGTCAGGTTTTAAGTTAACACTACTTTTAATACTCTGAATATCTAAATTTTCAAGCAAGCCAAGTATAGGTCCTAACTCTTGTTGTTGAGCCTTTACCGAATTAAAAGCTGCATTATCAGTGATAAGTAATTTAGCAGCACCTTGATTAACAAGCTGCCCACCTTTAACCTCAATACCCGCTTTTGTGAAATAAACAGGCAAGTGTCCAGCTACATTTCCAGTTAAGTTAATACCCGATTTAGCATCAAGGGTAATGACCTTGCTAGCATCTATATTGTCAAATGTAACTAATGCTTGTTGCGGCTCTTCTGTAAGGCGATATTTATCCAGCAAAAAATGCCCTCCCATAACCTTCCCTGTAAGCTCCGTAACAGCAAGTTCATTTGCCCGCACTTGCCAAAACCCTGTTAGCTGCTTCACCACAGCACCAGCTCGTAATTCATTTAGTTCAAATGTAGAAGGCACAACATTAAGCTGCCCTGAATCATAACGACCTGTAAATTGAGTATTAAAATGCTTAGCAAGGTAATCTGTGTATAAACCACTTACACCGACTAGCTGTAAAGAGAGATCGGCCTGTTGCAGATTAATATCACCAGCAATACGGCCACTGACTTTACCATCTGTTAAGGTTGCAAGCGGCACAAATTGATGAAGCAGTGGGTTAAGCTTAGTAACTAACTGCTCTGAAATTATCACCTCAAATGGATGAGCTGTGCTTGTTATATTATGCATTGCTACAAGCTCTATCCCTTCTACATATATATGATGAGATGCTTGCAAGGCACGACTTTGTAAACCTGTTGAGCTTATGTGAATGTCGTTAAGTCGTAACTCTTCCGTTTGTAGCTTGGCTAACTTTGTTTCACTGGTTAAATCAAAAAACAATTCCCCTGCTGACAAACTTCCTGCAGCAGTTAGCTGATTCGTCAGCTGAGATAGTTTAATACTCCCCATATTAACAGTATCAATCTGACTCGATAAGCTAGCGGTTAAGTATTGATTACTTTGTAGCTTCGCCTTAAAAGTTGCTTGGTAATTATCAATACCAATATCATGCACTTTTAATTGCCCCAGCGCTAATTGTGCTGACAATTCGAGAGCAGGCTGTGCAGCCAATATGCTATTTATTGAAAAATGCCCTTGTGCACTAATATGCTGCGCATCAACATCGATAAAATCAGGCAGCGCAGCCACTTTTAACTGATAGTTACCATCAATATCACTGCTAACAACACTCGCGGCTATATCTAATAATGCAATATCATCACTCGAAAACGACAACGCGAATTGTGCCAATAGGGTTTCAAAAGGGTTCTTTATATCAACCGCTAACTGTTTAACATTCATTAGCAGTTGTGATCCTGCCTGCAATGTTAGCTGATCTAATGTCAATTGAGTGTCTTGCACAATTATCTTACTAGGTAAAACTAATCGCCAATTTAACGGTATTTGCCGAGTAACAAATTGCTGCTGCGCATCATCATCGATAACACCAGCCAAACTTTGTAAACACTCATTTTTGCCATTGAGTGTTGTTGCTAATTGCTGAGCATCTAGGGTTAATGTTTTTGAATTTAAGTTATAGTGACTACTGACTTTGCCACTACTTTTAATTGTCATCGAGCAGGTATTGATGGCGTAAGTGAAATCAGCACCTAGCTGAGTGTCTATATCAAGTACAATACCATCAAAAGCGAATCTATTTTGGCTAGTTAAATTAAATCCTGCAATCGAGTTTACAGTCGCGGCCTTAACTGTAGAAAGTAGTCGCTCATCAAGCTCAATATTTCCTGCCAACTTGGTATTTTTAACGTCAACCTCAGCTTTCACATCACCAGTAACAACAAACTCATTTAACACCGGCTCATTTATGCTGATAATAAGTGGCTTTTTTAATTGAGACTGAGTGATCACTAAACGTTTTAGATGTAACAACGGGCGACTTTGCGGTAACGCCAAAGCAAGCTTTTTTGCCACACTAGGCTCAGTCGAAAAATCGGGGGTTACCAGTATTAAATTTGCACGGTTAACCGTGATGTTTTGAGTATTGGCCGTAATATCAGCTAATTCAAGCAACTGCCCTTGATAGCCAATACATGCTCGCTGTACATGGAGATCCAGATTGGTTGTTAACGACCAATCCAAACAATGCAGTTCAACTCCAGCTTGATGCAGTGAAGGAGCAACAAAATGCAAAGTGATCGGCATGCGAAAAATATAGCCAAGTGAAAGTACACTTAGCACTAGAATTAATAACCCCCAACCTACACGCTTAAACATATTATCCTTAAAATACCTTTGACCTTTGACCTTTGACCTTTGACCTTTGACCAGCATAAACAAAAAAGGCTGCATAATGCAGCCTTTTATTCTAGTACTAGATAATGAATCTAGTGTGTATAAATATAGTTTAACCTACATTTTTACGTGCATTGCGGAACATACGCATCCATGGGCTATCTTCGCGCCACTCATCTGGGTGCCACGAGTTAGCAACCGCACGGAATACACGTTCAGGGTGTGGCATCATTACTGTAGCACGGCCATCAGCTGAAGTAATGCCTGTGATACCTTCTGGCGAGCCGTTCGGGTTAGCAGGGTATTGTGTTGTAGGATTACCGTAGTTATCAACAAACTTAACCGCTACAGTACCTGACTCAAGCGCTGCTTTCACTGCTGCATCATTAGCAAACTCAGCATGACCTTCACCGTGAGACACTGCGATAGGCATACGAGAGCCCGCCATACCGTTGAAGAATACCGAAGGATTCTCTTGCACTTCAACTAAGCTAAAACGTGCTTCAAAACGTTCCGATTTATTCGTCACAAAGCGTGGCCAATGTTCAGTGCCAGGGATCAACTCTTTTAATGTTGATAACATCTGACAACCGTTACACACACCTAAACTAAATGAGTCTTGGCGCTCAAAGAAGCTTTGGAACTGCTCACGTGCCATATCATTAAATAAGATTGATTTAGCCCAACCTTCACCAGCACCTAACACGTCACCGTAAGAGAAGCCGCCACATGCCACTAAGCCTTTAAACTCTTCCAGACTTAAACGCCCTTCAAGAATATCGCTCATGTGTACATCAACTGCCGCAAAACCAGCACGGTTAAATGCAGCTGCCATTTCTAAATGCGAGTTAACACCTTGCTCTCGTAAGATAGCCATTTTAGGCTTAGCGCCTGTCGCAATATACGGTGCTGCCACATCTTCATTTAAATCGAAGTTTAGTTTAACGTTAAGACCAGGGTCTTTAACATCAAACTTGGCATCAAATTCTTGCTTAGCACAATCAGGGTTATCACGACGTGCTTGCATTTGGTAGGTGGTTTCTGCCCAAATAGTACGTAATTCAGTACGCGTATTACTGAGTACAGGGTTACCAGCGCGGTTAAATACCACACTGTCGTCACTGTTAAGTGTGCCAATTTCATGGCTGATTGCAGCAATGCCATGCTCAGCAAATACTGCATTCACGACCTCTAAATCACTGTTAGCAACTTGGATTACCGCACCGAGCTCTTCATTATAAAGTGCTTCAATGTCAGAACCTGTTAAACCATCTAAATTAACAGTCACACCAGTATGACCCGCAAATGCCATTTCAGCCACTGTGGTAAATAAACCACCGTCTGAACGGTCATGATAAGCAAGTAACTTATTATCAGCGACTAACGCTTGCATTGCATTGTAAAAGCCTTTTAGTAATTCAGGGCTATCTACATCTGGCGTTACATCACCTAATTGCTTATAAACTTGCGCTAAACTTGAAGCACCTAGTCGGTTTTTACCTGCACCTAAGTCAACCAAGATAAGTGAGGTTTCACCTTTATCTGTACGTAGCTGCGGAGTAACCGTTTTACGTACATCGTCAACACGACCAAACGCGGTGATAATAAGTGATAATGGTGCGGTTACTGACTTCTGCTCGCCATTCTCATCCCACTGGGTTTTCATCGACATAGAGTCTTTACCCACAGGGATGGTTAAACCAAGCGCAGGGCAAAGCTCTTCACCCACCGCTTTAACTGCTTCGTAAAGACCCGCATCTTCACCAGGGTGACCAGCTGCTGCCATCCAGTTAGCAGACAACTTAATGTTTTCAAGCGGTCCAATGTTAGCACAAGCAATATTGGTTAATGATTCAGCTACGGCCAAACGTGCTGATGCGCCGTAATTAAGCAATGCTGCAGGTGTACGCTCACCAAGAGACATTGCCTCACCATGGTAAGTGTCATACGTTGCTGCAGTTACGGCACAGTTAGCAACTGGCACCTGCCAAGGACCAACCATTTGGTCACGAGCAACTAGCCCTGTTACTGAGCGGTCACCAATGGTGATCAAGAACGTCTTTTCAGCAATCGCAGGTAAACGTAATAAACGTGTTGCCGCTTCACTTACGTCAATATTTGTAGTATCCAGCGCTTTACCAATAACTTGTTGAGATTGCGCTTCACGGTGCATTTTAGGTGCTTTGCCTAATAACACATCCAGTGGTAAATCAACGGGGTTGTTACCAAAATGGCTATCTGCAACGGTTAAATGACGCTCTTCAGTCGCTTCACCAATCACTGCATATTGCGCACGTTCACGCTTACAAATGGCTTCAAAACGGTCAAAATCTTCAACCGCGACAGCAAGTACATAACGCTCTTGAGACTCGTTACACCAGATCTCATGCGGTGCCATGCCCGGCTCATCATTTGGAATATCGCGCAGTTGGAATTTGCCCCCACGACCACCGTCATTAACAAGCTCAGGGAATGCATTTGATAAACCGCCCGCGCCGACATCGTGAATAAACGCGATTGGGTTAGCATCACCTAACTGCCAGCATTTATCGATGACTTCTTGACAACGACGTTCCATTTCTGGGTTTTCACGTTGCACTGATGCAAAATCTAAATCTTCATTTGATTGGCCTGACGCCATTGATGAAGCGGCACCGCCACCTAAACCAATGTTCATCGCTGGGCCACCTAACGCAATCAACTTAGCACCAACAGGAATTTCACCTTTTTGTACATGGTCAGTACGAATATTACCTAAACCACCGGCAAGCATAATTGGCTTGTGGTAACCACGCACCTCAAGGCCATTATGACTGATTACTTGCTCTTCATAAGTGCGGAAGTAACCGACTAAGTTTGGACGACCAAACTCATTATTAAACGCAGCGCCACCCAATGGGCCCTCAGTCATAATATCTAATGCTGTAACGATACGAGCAGGCTTACCAAAATCAGTTTCCCACGGTTGCTCGTAACCAGGAATACGTAAGTTTGATACAGTAAAGCCAACTAAACCTGCTTTTGGCTTAGAGCCACGGCCTGTTGCACCTTCATCACGAATTTCACCACCTGAACCGGTAGCAGCACCAGAAAATGGAGCAATCGCAGTTGGGTGGTTATGGGTTTCAACTTTCATCAAGATTTCAATGTTCTCTTGATGATATGCATATTCACCTTCAGCATTTGGGAAGAAACGACCTGCTTTCGAACCTTTCATTACTGCGGCGTTATCTTTATAAGCAGATAATACGTTTTCAGGGTTTAGCTCGTAGGTATTTTTAATCATTTTGAATAGCGATTTAGGCTGAACTACACCATCGATGGTCCAATCTGCATTAAAAATTTTATGACGACAATGCTCTGAGTTTGCTTGTGCAAACATAAATAATTCAATGTCGTTCGGGTTACGCCCTAACTTTTGGAAGTTTTCTACCAAGTAATCAATTTCGTCATCAGCAAGGGCAAAACCTTGCTCAACGTTTGCAGTTGCTAGCGCTTCACGGCCGCCGGCTAAAATGTCAACTGATGACATTTGACTCGGTGCATCAGTACGGAATAACGTCGCAGCGTCGTCCATTGCGCTGTGCGTTGCTTCGGTCATGCGGTCATGTAATAAGGCTGCAACTTGATTTAATTGCTCAGCGTTTAAGTCACCTTCAACATAATAAGCGATGCCGCGCTCAACACGGTGTACTTGAGTTAAGCCACAATTATGTGCAATATCCGTCGCTTTTGAAGCCCATGGCGAGATTGTGCCAGGACGAGGCGTTACTAACACCAAAGTGCCTGCAGGTGTATGTTCGGCAATCGTTGGACCATAGGTAAGTAACTTCTCAAGCTTAGTTTGCTCATCACTTGACAGCTGTGCGGTTAGATCTGCAAAGTGTGCATACTCAGCGTATACATTAGTGACTGGAAGTTGCGCCTGTTGGCAACGGGCTAAAATTTTCTGAACTCTAAAATCGGAAAGTGCTGGTGCACCACGAAGGATCAACATAGGTATTTTCATCCGGGGTTAGGGATTGAACGATATTTTAGGCGGGTATTATATACTCAAGTAACTCGGAAATACAGGTTAAGCAGGGAATTAAAATTGCAGCAAGAGCGCTATAAGTTAGCATCGTTTATTGCTAATTATACCTAGTGGCAGATGAAATATAAAACACAGTAAAGTCATCTATGACAAATCGCCAAGTGACGTCATCGCAAAGTTTTGATATAAGGGTGTAATAGCATTCAAGGGGCACAGTATGTTTAAACAAAAGCTAATAACAATCATTACGTTAGTAATGCTTTTGTGTGCCTGCGATATGCAACAGCAGCAATCTCAACTCAGCCAAATAAAAACTCAAAACAAAATCAGAGTAGGTACGTTAGCTGGAGCAAGTAATTATTATCAAGCAGTGCAAGGTGAACAAGGATTTGAATATGAGTTAGCGCAAGAGTTTGCAGATCACCTTGGGGTTGAACTGGAGATGGTGCCATTTTTTAACTTATCCGACATGTTTTCACGCTTAGATAGCGGCGATTTAGACTTAATAGCCTCTGGTTTAACGTACAATAAAGTACGCGCCCAAGATTACCGTTTTGGCCCAACCTATCGCACAATTAGCCAAAAACTGGTTTATAAACAAGGTAGAGTAAGACCTCGTGATTTTGATGATCTAACCGATAACCTGACAGTACTTGCCAAAAGTAGCCATTCATTGGCACTGCAACAAATTAAACAAACTCACCCCAATTTAAATTGGCGCGAAACAGAAGATCTCGACGAAGAAGAGCTATTACAAGCAGTGATCGATGGTGAAATTGATTACACTCTTGCCGACTCACATACCCTATCGTTGTTTCGTCGCTATCACCCTAATCTTAGTATTGGTTTTTCTGTCACTCGTAACGATCCCATTGCTTGGCTGCTGCGCAAAGACGGCGACGATTCGTTATATGCGTTAATGGTGCCGTTTTTTGGTGAAGTAAAACAAAGTAATCAGCTTTATGTACTTGAAGAAAAATATTTTGGCCATGTCCGCCAATTTAACTACGTTAATACCCTTGCCTATATTGAAGCAATTAAAGAAACACTGCCAAAATATCAACCTTGGTTTGAGCAATATGCAGGCAGCCTAGATTGGCGATTACTTGCAGCTTTAAGTTATCAAGAATCAATGTGGAATCCGCGAGCAAAATCCCCCACAGGAGTTCGTGGTATTATGATGCTCACTCGTGATACTGCAAAGCAGGTCGGCGTAACTAATCGTCTTGCTCCTGAGCAAAATATCAAAGGCGGCGCAGAATATTTGACGAAGCTAGAAAAACGAATTCCCGACCGCGTTCCTCAGCCAGATCGTACTTGGCTAGCTTTAGCATCCTATAATATTGGTTGGGGTCACGTGAACGATGCTCGTATTATTACCGAGCAGCAAGGTGCTAGCCCTGATAAATGGGCTGATGTGAAAAAACGCTTACCGCTATTAATCAAAAAACGTTACTACCGTAAAACCAAGTATGGCTATTCGCGCGGTGACGTTGCAGTCAAGTACGTGGATAATATTCGTCGTTACTACGATGCACTAGTTTGGTTAGATGAAAATGACGCGATCAGCACACCGACTACTGAACCCGATGATGCTGAACAAATAGATCAACCTACTACCCAAGCTGCTGAGATTAAAAATCCAAAGCCTGCCACAATACAAACCACGGTCTCCCCAGCAAAAGATGACAGTATCGATGAGCAAGCACCGCAAAAAAAAGATAACGGCGAACAATAAAAATAACTTTAAATGCGATAGGTACGCGCAAACTAAAATATCTATTTACTTGTCATCAAATGATCACTAATGTGTAGTATCAAGTATATAATTAACTTATATCTTTTCTCACTCTCACATTTTCAGGAGAAACCATGCTGAAACGTCGGCGTACACATTCGTTCAAACGAAATGTTATTTATTCATCATCTACCCGTCGCAGAATAATGCTGCGTAATTTACATAGAAAAGTAATTTGGCGTCGCAGAATGTTTGCAATGCAACAAATGGCAGAGTTAAGCATTGCAGCACCTGCAGGTTAAGCCTTCAGGTCACGCAAAGCTTTCTTTGCAGCTTTTATTTCTTGACGGCGGCGTTTAAAAAAATCAGAAATAGTTTGCCCACATAACTCACCTAGTATTCCGGCCTCAACTTCAACCTGATGATTTAATCTAGGATCTTGTAATAGATTCATAATAGAGCCTGCTGATCCTGTTTTTTCATCCGCAGCACCAAACACTAAACGTTTGATACGACTGTGTACTAGCAACCCGGCGCACATAGAGCATGGCTCCAACGTGACGTATAAAGTACAATCAATCAAGCGGTAATTATTAACGACCTTGCCACCTTCGCGTATCGCAATCATCTCTGCATGAGCAGAAGGATCGTTATCGGTAATCGAACGATTATAGCCAGCTGCAATCAACTGATTATCTTTGACCAGTACAGCACCGACAGGAATTTCATTCAACTGCTCCGCTTTTTTTGCATACTCTAGAGCTTGCGCCATCCAATATTGATCGTTCAATTGTTCACTCATTGACTTAATCTTTAACTAATTATTGTTTAATTATACTCACTTAGGCCATTAAAACGCTAAATATACTGATTAGTGATAAAAATAAAACAAATTAAAACAGCTTTAACATGGCTCACCCCGTGCGATTTACGATATAATCTCTCGCTTTTTTTATTTAGCTCACAACACACGGGTAGCAAATGAAATTTCCTGGACGCCGCAGGCATAAACATTATTTTCCAGTGGAAGCCAAAGATCCACTTACTAATCAACTCAACGCCAGTGATAAGTTGCAACGCAGCTACATCACAGGGATAGATCAAATCGTAGTTGATATAGAAGCTAAAGTCGATCAAGCTTTCCTTGACGAATTTCAACTGCGCCGAGGTATGTCGCAAGTTATTGATAGTGATATAACCAATGCATTATATGACCGCTTAAAACTCAACGATATGATCGATTATGAGTTTGCAGGCGGTACTATCGGCAACACTATGCACAACTACTCAGTATTAGCGGATGACCGCTCTGTACTACTGGGTGTGATGAGTGAAAACATTAAAATTGGTAGCTACGCTTATCGCTTTTTATGTAACACCTCAAGTCGTGTCGATCTCGACTACTTACAACCGGTAGATGGTCCGATCGGTCGCTGCTTTACACTCATTGACGATACTGGTGAACGTACTTTTGCCATCAGCGCAGGGCTGATGAACCACCTACGACCTGAATCAATCGATCAGGAGTTAATAGAGAACTCATCGGCATTAGTGATCAGTGCTTACTTAATGCGTACGCAAGGTTCTGAGACGATGACAGAAGCAACAATGCAAGCTGTCAAATATGCCAATGATGCTGGCATCCCTGTCGTACTCACTCTTGGTACTAAGTTTTTAATCGAGCAAGACCCTACTTGGTGGGCTAGTTTTGTTGAAAAACATGTTGATATTTTAGCAATGAATGAGGAAGAAGGGCTGGCAATAACTGGCTTTGAAGACCCTCTACTTGCTGCTGATAAAGCACTTGATTGGGTAGATTTAGTGATCTGTACCGCAGGTGAAAAAGGCTTGTTTATGGCAGGCTACATCGATGAGCAATTTAAACGAGAAACAGAATACCCATTGCTGCCTGGCGCAATACCAGATTTCAATCGTTATGAGTTTTCGCGCGCTATGCGCAAAGTTGACTGTCAGCAGCCAATTCGTGCATACAGCCATACAGCGCCATTTATGGGTGGTCCAGACTCTATTAAGAACACCAATGGTGCAGGAGATTGTGCATTAGCGGCGGTACTACATGACTTATCGGCAAATGTTTACCATAAGCTCAATGTTGGTAATTCAGCTAAACACCAGCAACCGGCAATGACCTACTCATCATTAGCACAAATTAGTAAGTATGCTAACCGTGCCAGTTTTGAGGTGTTAGTACAGCATTCACCGCGCTTATCTCGTGGTTTACCTGAGCGTGAAGACTGCCTCGAACAGGTTTATTGGGAGCAGTAACAACTCCCAATACATATTAGTTAAAAAATAGAGATATCAAGTTTTTTAGATAGCAGCTCAAGGGCTGCTATTCCTGCCACCGAGTTGCCAAATGAATTTAACCCAGGCGACCATACTGCCACTGTAAACTTATTCGGTAACACCGCTAATATAGTGCCCGATACTCCTGATTTACCCGGCATACCAACCCTATAACCAAAATCGCCCGCCGCATCATAGAGGCCGCTGGTAAATAATAATGAGTTGAGCTGTTTGTTTTGCAGACTTGAAAGTACGCGTCTATTAGACACGTTATCTATCCCTTTATTGGCCAGAAAGTTATATGCTTTAGCCAATTCGACACAATTGAGCTCTATTGCACAAAAATTAAAATATGCCCATAACACATCATCAACTTCGTTTTTAAAGTTACCAAAGGACTTCATTAAATGCCCCATTGCAGCATTACGATGACGAAATTCATACTCAGAATTAGCGACCTTCTTATCAATCACTATGCCCTTATTTCCAGACAATAACCTAAATGTTTCTAACATTGAATGCATAGGTGCAGACAAGCGGCTATATAACGCATCACAGGTAACGATAGCACCGGCATTTATGAAAGGGTTACGCGGTATACCCTTTTCAAACTCAAGCTGAGTCAAAGAGTTAAACGCAGTACCTGACGGCTCTTTGCCGACTCGTTGCCACAATTCATTACCATAGCGCTGCAGCGCTAACGTTAACGTCATTACTTTAGAAACAGATTGAATTGTAAAGCGTTGCGAGCAATCGCCTGCGCAAAATGTCTGGCCATCAGTCGTATATATAGCAATAGAAAATTGGTTAGCATCAACCTCAGCCAATGCTGGAATATAATCCGCCACTTTACCTTGTGATAACAGTGGTTGCACCTCAGCGGTAATTTCATTTAAGACTTGTTGATAATCAGAGGTAGGCAAGGTAACCCTCATTGGCATTGAAAACAGAAATAAAATTCTACCATATTAGAAGAAAAGCAGACTGACTTTATTACTCAAATAATACCTAATAAAACACGCTTACAGTCACTTATGAATAATGCTGATTTGCCTTTTACTTACAAAGAGTGCGAGCTTGCATTTTCTTATGGGTAGCGCGAGTTTTTTAAGATTAAAAAGTGGCAGTACACGCATGTCAAAGGTTAACGCTGACGGCTCGAAGCCAATAGCTTTCCTGCAGACGT